>JADFWT010000015.1 GCA_015233785.1 Magnetococcales bacterium
TGGGAATAGATGGCCACACAATCCCCCTGTAACGCGATTCTGTGGCATTACGTGATCGAGGGATACTCAGGCGTGCAACAGGTGCGAAAATGCCCGTGCGGTACGTGCTGGGGGATTGTGTTGTTCAGATCTGCACGGGGAATGGTGGCGTGCATGGTCCGTGCAAGAGAGTGGATTTACCGGGGCATGGTCCGTGCGGTGGATCAGAGCGGGTCGTTACCGTGCTCTCCATGCGCCAGGCAATGAGAAAACCAAGCGCCGTAAAGCCCAATGACGACAACACCATACCCATAATCACCAGCAAGGCGATGCTCCAATCGTTGATCAACCCCATAAACGGCGCAGCAATCAACAATACAACCCCCTGCATCAGGGCAATGGACATGGCACCCAGCACCTTGCCCATAACGATGGAGAAGCGCGACACCGGCGCGGTAAGCACCCCTTGCAGCAGCCCTTGGTTGCGATCTTCAATGATGGTGATGGTGGAAAAGATGCCGGAGAACAGCATCAGCATGAGAAGTACACCAGGATAGAAGTACTCCAGATAGGTCACCCCCTCCATCCCCGGCAAACGAAACGACGACGTGAATCCACTGCCGAGAAAAACCCAGAATATCAACGGCTGCGCAAGACTCCCTACCACCCGGTGAGGTTGACGGAAAAAGCGTGTAATTTCGCGACGCGCCAGCGCCAGGATGGCCCGCATCATGCGTCCTCCTCCGTATGTTCGTGATCCAACGCATGGCCAGTGATGTGAATATAGACATCCTCTAAGGTGGGCTGCTTGATGGAGAGATTGCGAATCTCCCCCCGATGACGAGACAGCAAGCCATCCAACAGTGCCGGGGCATCCGCCCCCTCTACACGAATCTGACCGTTGAACCGTCGCACACCCAACCCCTTCAGCGCCTCGTCGGCCATCACCACGTCAGGATCCATGGCATCAATCACCAACATCTCCTGCCCCAACTGCCCCCGAAGCACATCCGGCTTGTCGTTGGCCAGCAGACGCCCCTCCTGAAGAATCGCCATACGATCCGCCTCCTCCGCTTCAGAGAAGATATGGCTGGTCATCATCACAGTAATGTTGCGCTCTTTTTGAATCTTCTGAAGGGTTTTCAGGAATGCCCGCCGCCTTCCGGGGTCAAGGCCGGTGGTGGGTTCATCCATCAACAGCATCTCCGGCTCATGAAGTAGCGCCTTCACCAGCTCCACCTGCCTCTGCAACCCGCCAGAGAGTCCACCCACTCTCTCATCCAGACGCCCTTCCAGACCGGTCCAGCCCAGAGAGGCATCCAGGCGACTCTTGAATTGTGCCTTGCTGAGACCGTAAAGTTCGGCATGAATGGACAAATTCTCTAATATAGACAGGTGTTTATCCAGTGCTGGATGCTGAAATACCACCCCCATGGTTCGCCGGGCCAGCTCCGGCTTGCTGAACAGATCCTCCCCCTTCAGCCGCACCTGCCCAGAGCTGGGATACATCAGGCCGCAAAGAATGCGAAACAGAGTGGACTTGCCTCCGCCATTGGGCCCGGTCAGCACAAAAAAAGCCCCCGCCTCCAACGTCATGGAGACGCCATCCAACGCCAAACGGGCCGGACTCTTGCGCTTGGCCGGATAGCGGTGGGTTAGATTCTCAATGGTCAACATCATGGCTCAGGGCTTTGTTTCAAAGGAGGTTGACAAAACGGCAGCATGGAACGCCAAAGGCCGGTAGTCTGAACCATGGCATGGCCACCGTCCAGCGATACCGGCCCTTGGAATGATCCACCCCGCAGGGCAGCTCAACTACCGATAACGGTAGGGAGGGGGCGTCTCGTTGCTGGGATAAGCAAAACCACGCATCGAGTTTTGGGAAGGACCGCGCGGCGTCTGAGTCGCATCACCGGACCCCATCCCCATGCCGGGCATATTGTTCTGCTTCTGATGCATTTGATGCATCTGGTGCTGCATCTGTTGCCGCATCTTCTGCATGCCGTGCTGAGAGTGATCCATACCACCCCCCATCATCACGCCACGACGCACTTCAGCCTGAATGGTCTTCTCGCTGCCATCGCTGAAGGAGAGATAGACAGGAGTCCGCTGTCCAGCCATCAAACGCTGAGTGGAAAGTGGTGCAATCAACATCAGATGGTATCCGCCCGGCTTGAGAAGTACCTTCTCTCCCGGTTTGATCTCCAAGCCATGAACCTGCTCCATCATGGCCATATTATTTTTGTGGATGGTCTGATGCACCTCCACTTTGGCAAAAGCCGGGCTGGCGGCTTTGACCAGCTTCACAGCCTGTTTGCCTTTGTTCTCCAAAGTCATATAAGCCGCCAGCGTCTGCACCATGGGCGGTGCCTCGCGGATCCAGGGATCGTGCACCACCACATCTGCGGTGGCGGTCGCCGGAACCATCCAAGTCAGGGCCAACATAAAGAGTGCGCCTACTCCAATACGTCGCTTCATCATCATCTCCCCATCGGTTTGCAAATCATAAAGTGTGCTGTATGGAACATACCGTTGCACTACCCCCCTCCAATCGCCAGTGCAGGCCCCCACGCAGGGCTATATATTTATGCGCTCTTATGGTCGAAAATGCAAATTTCCACACCACGATCCACCATCCCCCCAGGCACTATCCGTTGAAATTCCTACGCTCAAATGGTAAGCATCTAATCCTGAGTCGAATGACCAAGCCCCTCTGGGCTTTTCAACAGGTCGCGCTGCGGCCAAAATATGTGATGTTCATATGCGAGCCCCGGATTCGCGCCGGGATTCGAAATCAACCACACGGATCGGCATCCCTTAATCAGGAGACCCATCGTGAGCAATCAGTCTCTGGAAGCCACGGTAGAACCGGCAGACGTGCAGTCGTGGATCGACGCCATCGGGCGTGAACCTTCGGCAGCCGTGCCTCTGCTCCAGGCCATACAAGGCGCATACGGCTATCTGCCGCGCAAAGCCATGGACCTGGTAATCGCCAACACCGATGTCAACGCCAGCCAGCTATACGGCGTCGCCACCTTCTATGCTCAGTTCCGGCTTAAACCGGTCGGGCGGCATCTGATCAAGGTGTGCCACGGTACGGCCTGTCATGTACTGGGAGCCGATCGGCTCAACACCTCGTTGAACCATATTCTCGGCATCACCGATGAGGAGGAGGATACCGCCGCCAACGGCAGCTACACCGTGGAGGATGTGGCCTGCATCGGCTGCTGTTCTCTGGCACCGGTGATGCTGATCGGTGAAGAGGCGTTCCCCAACCTCTCCGGGGCCGATGCCCAACGCTCCCTCAAAAAGCACGCCCGCAAGGTGAAAGAGGTGCTTCCGGGACATGAGGAGATGCAGAACGAAGCCAAGGCCAAAAAGGCTGCCAAAGTGCAGGAGGTGCGCGCATGAACGGCATGATTATTACCGTTGGTGAAGGTACCTGCGGCATCGCCGCCGGGGCCAAAGATGTTATGACCCTGCTGAAAAAGCAGGCCCCCGAAGCGGAATTTAGGGTCGTGGGTTGCGTCGGTATGTGCCACCGCGAAGTGATGGTGGAGATCGAAAACCCCGACGGACAGGTCTATCTGTGGGGTGATGTGGATCGCAAAAGCGCGCCCAAGATCATGAAGTTCCACAAAGGAGCCGGCGATCTTCCCAAGGATAACCTGATCCGTTCCAGTGAGAATCCGGATGCTGAGACCGACGCCTATTTGGCCCGGCAGACCCGGATTGCCCTGCGTAACGTCGGCCATATCGACCCTAAATCCTTGGAACAGGCCCAGGGACGCGGCTCTTACGTCGCCATCAAAAAGATGGTGGCGGAGATGAGCCCCGAGGATGTTATCGAGCAGGTCAAAATCGCCAATATTCGCGGACGCGGCGGAGCCGGCTTCCCGGCCGCCACCAAATGGACCTTCGCACGCAACGCCCCCGGCGATAAAAAATATCTGGTCTGCAATGGCGATGAGGGCGACCCAGGTGCTTTCATGGATCGCTCCCTTCTGGAGGGCGACCCTCACACCGTGCTGGAAGGCATGCTGGTGGCTGCCTATGCCATCGGGGCCTCCAACGGTTACGCCTATATCCGTGCCGAATATCCCCTGGCGGTGGAAAACTTCCAGAAAGCTCTTGAGGACGCCCGAGCCGCCAACCTGCTGGGTGACAATATTCTCGGCTCCGGTTTCAGCTTTGATGTCAAAATCAAGCAGGGTGCGGGTGCCTTTGTCTGCGGTGAAGAGACAGCGCTTCTGGCCTCCATTGAGGGCGAGCGCGGCATGCCCCGCATCCGTCCGCCCTTCCCGGCCATCAAGGGGCTGTTTGCCTATCCCACCATCATCAATAACGTCGAAACCCTCTCCAACCTGGGCTGGATCATCAATCAGGGCGGAAAGGCCTACTCCGACATCGGTACCAGCGGATCTAAGGGTACCAAGGTGTTTGCACTGGCCGGGGCCATCAAAAACGGCGGACTTGTGGAAGTGCCTATGGGCATGACGGTTCGGCAGATGCTCGAAGAGATCGGCGGTGGTTCCTCCACTGACTATCCCATCAAGGCGGTGCAGTTGGGCGGCCCTTCCGGCGGATGTATACCGGCGTCGCTGTTCGACACCCCCATCGAGTACGAGGCGATCAACGCCACCGGAGCCATCATGGGATCCGGCGGTATTATCGTCATGGACGAAAAGTCCTGCATGGTGGATATCTCCCGCTACTTCCTGGAGTTCACCCAGTTGGAGTCGTGCGGCAAGTGTACTTTCTGTCGTATCGGCACCGTCCGTATGCAGGAGATTCTCTCCCGCATCTGCGACGGCAAAGGGACCATGGAGGATCTGGATACTCTGGAGGAGTTGGCACACAAAATTAAAGACTCCAGCCTCTGCGGCCTGGGTCAGACCGCCCCCAACCCGGTGTTGACCACGCTGAAATACTTCCGTGAAGAGTACGAAGCCCACGTTAAAGACCAAAAGTGCCCAGCGGGTGTCTGCAAAGGATTGATCACCCACTTTATCGTTCAGGATGAGTGCACCGGGTGTACCATTTGCGAACGTTACTGCCCGGTGAACTGCATTGAGGGCGAACTCAAGAAGCCGGAAACCTGGGTCATTGATCAGGAAGTTTGCATCAACTGCGGCATGTGCGTGGAAGTGTGCAAGCCGGACGCTATCCTGGTCCAATAACCTGGAGCTGACCTGAGATCCCGGAGCGCTTTCCGATGCGGCGCTCCTTACTTAATGATCGCATCCCCGACTGATCGGGAGGAATGACGCATGAGCGAAACCGTTTCCATCACGCTTAATGGCCAGCAGGTGGAGGCCGAGGCCGGCGCAACGATCCGCGCCGCTGCTGAGGCCCAAGGCATTAAAATTCCCACCTTCTGTCACGATAATCGTCTAAAACCCTTTGCCTCCTGCTTCCTGTGTGTGGTGGAAGTGGAGAAGGCCCGTACTCTGCTGCCTGCATGCAGTACGGTGGTGGGTCCAGGCATGGTGATCCACACCGACAGCCAGAAGGTCACCGACAGCCGCAAGATGGCCCTGGACCTGATGCTGTCGGACCACGCCGGGGACTGTATCGCACCCTGCGAAACCACCTGCCCGGCCAATATCGATATTCAGGGCTATGTGGCGCACATCGCCAACGGCCAGTTTGAAGAGGCTGTACACCTCATCAAACGACGCAACCCCTTACCGGTGGTGTGCGGGCGTATCTGCCCCCACCCCTGCGAGTCGGAGTGTCGTCGCGCCCTGGTGGACGAAGCCATCGCCATCAATCCGCTGAAGCGCTTCTCATCCGAGTATGAGATGACCCACGGCATTGTCGTACCCAAAGCCGGTCCTGATACCGGCCACAAGGTAGCCATTATAGGTGGCGGTCCAGCGGGACTCTCTGCCGCCTATTATCTGCGCCAGATGGGCCACGCTGTCACCATCTTTGAAGCCCTCCCGGAACTGGGCGGTATGGTCCGTTACGGTATCCCCCGCTTCCGTATGCCATGGGATATGATGGATAATGAGATCGGTGCCATCATCGATCTGGGCGTCGAAGTTAAGTTCAACCAACGCCTGGGCAGCGATTTCACCCTGGCGGATCTAAAATCCCAGGGATTCGGTGCCACACTGCTGGCCATCGGTGCCCATAAGCCGAAACCCATGCGCCTGGAAAATGAGGATGTCCCCGGCGTGCTGGGCGGCGTTGATTTTCTACGCATGGTAGTACTGGGCGAAGAGGTGGATGTGGGTAAAAAGGTGGCGGTCATCGGTGGTGGTGATACCGCCATGGACTGCTGCCGTGTGGCCCGCCGTCTTGGGGCTGATGTGACGCTGCTCTATCGCCGCACCCAGGCCGAGATGCCCTCTCTGCCCATCGAGCAGGAGGAGACCGAAGAGGAAGGGGTTGAGTTCCGCTTTTTAACCGCGCCCTCCAAGGTATTGATGAAGGATGGTCGTGCGGTTGGTCTCGAAGTGATCACCATGGAACTGGGCGAACCCGACGATTCCGGTCGCCGCCGTCCGGTGCCCATCGAGAACAGCGAAGAGGATCTGGAGTTCGATCTCATTATCCCGGCCATTGGTCAGGATCCCGATATGTCTTGTATCACCAATGAGACCGATAAGCCGGATACCACCCGCTGGAACACCTTTATCTACGACATGGATACCTGCGTCACCTCTATCGAAGGTGTGTTTGCCGCCGGTGACTGCGCCTTTGGACCGGATATTGTCATCCGCGCTGTGGGCGAAGGTCGTAAATCAGCCCTGGCCATGGATCAATACCTCAACGGCAAAGAGACCAAACTGGAGCACGAATACGCCATCTCCCGTGGTCGTCTGGCCGATCTGGAAATGGCCGACTTTTCACCCCGTTTTGTCCATAAAAAGCGTGCATTGGAAGGCGTTCACCCGCCGGAAAAACGCCTTACCAACGATGGGGGTTGGGCCGCCATCAATATGGGGCTGGAGCAGGCTCAAGCCATGGCTGAAGCCTCCCGCTGCATCGAGTGCGGCTGTAATGCCCGCTTTAACTGCGATCTTCGGGACTACTCCACCGAGTACGGAGCCACCGAGACCCGTCTGGCGGGCAACAAGCGTGCCTGCGATGAAGATAAGCGCCATCCGCTCATCAAGATCGAATCCGATAAGTGCATCACCTGCGGTAGCTGCGTGCGCATCTGCGACGAAGTGCGAGATGTTCACGCCCTCACCTTTGTGGAGCGCGGCTTCTCCACCCGCATCGGTCCCAATTTTGGCGATCCATTGCAGGTCAACGGCTGCGATGCTTGCGGCATGTGCATTGATGTCTGTCCGACCGGTTCCATGGCAGCCAATGTCGGCAAGGAGTGCGGTCCATGGCTCAGCGAACCCACCAACACCACCTGCACCTCGTGCAGCAAAGGTTGCGGCCTCATGGTGCGGGTCAAAAACGGCATCGTGGTTCAGGTGCGCAGCATCAACGATGACCCCATTAACGGGGCCAACATCTGTGCTGAAGGTCGTTTCGGTTACCAACTGATGGCCAATGGCGCGACCAATAACGGCTCTGATCCCATCCAGGGTGCCCGGGATGTCATCTTCAATGCCAAAAGCGTTTCGGTGGTGGTCTCCACCCAGTTGACGGTGGAGCAGTGCTTTGCCGCAGCCGAACTGGCCCAGGCCGATGGTGGGCGGCTTTACTACGCCTCCGGCCAATCCATTACGGCTGAGTCCAAGCCCTACGGAAAAATCACCGGTGAAGCCAATGTGGCACTTCTGAGCCGGCTGGGAGCAAAACCATGGGGAGCGGGCACCAATAGCGACTGTATTGTGCTGGTTGGGGCCACTCTTCCGGAGGCCGAATTGGGATCTGCCAAGGTAATTGCAGTAAGTGCCTATGATCCGGGTATTAACGGTGCCATCGTACTACCGGTGGCTGATCCACTCAGCAGTGATGGTGCATTCCTCAATCGTGATGGACAGTTGACGATCCTGCGAAGCCCATTTGGCGATGCCGGGGAGCGTGCTGTTCATCGGGTTCTGGCCAAACTGGCTGGTCGGAAGGCACTCTCTGATCTTGGTGGACTGCGATCCAAGCTGGCAGAGAAGGTCACCGAGTTAGCCCCCATCACCCGCCTTAACGGCGAGCGGGTGGCGGCCACTGAGCTAAAACCTGAGCTGGTGCCAGCGGCACTTGATGGACGCGGGGCCGCCTTTGCCAAGCATATGAAGGGTATGGAACTGGGGTGGAATTAATCGCGCTCTGCCCTTCCTGACGCCTGCTTTTTTGGGTCGATCTCAGTGATGGGATCGGCCCTTTTTCATTCCGTCCCCCCTCATGCACTACTTGCTGGTCGTCCTTACTAAGAAGCTTTCTCATCCCCCTCATTGGGGGCTTTTTTTTACCCCAAACTTCTTTGATGAAACCATTCATATTTTTTTGAACTCTGTATGTCATTACCTGGTAAAAGGTGTTAAATTATATCGTTCGCAACGCCTGGAGAATGGGCCTTAAGAAGCCCGCCTGCTGGAGAGGAGTACGACCATGTATGACCACCGTACCAATTGGTTTGCCGATAAGCCCCCCATGTGGCTGTTAGGCCGGGTGGGGATTCTTTTGCTGTTGCTGATTGCGCCCTCGGCTTGGGCCATGGGACCAGCACCAACCGGTCCCATCGTTGGCCACTCCGAACTGGACTGGGTAAAGATGGGCATCAATCTGGCCGGCGGGCTGGCCATCTTCCTGTTCGGCATGGAGCTGATGACCGACGCGCTTAAGGCCGTGGCCGGCGACCGCATGAAGAGAATTCTCGCCACGATGACCACCAACCGGGTCACCGGCGTCATCAGCGGCGCATTGATCACCGCCACCATTCAATCCTCCTCCGTCACGACCGTGCTGGTGGTAGGCTTCGTGAGTGCTGGTGTGCTCTCCCTCACCCAATCCATCGGCATTATCTTCGGCGCGGAGATCGGCACTACCATCACCGCCCAGGTCATCGCCTTCAATGTCACCAAATACGCCCTGGTGATGGTGGCTGCAGGCTTCCTGATGAGTGTCATCAGCCGCAATAACAATGTCCGTCAATACGGCAAGATTCTGCTGGGGCTGGGGCTGGTCTTCTATGGCATGACCGTCATGAGCGGTGCCATGAAGCCTCTGCGCTCCTATCAACCCTTCATTGACCTGATGATTGAGGTGCAGAACCCCTTCCTGGCCATCGCCATCACCGCCTTTTTTACGGCACTGATTCAATCTTCCTCGGCCACGACCGGCATTATCATCGTCATGGCCAGTCAGGGATTGATTCCGCTCCATACCGGTATTGCTCTGGCCTTTGGTGCCAATATCGGCACCTGCGTCACGGCATTGTTGGCCGCCATCGGAAAACCTCGTGAAGCTGTTCGTGCCGCCCTGGTGCATATCACCTTCAACACCACAGGCGTGCTGATATGGGTCAACTTCATCGGCCCCATGACAGAGCTCATTACCAGCATCTCTCCTGTATCCGAAGGGCTGGAAGGAGCCGCCAGACTGGCGGCCGATACCCCCCGACAAATTGCCAACGCGCACACCATGTTCAACCTCGGCAACACCTTGATGTTTCTCCCCTTCGTCGGACTGATGGCCAAGCTGATGATGATCATTGTGCCGGAGAAGAAGGTGGCGGTAAAAGAGAGCGCCAAGGATATCCCAACCACCGATGACGCCCCGGGAGAGATCCAGAAGCCCATCCGCCTGAGCAGAGGGCTGGTTCGCACCCCATCACTGGCTATGAATATGCTCCGCATTAAGATCGCCCGTCGTATGGGCCATCCCATCCAGGAGATGCTGCAAGAGGTGATACCGGCCATTATTGAGGGGGATGAAGCCACTTTACGCCGGGTGGAAGAACGCGATTCCGACGTGGACGAAAGCTACGCCCGCATCGTTACCTACCTGGGACAGATCGGCTCTCACACTGAGACCAAGACGCAGATGCAGGAGTTCACCTCACTGGTCTCTATTGCCAATGATCTTGAGGATCTGGGCGATGTGATCGAGAAGAGCCTGGTCCATCTTGGGCGTGAGGTGATTCGCAAGGAACTGCCCTTCGACGATGAAACCCGTGATCTTCTGGGACGGTTTCACGAGGAGCTCTCTCGCTGTTTGGAAGATAGCCTCGCGTCTGTACTCTATCAAGATAGCGCGGCCGCCAATCGGGTGGCACGTCAATATCCAGCCATTCGGGAGCTCTCCGATGAAGCCGCCACCTTGGAGAGCAGGCGGCTCGCCAGCGATCACGAAGACCGGGTCGCCATGCACGCCATCACCATGGAAATCTACGACAAAATGCGCTGGATCTACTTCCGTTCTCGTCGCATTTCTGCGTTGGCAGGGGGGCCGGAAGTAGAGGCATAACTTTTTTCCAGGCCCAATCTCACGCTTCGCTGGGGGGAGAGTATTCCCCCCAGACCTCCCCTTCTTTTTTTAATCTCTGTTTTTATGTCTATTGTTCTTGTTGCTCAGAATGCCCGCTTTGCGCATACCGCCTTTGGGCTGCGCTATCTTAAGGCGAACCTTCCCACGGCCCTTCGCGACATCACCCATATTCTGGAATTTGATCTCACCGCCCGCCCTGGCGATATCGTCGAGGCAATTCTCAGCCATGGCCCCACCATCATTGGTCTCGGCGTCCACATTTGGAACGCCCGGCAGGCCTATCATCTGGCCACAACGCTCAAACAGGTGGCACCCGCCATCCCTTTGATTTTGGGCGGCCCGGAGATCAGCCACGAAATCGACAAACAACCCATCGCCGGTTATGCCGACCACATCATTACCGGAGAGGCGGAACTGGCCTTTGCAGAGCTCTGCATCCAGCTCCAGCGTGGCCAACATCCACCCGATAAGATCATCCATGCCGAACCTCCCGACCCGGCTCAGCTGACACTGCCATATGATCTCTATAGCGACGAAGATCTCACCCACAGAACCATCTATGTAGAGGCTTCCCGTGGCTGTCCGTTCCGCTGCGCCTTCTGCCTTTCAGCCTTGGATAAAACCACCCGTCCTTTTCCCTTGGAGCCGTTTCTGGAGGCGATGCAACGACTGCATGAACGGGGCCTGCGCCGCTTCAAGCTGGTGGATCGCACCTTTAATCTCGCCCCGGATCGCAGTCGTCGGATTCTTGAGTTCTTCCTGGAGCATGTGTCACCCGAGCTGTTTGTTCATATTGAGGTGATCCCGGATCGCCTGCCGGACGCCCTCAAGGAGACTATCGCCCGTTTTCCAGCCGGATCCCTGCAACTGGAGATGGGCTTTCAAAGCTTCTATCATGAGACCCAAGCGCGCATCGGACGCCAACAGAACAACCCACTTGCCGAAGAGAATCTGCGCTGGCTGCTCACCCAAACCGGCGTCCATCTGCACACCGATCTCATCATCGGTCTTCCCGGTGAGGATGAAGCCCGTTTTGGGCTCGGCTTCGACCGGCTCATCAAGGCCGGAGCCCAGGAGATTCAGGTGGGCATTCTCAAGCGGTTACGCGGCGCCCCGATTGCCCAGCATAGTAGGCCGTTCGGCATGATCTACAGCCTTGAAGCCCCCTACGAGCTACTGGCTAATGACCTGATCCCCTTTGAACGCATGCAGCACTTGAAACGTTTCGCCCGCTTTTGGGATCTCATCGGCAACTCGGGACGATTTCCCCATTTCCGCGGATGGCTGCTGGAACAGGATGCCCCGTTCACCCCCTTCATGACGCTCTCGGCATGGCTCTTTGAAGTCTACGGTCGCCGCACCCACGGCATCTCTTTACGGCGCCTCTTTGGCGGCATGGCCTTGGGGCTACAGGAGGCACTCTCTCTAAACCCACAGCAGGCACAACAACTGATCGGGGCCGATTTTCAACGCGCTTTTCCTTCGGAAAGAGCCGATGCACTATCTGGACTCATGGCACGAATTCAGAGATGTAACTCTGAGAAAGTCGTGTCGGGCATCCAGCGTCAGGCACGCCATCTTCGGGTGTCATCTTGATTTCAATGATGGTATGGTTATTGTTTACAACTCGCTGCCGAGAATCTGCTTGGGAAAATGGATGCCCGCGCCGATAGAGTCAGAAGGGATGTAACCAGTTCATAACAGCGTGCTGGTAGAGGCACGCCAAGAGGGATTTGGGGATATGTTTAACATTGCGCCGAAATACCACGGGCCGGTGAACTACGGCATGGGCATTCTCTGCTATCTGGGCATTCTCTGTCTGGTGCCGCTGGTGACCCGCCGACACGATGAGTTTATCGACTTTCATAGCCGTCAAGGCACCATGGTCTGGCTCTTCTTCATGATGGGCATGTTCAGCCTCTATCTGCCGGTGGTGGGTGGGTTTATCTTTGGCACCACCTATGTCTCAGGCATGATTTTCTCTGGTCTGGGGATTCTATCGGTGCTCACCGGGCGCATGTTGCGTATTCCGGGCTTCTATCATATTGCAGCACGCTTCGCCTAGCTTGAACGAGGCACCACTTTCTTGTTTTCCCTATACTTTTAGGAGATGTTCACATGAGAGTATTGGCCATAACACTGGCGGTGATTATGGGACTGATGTTTGTGCCCGCCTCTGCCCAGGCTGAGCGACCCAACTGTAAGGATCTGGATGAAGTTGCCGAAGGGCTGGACTCAGTGGCGACGCATCTGAGTGAGTACAGCTCGATTGAGCCGGACAGCCCTCTGGAAGAGCTGGTGGGTGAGATTATTGACGCGATGATTAGCATTGCTGAAGTAGAGGACAACTCCGATCTCTCCGCCGCCGTACGGACCATGAAACGTATCTGGCGTTCTGATACATCTTGGGAGGATGATCTACCCGATTTCGTTCAGGCTCTGGATGATTCGGCGGCCTCTATAGATGGAATTCTTAAAGAAGAGTGCCGGTAGAAGCGGAACGGCGAGATCCTGCCTGACAGGATCCCGCCTCTTTTTTCAATGGATGAGTCTCAGGCCGGTGATGTGGCTGACACAACCTGCTTGCGCCACTCGGTGGCTTGCTCTTTGGCGACTTCACTCGATGCCATGGGGGCCGTTACCATCTTCCCCTCCGCCTGTGCCACAATCTCAGCAATCGTCGCCGTCTCCTCAGATGTCAGGGTACGCTCCACATGGGCAGACACTACCGGAGAAGTCCCCACAGCCGCCATGGCCGGTTGTGCAACGGTACGCTGCTCTCTTTCTGCTTCACCCTCTGGCAAAATCCAGTAGCAAAAGCGTGCAAACAGGCCGGTCATGGGCAAAAATGCGAGCGCAAGCCCAATATTAAACAGTGAGTGTGCGTTGGCCACCTGACGCGGAAGAGTCGCGGCCAGGATCTCCTGGGAACCAACCAACGAAGCATCCGGGGCCGGTGAGATGGAACGCACCAACTCGGCAAACTGCGGAATAAAGCCCACCAACAGAAGCCCACCCGCAATCTTAAAGCTGACATGAGCCACGGCAACACGCACCGCCTCACGAGGACGCCCAATAGCAGCCAAACCAGCCGTGACACAGGTGCCGATGTTGGCACCAATGGTCATGGCAATGCCCCCTTCCAGATCAATCAGGCCGTGCATGGCCAGAACAACCACCACACCCATAGTCGCCGCAGAGGCTTGAATCAAGCCGGTAAACAGCGTGGCAATCAACACGCCCACCAAGGGATTGGAGACGCTGCCCATCATATCGATAAAGGGCTGGTAGGAGCGCAGCGGCTCCATGGCTTGGCTCATCAGGCCCATGCCAAAGAAAATCAGCCCCATCCCCAGCACCAGATTTCCATACTGTCTGATCTTTTCCGTACGCCCCAGAAAATTAAACGCAAAACCGAAAGTGATAAATAATGGAGCCCACTTGGTCACCTTGAACGCGACAATCTGCGTGGTGATGGTGGTGCCGATATCCGCACCAAGAATCACCCCCAAGGTCTGAGCAAAGCTCATCAATCCAGCCGTGACAAACCCCACCAGCATCACGGTCGTCACCGAGGAGGACTGAACCACAGCCGTGACAAACGCCCCGGTGATCATCCCCATAATGCGGTTGGAAGTGAGACGACGCAGGATGGCACTCATCTTCTCACCGGCCGCCTCCTTGAGGGAGCGATTCATCATATCCATGCCAAATAAGAAGATGGCTAAACCACCAAGAACGTTAATACTGATGGTGGTAATGTCGATTTCAGCGTTTCCAATGACCCCGGCAGACGCTTGTGCCAGTGTGGGCAGAAATATGGCCGCACCAAAAGTGAGTGCCGTCGCAAACAGCACTTGTTTCTGCGGATGATGATGCTTGAAGCCATTCATGTTTAAAACTCCTCTCGATATCTCGCGTTGCAAACTCGACTTGAATACTTGCTGACAGGGGCCTTCCCCTGTTTGCTGATCGTGGTACTGGACCCAGCAACATCGACTGCAACTCGTAGACCACACAATAGAGGCCAAATATGTGGATTTTTTTTCTCGTTGATCTCATATCTAACGGTTATGGAACATGGTTTATTAGTATTGGCAGGGGATGATTACATCCAAAAATTTTATTTATCGTGCGATTCAGAAGGGGTACAGGGGGGGGGAGATGAACAGAAGGTTTTGACACACAACATGGATGAATAACATGCTAATGAGTTGTTTTATATATTTATATTATCTATTGATCACCTCATCAATCAAACAAATGATGGCGTCAAAATGGACAACAGGGCATGCCTGATTATTGGCAGTAGGGCGTGACCTACACACTTCCAGCCAAAACACAGACAAAAGACAAACCTACCAAACAATGGCTTAAGAAAAATCTCTGCGAATGGTTAAGCGATTTTATAGAGCGGTGGAATAAAATTCACTTTGAAGCAGAAACGATTCACGTCCCTTTTTGATAGACCAAAAAGCCGACCACCATCAAGCCCACCAGCGGAATAGAAACGATCAACATTAGGAGCGGTGGTGCCACCAGAAGAACCATCATCTGTTCCCAATCCAAAATCGTCATGGCATGGATTTCATGATGCATGGCCAGCCACTGTAACACCGTACCGGCCACCATAGGTAACAAGTACGACCCTCCCAGCACATAACGGATAATCTTGCTCATCAGCGCCACTTTCTCCGGCGCAACTTTTTGGTGTTTTCCTGCTCTGCTCTTGACCAATCCATCCAGCAACTCCATGAGCATCCAGACGAATAGCCCCAGTATGAACGACGGAAAAAAACTCCGGCTAAACCAGAACATGCAGAAATCAAAAGAGAGCACAATCTCGCCCGCGGACCAGGCTGCCGCAGATCCAACCACTACGGAGATCAGAAAAATGCCAATCAGCATGACCATTACCCTTCACCCCCTACTTCGTCCAATAATCGTCCAAACGCCTCGCCAATGATCGGCCATACATCCCGCAGTCGATGGTCGCTATTCACCATGATCAACCTCGGCTGATACTTCTGGGCAAAGCGCAACGCATGGGCAGGAGGAACCGTGTCATCGCTCCAGCCATGGACCATCACCACCTGTGCGCCATTGGGGTCAGGGTCACGCACCTTGTAGCCCGGCAGATAGAAAGCCGGGGCCAGCAGGAACAGACCATCGGGTCGTAACCAGTTTGACGCCGCCGTGGAGATGTATCCGCCCATGCTGGATCCGGCCAAAATCAGCTTGCCGCCCCCGCTGCCCTGCGGCGCATGATGGCGTAGAATCTCAAGACGCTTATCCGGGTCCATGGTGTGCTGATAGTCGAGACTCTCAACCTGCCACCCTTTTTGCCGGGCAATCGCCGAGAGATATTTGATTTTTCCACCATCCGGCGTCCCAAGTTTTCCGTGGGAGAAGCAGACTTTGTGGATCATGGCCTCCTCTGGGCTTCTCATTGGCTCTCCAGTATCGTGGATGACCGTGCGCTCACACCCCACCCCACCAGCGCCAGCACAGCCATCATCAAAAATAGCGCCTCTCCCCCAACCCGCTCATAAAGCGCCCCGGAGAAGGTCAACCCAACCGCCCCTCCCACGCCAAACGACAGCGCCGAATACCACCCCTGGGCCGTGGCACGTAGCCGGGCCGGAGAGATATCAAACGCCCGCCGCACCGCCGCCACATGGAATGAACCAAAAGTGAAAGCGTGCAGCGTCTGCGCCAGAAGCAGCGCCGGAAGCCACAAGGTGCTCCCCAGCATAATCCAACGAATGGCCGCCAGAATCAGCGACCCGGAGAGTAGCAGCGACACCCCCAAACGCCCCAATAGCCACCCCGAATGAGAGAGCAACACCACCTCCGACAGCACCCCTAACGCCCACAGCGCGCCAATCCAGGTCAAACTAAAGCCGTGGTGCTCCAGGTGAAGCGAGAAGAAACCGTAGTATGCTCCATGGGAAAGCTGCATCAAAAAGGTGGAGAGATAAAACCCACGCACGCCGGGCCTTGAAAACAGCCCGAAGGCTCCCCCTTTGGGGGCATCATGATGACCATGGGACTCACCACGGGGCAAAAACATGGCGATCATCGCGCAACTGGCCAGCAGCATAGCCGCTGCCACCAATACCCAGAACAGCCCCCAATGATCGGTAAGCGGCCCCATGGCCAGTGCAAACAGAATAAACCCCACCGAACCCCAAACCCGGATGCGCCCATAGTCGGCATTACAGCTCTTCACCAACTCCAGCGTGGTGGACTCCACCAGTGCCAACGGGCCAGAGTGAAAAAAACTGTAGAGGGCCGTAACCGCCAGCAGCCACAAAAAACGGGTATCGATAAAGTAGAACAGAAAAGCGCAGAAGGAGACCCAACTGGTGAGCACCATCACCCGGCGACGAGAACCCCGGTCGGCCAACTCCCCCCAAACCGGCGGACCCAGCACCTTGACCCCCAAACCGATGGCGCTAAGCAAACCGATCTTCTGGGCGTCAAAGCCCAACGTCTCCAGATAGAGCGGCCAGAAGGGGATCCAGACGCCAAGAATGGCGAAATAGGCGGCGTAATAGCCCGAAAGAAGCAGATAGGTCTTTCGGTCCATGGACACAAACGTCCTGCAGATAGTAGGGGGGATGAGAGGCGTTCAAGCCCCCCACTGGAACACGAGGCAACACCCCGCAAAAAAAGCCGTTAAAACCTGAACAACACCCACTGCGGCAGGATAAAACGCCCTTGAGGACCATCATAACGGCTCTCAAACAGCCCGTTGCCATCCTGGTCGATCAATACATAGGGTATCCCGTAGTAGGGTATGACCTCCACCTGAAACACCAGCCCATTGATGGCATATTCACGAATTTTGGTGCCGTTGACATCCTGATAGAGTCGAACCACCGTCTCTGGCCCCTTGATTTTAGGATCCAGATCTTCGGTCAACTCGGCGATCAATGCCCCCTTGCTGGGCACGGCATGCCCTTGAGGATTGATGATCTCCTGCGGTTCATCCACCACCGCCGGTACTTCGGCGGCCATGACGCCGCTCCATGTCATGGTCACAGCCACCGCTGCTGCCATCACGCCCAATATCCAGTGTGCTCCGCGCATACCCCTCACCTCATTGCCTTCCCGGCTTTGCGTCCAAGATCAACGCGCCGCCTTATCGCTCCCCCGGCCCGGGAAAACTTCTCACGATCCACCACATTGCAACGGCTGGCCAGAACCCGTCACTGGGTATATTATGCGTGCTATGTCTAACGCACGCCTCTTTCTATTCGATGGCTCCGGCTTTATCTACCGAGCCTATCATGGAATCCGTCGCCTATCCCGGCGCGATGGCTTCCCCACGAACGCCATTTTCGGCTTCCAGAAGATGATGCGCAAGGTGATCGACGCTCATCAGCCCGAATACACCGCTATGGTGTTCGATACCAAGGGGCCAACCTTCCGCCATAAAATGGACACGCAGTACAAGGCCAACCGAAAGCCCATGCCGGATGATCTGCGCCCGCAGATCGAAATCATCCACCGCTTAGTGGACGCCTGCAACATACCGCGCTTTGCCCTGCAAGGCTATGAAGCCGATGATATTATTGCCACATTGACCAAGAAGGCCCATGAGACGGGCCTGGAAGTGGTGATTGTCAGTGGCGATAAAGACCTCATGCAGATGGTGAAGCCGGGGGTTTCTATGTTGGATGCCATGCGTGAAATCTGGTTCCATGAGGCAGAAGTCGAAGCCCACTGGGGCGCTCCGGCTCACCAAGTGATCGAAATCATGGCGCTGGTTGGAGACAACTCCGACAATATTCCCGGCATACCGGGCATCGGCCCAAAAACCGCCGCCCCCTTGATTAAAGAGTATGGCAACCTGGAAGAGCTGCTGGCAAACACCGATCGTATCAAACAGCCCAAGCGGCGTGAAAATCTGATTAAATTTGCCGATCAGGCGCGCATGGCCCGCAAGCTGGTGGCACTGGATGAGAATGTCCCCATCGAAACCGACCTGGAAGCGCTACGCAGTCAGGCCCCCAACCGAAAGGCACTGCACGCCCTGTTCGTTGAGATGGAGTTCACTACCCTGGCCCGGCAAATGGCCCAGGAGGCCCGAAAAACCACCGATGAAAACGCCCCGCCAGCCCCCATGGCCGCCGAACCAAAGCAGGATTACCGCACCATCGCCACCCAGGCGGATTTTGCGGCTTTTCTGAAAGACCTTAAGGCACAGGTCGGCTTTGCCCTGGATACCGAGACCACCCATATCGATCCCATGCGGGCAGAGTTGGTGGGACTCTCCTTCTCCTGGCAGGCTCGACAGGCGTTCTATCTGCCGCTGGCCCACACCCAGGAGGCCGCCCCCAATGGCCAATTGG
Organism: Magnetococcales bacterium; assembly: GCA_015233785.1. Taxonomy (GTDB): domain Bacteria; phylum Pseudomonadota; class Magnetococcia; order Magnetococcales; family JADFWT01; genus JADFWT01. Next base: position 18,735 of record JADFWT010000015.1, read on the forward strand.
ACCGACAGGAGACCCTGAAGGCCCTGAAACCGCTTCTTGAGGCCACAACGCCTAAGAAAATTGGTCAGAACCTCAAATATGACGCCCTGGTACTGCGCCACTATGACATCATCCTAAACGGGATCGAGCACGATACCATGCTGATGTCGCATCTGATCTACGGCTCTACCCGCCGTCACAATCTGGATGCCATCGCCCTGGAGACTCTGGGACGCACCACCACCACCTTCAAAGAGATCGCCGGGACCGGCAAAAAGCAGCTCCGTTTCGACCAGATCCCCCTGGAAACCGCCGCGCCTTATGCCTGCGAAGATGCCGACATCGCCTGGGAAGCGGCTCAGCGCTTCATGCCGCAACTGGAGAGCCTCACCGGCCCTACCAAGCTCTATCAGGAGGTTGAACGCCCACTGATGCCGGTACTCACCGAGATGGAGTGGGTGGGCGCGCTCATTGACCGGCAGGTGATGGAACGTCTGTCGAAGGACTTCAACCAACGCCGGGGAATCCTTACCGAAGAGATCCATCATTTGGCTGGGGAGACCTTCAATATCAACTCCCCCAAGCAGCTCGGTGAAATTCTGTTCGGAAAAATGGGTATCAAGGGGGGACGGCGCACCAAAACCGGCTACTCCACCAACGTCAATGTGCTCACCAAACTGGCAGATCAGGGCCATAAGCTCCCGGCCAAGGTACTGGATTACCGCACCCTCACCAAGCTGCAATCCACCTATACCGATGCTCTGCTGGCGCTGATACACCCCGAAACCGGACGCATCCACACCAGCTACAACCAAGCGGTGACTCTAACCGGACGACTCTCATCGTCAGACCCCAATCTTCAAAATATTCCCATTCGCAGCGAAGAGGGACGCGCAATTCGCGGGGCCTTTATTGCGCCTGAAGGGTGGAAGCTGCTTTCCGCCGATTATAGCCAGATTGAGTTACGCCTCTTGGCCCATCTGGGCGATGTGCCACGCCTTAAGGAGGCCTTCAACGGCGGCGAAGATATTCACAGCGCCACGGCGGCAGAAATTTTTGACATCTCACTGGATGCGGTCAATGACGACCAGAGACGCATGGCCAAAACCATCAACTTTGGGCTGGTTTACGGCATGAGCGCCTTTGGACTTGCCAAACGGCTGGAGATTGAAAATTATGAAGCCCAACGCTATATGGACCGTTATTTCCAGCGCTACTCCGGCGTGCGACAGCACATGGACCGGGTGATTCTGGATGCTCAGCAGAAGGGGTATGTGGAGACACTGGGCGGGCGACGTTGCCCGGTGCCGGATATTGCCCATCGTCAACGCAATCTGCGAGAGTTTGCCGAGCGCACCGCCATCAACGCCCCACTTCAGGGCTCCGCCGCTGATCTGATTAAAATGGCCATGATTCGTCTGTCGAGCATGTTGCAAGATGCGGGATTGAAGAGCCGTATGATTCTTCAGGTGCATGACGAGCTGGTTCTGGAAGTACCGGAGGCGGAGATTGAGACAGTACAGCCGTTGATCCGGGAGGCGATGGAGGGCGCTATGAAGCTCTCCATTCCGTTGGTGGCCGATATTGGCATCGGCCAAAACTGGGCGGAAGCCCACTGATCGATACGCCATGCCGATTTTTCCATTAGAAGATGACCCGGAGTTTGCCGACCTGTTTCCGCCGGTGGGGCTTGCCGAAGAGAACGGCCTGCTGGCCATCGGCGGTGATCTGACGCCAAAGCGTTTGATTGCCGCTTATCGCCAGGGCATTTTCCCCTGGTTCTCCCAGGATGAGCCGCTTCTTTGGTGGAGCCCTGATCCACGTCTTATACTGCGCCCGGAAAAACTGCACCTCTCCCGCAGCCTTAAAAAGACACTACGCCGCGAAACCTATCGCATCACCTATGATCACGCCTTTGAACAGGTCATCACCGCCTGTGCTGAAACGCCGCGTGGCGATAATAACGGCACCTGGATTGTCCCAGAAATGGTTGAGGCGTACTGCCAGCTCCAGGCCATGGGGTATGCCCACTCAGCAGAGGCGTGGCGCATGGGGATCGATGGCTCCAAGGAGCTGGTTGGCGGGGCCTATGGCGTGGCCATTGGCGGGGCTTTCTTTGGGGAATCGATGTTCTACCTCGCCCCGGACGCCTCCAAAGTGGCATTTGCCAGCCTGGTACAACGTCTCAACGATCATGGTTTCACCCTCATCGATTGCCAGATGGACACCGACCACCTGCGCCGCTTTGGGGCTGAACTGGTAACCCGTGAGACGTTCCTGGGTCAGCTCAAGACGGCGCTCTCCATTCCTGTGGAACAACTCTCCTGGCGTCAAGATGGTGCCATCTAAGAGTGGTTAGGGCACAACGGCCCCGCACTGTCTTCATCTCGCGCCCCATGATTGATGTTGCACCGTTGCTTCGAGATCTATAAGGTGTTTTCAGGATAGGGGACTGAAATGTTAACAAAAAACAAGATCCCCACCTTCAACTATAAACGTAACCATCTCATCTAAGGGGATCCTGTCATGCTATTGCGACGTTCCGTACAATTTCTATCCATCTTTGCCCTGCTTGGAGCGCTTACGACGACACCTGTCGAGGCTGGCATGGGCGGCTTCGGCTCCGACGTGGGCGGTGGCAAGTATGGATCTGGAGGTGGCGGGGAGAGCGGCATGGCTGTCTATACGCCCAACACCGTGACCCAGCTACAAGGCACTGTCTCCAGCAGTTCTGTTGACCACAACTCGGAGATGGGCCAGAAGGGCCTTCATGTTTACCTGAGTACCGACAAAGGGCGGGTCAAGGTTCACGTCGCACCTGAGTGGGTGACAAAGCAGCAGCGCATCTCATTTCGTAACGGCGAGCCCATCAGTGTGATTGGCGCCACCTTTGAGAAACGCGGTGATCTGAACATCTATGCAGCCACCATCTATCAAGGACGGCGGATGATTTCACTGCGTAATCCACAGACGGGACAAAGCTTGTGGCGGGGACGCCACGCACAAGGCGGAATGGGTGGACAACAACAGCGCGGCTATGGCCAAGGCGGTCAACAGCAGCGCAGGTATGGACCAGGGAACATGCCGCAACAGGGTGGACAGCAACGGTTTGGGCCGCCACAAGGGAATGGACCTTGGAATCGGTAAACTGAACGGCAATGGGGAGGGTCAACGCACGCAACCATTCACACTTGGCTCTCTCCGCATCAGCCTCTACTCACCCCCCCCCACACGCATCCCGAATCGCACCCAACAACTGGTCCTTCTTGATCGGCTTGCCAAGATGCAGGTTCGCGCCAGCCGCCAGACTCCTCTGCCGCTCTTCCTCCATGGCGTAGGCCGTTAAGGCAATCATGGGAATGGGCTCCCGGCCATGCTCCTTCTCAAAGCTACGCATGGCCTGTAAAGCCGTGTAGCCATCCATTACTGGCATCTGAATATCCATCAGAACCAGATCATAACGCTGTTCACGAAACCGATCCAAAGCTTGTTGACCGTTCTCCACATCATCAATGGTAAAGGCGGTTGCACGGCTAAAAGCGTGCACCAGCATACGGTTCTCTTTGGCATCATCAGCCAACAGAATCCGTAGTGGCGTTTGCAGAAGATCCTCACTCTGTTGCGGCTCGCTGGGAGGAGTTTTTTTTCCACTCAGGGCCTCTTCAACACGGGTAAACAGCTCTCCACGCTTGATCGGCTTGGCAATGATATTCATCTGTGCCACCAACGATTGATGCTGGGCGCGTAGAATATCGGAGGTGAGCATCAGAATGGGAATCTCTGCCGCATAGCCGGCGTCCAGACAGTTGGCCACCTGTACACCATTGAGCTTCGGCATACGAAAATCCAGCAGAACAATATGATAGGGATGTCCCTCTTCTCTGGCCCGCTCCACTTCACGCAGCCCCTCCTCCCCATCTGCTGCCTCAATAATCTCCGCACCAGTCTCTTGAAACATCTCTTTGATGATGATCCGATTCACATCATAATCATCCACTACCAGGATGCGCTTCCCATGCAAATCCGGCATGGTAAATGGATTGATATCTTGAGCGCTTCCCTGTGATAAAACGATAGAGAAACTAAAGCAACTTCCCTGCTTCGGCTTACTCTCCAAAGTCAGATCGCCCCCCATCATCTTCACATAACGACGCGCAATACTCAGTCCCAATCCAGTCCCGCCGTGGCTACGGTTGATGGAGGCATCGGCTTGACCAAAAGGATCAAAAATAACCTCCTGTTTCTCAAAAGGAATGCCAATACCGGTATCAATAACCGAAAAAATCAGCCGAACCTGATCGTTCGCCATGGAAGCCGTCGATACCTTCACACGCACTTCACCTTTATGGGTGAACTTGACCGCGTTGCTCATTAAATTAAGCAAAATTTGACGCAATCGCGAAGGATCACCCTGAAGCACAGAGGGTAGTGGACCGATACGTTGCCAGGATATTTCCAACCCTTTGTCGTGCGCCGACGGGGATAGAATGTCGCATAGCGTGTCCATCAGCGGTTCCAGATCAAACGGAACCGACTCCAGCATCACTTGACCGGCCTCAATCTTGGACATATCCAAAACATCATTGATAATACTCAGCAGGGCCTCACCAGCCGCCTTAAATATCCGCACATACCCCATCTGCCTCTTATTAAGCGGGGTCTCCTCCAGAAGCTGGGCCATGCCAATGACCGAGTTCATCGGCGTACGAATCTCATGACTCATATTGGACAAAAACATGCTCTTGGCCTCATTGGCGCGATCAGCCGCCTCCTTGGCCTTGCGTAGTGCATGCTCCATTCGTTTGGCATGGGTAATATCCACCCAACAAGAGCGACTGTAGAGTATCTTCCCCTGATCGTCTTTTACCGAAGTGGCGTTAAGATTGACATCTATTTGACGACCATCCCGACGTTTGAGCTGCAACTCAGCATTCTGAATCTCACCGCTCTCAACAAAAGTCTGAAAGACCTGATGTACCTTGTCCAGACAGTCAGGATGGTAGAGTTCAAAGATCTCTCTGCCGATGATCTCCTCTTTGGTGTAGCCAAGATTATCGGCAACGGTCTGGTTACACTGCTTAATAATGGCTGTGGCAGCGTCTACCGAGGCATACATATCGGGGGAGAAATCATAGAGGTCGGCATAGCGTGCCTCAGATCGAATCAAGGCTTGGTTGGCCCGAGTCAGCTCCTGTGTCCGCAACTTAACCTGACGCCGCAGTGCCCAGGTCCACAACACCCCCATAAGCATCAGAAAAAACAGACCGACCCCAGCCATCAAGCCATAACGTCGGATCTTCTGTAACGGTACCCCCCGAGGATCAACGATACCGAACCACTTATCATAAATTTCGTCATAGCGTCCGGTGGCCTTGATAATGCTAAGGCCTTGATTCAATTGATCACGAAGATGACTGTTGCCTTCACGGACTGCAAACCTATAGCCGTGCCCGTAGACATCAATTTTTGGGCCAGAGCTCTCCAGATTAGTCAACCCCAGTTCATGAACGGTTAAAAGGGCAACCAGTCTTGGCACCAAGGCCAAATCGCCTTCGCCACTGGCTAAACGACGCAGGCTATCGGCAACGGTTTTTGTCGCGAGAATTTTTGAAGTGACTTGATTTTTTTTTAGATAATCGTGGGTTGCGTCAGACTGCATAACCAAAATAGTCCGACCACGCAGATCCACCTTTCGACGGATTGGTGCACCTCCCTTGCGAACAAAGGCCACCGCATAGGAGACGGTATGGGGGGTGGTATAATCAAAAAGCTTATCCCGCTCGGTAGAGTAAGAGACCAAAGGCAGCGCATCGATCTCACCCTTTTCCAGGGCATGGCGTACCTCATCCCAGGGACCAACCCGAAAGATAACCGGTAACCCCATCACCTCTGCTACGGCCTTAAACAGATCAACACTGAATCCGTCCGCCTCACCGTTACTATTGACAATGGCAAACGGTGGATAACCCACCTCACTCCCCACCAACAGGGCATCATCCGCAGCCACAACACGCGGCAGCAGAGAGGTCAGCACCATCAGAACGACAGAGAGCGCCATAAGCCAACGCCCTACCATCATCCGTAGTATTTGTAGAGAGGAAAAAAGACGCAGACTAACGGGCCTGCCAACCACCTCACATTCCACAAGGAAGCGACGGCAGAAATCAAGCCGATGGACGAGATGCGCAGACACGCAATAATCCGACATTTGGACGCACCCCCACAGTGACGTCCCCCTCAAACTTTACGATACCATTATCCTACCATAGACTCATTTCGATTGGGTGATTTGAAATGGCATCAAATCACCAAGGCATAAACTGATTCATAAAGCTCATGGGCCGCGTTGCACCGTTCATGTCATACCCCATGCGGGACACAGAGCCGGTCATGACATGCATGGCCTGGGTCATGGACTGCATATTGGAACTCATAGGGCCCAGTGTATCAAGTTTGACGGACATGGAGTCCATGACGCCGGACATATGCCCGACACTCTTATCCATGCTGGTAACGTTGATGGACATGTGCTCCATGTTCTGGGCCATGTTCTGCATATCCACACTCATGGTCTCCATATTGTCGCTGATGTACTCCAGGTGCGTGGAGATTGAGGCGACGTTATCGGCCAAGATGCGAATGTTGCTGGACATGCCGCCCATGTTCATGCCCATCTTTGGATCGATAGACGAGGCCATGGTGCGAATATCTTGGGTGAGGCTATAAATGAGAAAAAAGCCGTACATGGCTAAAATAATGAAGGCAAAGAGCGACGGATAGACAATCAGCTCCCAACGCTTTGCGCTCTTGTCAAAGCTCTTGGCAAACTGGTCCAACACCGACGCCGAGCAGCCACCACACTCATCGTGCTGCCCAATGGGAATCAGCGGCGCTCCACGCATGGATGGCCTACTCTTGATCTTGGTGGCATCGCCGGTCTTTTTGGATGAATCTCCGACGAGCGCAGCGCCCGGCTTTTTTTGCTCGGCCATATTCCGGCCTCCTGATCAAAAAAAATTCAGCTTGCTAACTTGGCGTGCTTGGCGACTGGTCGCTTTGTACGCCGTTTTTTGGCAAGCGATGGGTAGAGCTTCTTGGCCAGCCCCAAAAACTCCTGGGCAGCCTTACTCCTGGGAGAGAGCTCAAAAACAGCGCGTCCTTCGCTGAATGAGCGCCGGTAGGCGGTGCGCTGTCCTATACGATCCTTGAGCACCGTTACCCGAGAGAGATAGGTCAGAGCCTCCTCGGTTTCGTCCGATTCACGCAGGCCGGGATGGGTATCGGCCCGATTGACAAACAACACCACTTCCGGCCAGTCACGCTTTCTGCCCACGGTCTCGGCAATGATGTCCAAAAAACGCTGTGTGGACCACACATCCGCCTGACTGGGCGGAACCGGAACCACAATTCGATCCGCCATCAAAATGGCCTGTCTCATGGTCCAACGATTAGAAGCGCTGATATCCATCAACGCATGGCCCTTATGCTCCTTAAGGATCGGCTCCGGATCGGTGTCGGGGCGATAGGCGTTGATAAACGGCTCAACCCCCTCTTCCTTACGCAACTCCACCACCTCACTCAATGTGGCCTGAGGATCCAGGTCGAAAGCCACCACGTTCTCACCAGCATGTGCCAGCCAGACCGCCAGATTAAAGGTAATGGTACTCTTTCCGCACCCACCTTTTAGATTTCCGATAACTGTGACCATAGTACGTTCAAATTACGCTAATTGGTCGGCACAATCAAGGTTACCCGGTACGCCAAACGCCCTGGCAGGCAACGCCCGAAATCGCTGCATCCGTCAAAAAAATCACTGGTCCAATATCCAGAAATAAATCGGGGGGAGCGCCTCCATGACAGATTCGCTCCCCCCATACCGCATCACTCATTTAAACATAGAGCGATTCAAGCTTACTTGCTCTCGGCGGCAGGCTTCTCAGCGGCAGGCGCACGAGGAGGTGCACCGTAGGGGCCGGCACCGTAAGGGCCGTAGTAAGGATTGCCGCCATAAGGACCGCCCCAGTTGTTGTTGTTCCAGCCGTTGTTCCAGCCGTTGTTCCAGCCGTTGTTCATGTTGTTGTTCCAGTTGTTGTTGCCATAGCCGTTGCCATAGCCACCAACATCACCACCCATGTTGAAGCCGATGTTGCCACGGGCGTTGCCGCCGCCATGACCGCCACCGTTGTTGTTCCAGCCGTTGTTCCAGCCGTTGTTCCAGTTATTGCTGTTGTTGTTGTTCCAGCCGTTGTTGCCCCAACCCGGACCCCAGCCCCAAGCTTCGGCGCTACCGGAAGTCAACATGGCCATTCCACCGAACAGAGCGGCGATCGCAAGAATCTTCATACCATTCTTCATAACTTTAAACTCCACAGACTGCGTTGTTTACTAAATGTACGCGCATCATCGCGCCTTTAAGTGCGGGGGGGAATCGTGTTCCTCATCCACCGCATGGGGAAAGCCGACCTCGTTACCGTCGGCCCTCTACCAGCCCCAACCGGGACCGCCCCAACCTGGACCGCCCCAACCGGGGCCGTTCCACGGATTCCAACCATTGTTCCAGTTGTTTCCGTTATTCCAGTTATTGCCGTTGTTCCAGAGATTGTCCCAGTTATTATTCCAGAGACCATCCCCCCAGCCACCGACATCTCCGCTGATGTTGAAGCCGATATTACCACGGGCGTTGCCGCCGCCGTAGCCATTGCCGTTATTGCCCCAACCATTGTTCCAATTGTTGCCGTTATTCCAATTGTTGCCGTTATTCCAGTTATTGCCACCCCAAGGGCCCCAACCCCAGGCTTCGGCAGTATCTGCACTCATCAGCGTGGCCGCACCCAGAAAGGCCGCCAGCGCCAACATTCCCACGGTTTTCTTCATGTCTGTGCTCCTTACCCAAATGATGGAAAAGAAAACTCAACCCCGCCACGTCCAGATACGCCATCGCAGATGGTCAGGACGTTTCACCAGATCCAAGGGTTATTCTGACTCCAGGGCGACCGATTACCATCGGCATAGCCGCCATACCTCCTTGGATCATCCCAGCCATAATAGCCCGCGGCACCCCTTCCTGGGGGATACCCACCTCCCCATCCTGGCGGGGGAGCCCCATAGGGTCCGGGACCGTATGGACCATAGCCGTAAGCCGGTGGTCCACCATCATTTCCGTATCCGTACAAACGCCCCGGCGTCGCGCCCCAGGGATCGTAACCCACTAGCGGTGGACTCATGTAGCGAGCCCCCCAGGGGTCGTAACGAAACAGCCTCTCCGGTTGGCGCTGCTGAAGCACCTGACGCTCCCGAAGAGTTCGCGCCCGATCCATGGAGTCGGATGACTTGGGTGCAGGCAGCGCTTCTGTCGCTGTCGTTTGCCCACCATCCCGATTCGCCCCTTGGACCATTTCCCCTTGGAACGATTTCATGAAGCGACCAAAATTGCGCCCCATATATTCGGCATCGCCACTTCCGGTACTTGGCATGGCCATTCCGGTACCAGCCTGTGCCATGGAGCGGGCCAAATCCATCTCTGCAAAAGAGGCCGATGGAGCACCCAATCCCAAGATCATCATCAGCATCGGGACCGATCTCCGTTTCGAGATAATGGAGCGGTTCATCGGTCTCACCCTCCTCAATCCTCCAGACACTCCACCCAATCAAATGGGCAACCAAATCTACAACCTATTATTCATCAACACGTTACCCCATTCGATAGGGGGTATATTCAAATATTATAAAATTCTAATATACTAGGTATATATCGGCCCTTCGCCAACAATCAACAATAAAATTTATTATGGCAACATATCCAAGCTTTGGGCAATGGCTCATCTATGTTCCGCCGCCTCTCCTGATCCTTGATTCTACAACACCATTTCACTCAGCGACCCATACGACGCGGTGCAACCGGAGCGGCAGGACGAGTCACTTCATAATTCCTGGGTACTCTAAACAGCTCATCAGATTGACGCCCTTCCTGAATATTCAGCATGTGCATGGAAGATCCATTGGCATACTCCTCCCGCACCGCTACCTTAAGCCTGGGATCCACCCAGAGACGTGAATACTGCATCTTGCCATTATTGGGGTTGCGACGCCCCACTTCCCACATCACTACCGAACGCCCAGACACCACAGAACGCCCCACTTTTCGACACTGCACGCCTCGATTGGGCTCCTTGCAGGGACTACCATCTTCATCCGGCAGTGGAGGCCGTGCAGCCGACACGCCCTGATGCTGTATCATGCGCTTCTGGTCGGGGAACAACATCCACGCCTGCTTGGCGTCCGGGTGAAAAATCATCACCACCGGCTGCTCTTTTATCCGTCCTTCCGTTCGAACCCCAAGCCGATCCACATAAATACGCCCTTTGGCACTCTTCTCCGGCTGGGTGGGATCGGTACGCACCACCGTAGCCGAAAAGGGTACAGGAGGCCCGGACCATGCCCAGAGCGCCCCAGGCACACCGCCCAAAGCCATCATCACCCAAATAAGCGCGCTCAGCAGCTTCCAAATCCGTAGTCTAACAAAACCCGACTTCCCATGAACGTTCTCTACCATCGCGGTCCCGACGGCCCATAAGCCCCACCCGGCGCACCTCCCCACCAGCCTCGATAACGATCCTCCGCCCGCGCCGGCGTTGACCATGGTGGGCGCGGAGAGATGGCCTTACCGGCCGCACTATTCCGACCACCATTCCGGCCATCGTCCCGATAGTCAGGACCACCGCTTTGGTTGGTCCGCTCAGTCCCTTTGCTACCACCATGCCTCATAGACGGTGGACGCAGATGACCACGCCCAGGATCATAGGGGGTGTAGCGTGGCCGCAATGGCGGCGTCCCATAGGGCGTTGGCTCATAAGGGGTATTGCGGCCGTTCTGAGACCAACGGGAACGGCCATAACCCGGAAAGCCTCTGGCATCATAAGGCTGGCTTTGATAGCCCTTACCCATCCTCTCCTGGCGTGGATCGTTCCACGAACCGCTGCGAAACTGTGAAGGGGCATCACCACCACCCCTTCCATAGGCAGGATAGGCTCCAGGAGCCCCATGCCAACTACGCGCGGACGGGAGCATCCGACCCTCTTCTTGGGCGTAACGGGCGTCGGGCATTCCCGGCAGCTCACCGCCCCAAGGACGAGTACTTTCAGCAGCTCCCTGAGGACCAAAAACCGCCTCTTCCCGCCCTTTGCGCAGATAGTGATCGCCATACCAGCGCCAGCGCTGCTGACCTTCATTCGCCTGCTGAACCGCCGCTCCACTCTGGCTCGGGGGTTGAGCCTGAGATTGCGCGGTCCAACTCGGTGCATGCCAACTACCGACGGCATAGGGCTGATAACCGGGGCTGGAAGACCAACTCTGACCATGGACGGCTGAACGACCACCATTTTGCGGTGCCGCCGCAAACCAATCGGTCTGCGCCTGGAGAGGGCTACCGGGCAGGCCAAGCGCAAATCCAACACAGAGCGCCGCCATATAGGACCATCTCAAACGCATTAAAGTTGCCCCTTTCCGGCATCAACCGATGGCTCTGGATCCTTATCCGCACCAGTGGTCGACACGGCATTGGCTTTCTCTGTCACAACAACAGGAGTGACCGGATCCGAAGGAAGTGGAGGAGTTCCAGACGGGCCAACAGGCTGACCTTGGGGAGGGAGATTCCCTTGCCCGTTATAATGCCCATAGTGAGGCGCATAACCCATCTGTCCGGCTGGCGGTCCATAGCCGCTCCGACCAGCCGGAAGAGTACCATGCATGGCGTGATCTTGTGGCGGGCCATAGATCATCTGACCCTGAGGAGCATACCCCTGTTGCCCTTGTGGATAGCCATAGCCGCTCGGCCCATATTGGGGAGCATGCGCCATTTGACCCTGGGGAGTCCCATGGCCAAAGTCCCCCTGCCCCTGAGGTGCACCATACCCTTGCCCAGCATAAGGCCCGGCATGGCCCTGGGAAAACCGCCCACCGGGGGGATAATACCCTTGAGAAGCTTGCGACGATTCGGGGCGATGCATCGAGACACCCTCACCACCATGAGCAGCAACACCAGGACTCATCCCGGTGCCTCCAGGAGGCATGCCAGGGCCTGTGGGTTGATAATTCCGATAGCCGTATCGAGGCAACCATGAGGGAGATGGCGGCTGCCACCCCTGCTGCGAGGCCGAGGTAAAATCATGCCGCCGAGTGGGCGCATATCGATAGGGGTTGGCCGGATAAGGACGATAAAAATGGGTCTCTGTGGGCCAATCCTGGGGGGGTTTGACCTGCTCCTCCGGCGGTAGCCCCTCCGGTGCATTCATGGCAGGAACCTGAGCACTGAATCGGCGCGGCGGCGGAGGGCGATAACCATAGCCCCTCGACATGTCAGGCCCCGATCCAGGGTTCGGCTGCCCCTGCACGGCCCCCTGAGATCCAGCACGAGCCCCAGGGCCATAGTTGGGAAGGCGATTGGTGGCAAGTGAGGGATCCTGCCCCATATCCGTCCAGTTGGGTTTGGCCCACTCGGGGGTCTCAAACGCCTCCACGGCCGTCATGCTTCCTGGGCCGCAGACAACGGCGGCACAGAGTGACAGAGCCGCGATACGATAAAAACGTGATGGAGGCATTCCAAATCTCCCCGTAACAACGTTGCTCGTATGTACCCGATCTGAACAGAGGCCTTGCAAGACCACCGCTCAACTCCTCCACCCTACTCGAAATGACGCGGCAGCAACAATCCCCGTGCTACGCCTCCTCTTTCGGGCTCCCCTTCAACCGAATGCCGCGACGGCGACCGGCTCCGCTCTTGGCAGCCTCACCCTTCTTTGCAGCCGGTTTTGCGGCAGCCGTTTTGCGTGTGGCCGGTTTTCTCTTGGTCGCCGTACGCTTTGCAGCGGTTTTGCTAGCCGCAGGCTTCTTGGTCGTTGCGCTCTTAGCCCGAGTGGCCCGCTTGCGTGTTGTGGTTGCCGCCTTTTTGGCCGCAGGCTTTGCTTTTACGGCACTCTTCTTGGCTTCCGGTTCTGGCTTTGCGTACTGCCTGGCCGGGGCCTCCTCTACCTTAGGCTCGGCTTTCACCTCACGCTTACTGGCCGCAGTGGTCTTGCGACTCTTGGGCGCCGATTTGGCCGTTGCCCGCTTCTTGGCCGCAGGTTTGACCGGCGTGGGCGACTTCTCCTCTACCTTTTTAGCTGCTGGTTTTACCTTGACAGCGGACTTTTCTGCCGCCTTCTTCGCCGTCGGTTTCACCTTGGCAGCAGGCTTCTCCGTGACCTTTTTGGCAGGCGGTTTAGCCTTAGGTTTCTCCTCAGCCTTTTTGGCCGCAGATTTCTGCTCGGCATCCGCCTCGGAGAGCTTTGCCTCCTTTGCTGGCGCAGCCTCCGCTTTGACGCTGGCTTTTTTATCCGTCGCCTTGTCGGCCTTCGCTGATTTCTCATCCTTGGCCGCCGCTTGTGGATCCTCCTTGCTGCGCTCCCGTTTCTTCTCCTCAGACTTGGTCTGCTTTGCCGCCACCTCAGGATTGTATTTCTCCAGAAACTCCCGAGTTTTGGCAACATTAGCCCCGGATCTTTTGGGCATCTCACAAGAGGCGGAAGAGGTCTGGGGCGGAATAGCCGTATCACTCTGCCCCCAGGAGGTCAGCTCCGGCTGAGCCAGGGCACGATGCGTGAGATCTACATCCTTTTCAGGCCTGCGGAATGCGCTCTCCGCACTGATGCAGCCCAGAGGAATCACCAGAAGGGTGAGCAGCGTGGAGACCAGCGCACCAAACAGCAGTGAGATGGCCATTCCCTGGAAGATAAAGTCGGTAAGAATGACACTCGACCCGGCCACCAGCGCCAAGGCGGTGATGACGATGGGGCGGGTTCTCGCCTTGCAGGCCAGAATGACCGCTTCACGCACCGGCGTACCGCGCAGAATCTCCTGCTGGGAAAAATCCACCAGCAAAATAGAGTTGCGAACAATAATACCCGCCAAGGCTATAAATCCAATCATGGAGGTGGCGGTAAATTTGGCATCCAGCATCCAGTGACCCGGCACAATGCCGATCAGGGTCAGAGGAATCGGGGCCATAATGATCGCCGGCAGCGTAAAGTTGCCGAACTCCCACACCACCAGCATGTAGATCAATACAAGCGCCACCCCAAAGGCCATTCCCATATCCCGGAAGGTCTCGTAGGTAACGGTCCACTCCCCGGTCCACTCGAAACCAGACTCTTTATAGGAGTCCGGCGGCCCCAAATAGTGACCGGACATGGTGACACCATCCGGCGTTGTGTAGCTCTCCAGCATCTCTTCCACTTCGGACATGCCGTAGATGGGCGCATCAAGACGACCCTCCACTTCGCCGGTGACATACTCCACCGGACGCAGATCCTTATGGTAGATTACAGAATCTTGTTTGCCCTTGACGAAGCGCCCAAGCTCACCCAGTGGAATCACCGACCCGGTGGGCGTCGTTATGGGAAGATCGCCCAGCGAAGTGATGCGCGAACGCACCTCCAGCGGGGCCTGAATGACAATATAGGTAGGCTCCAGTACCGTCCCGCGTTTCACATCGCCCAACTTGACGCCGCCCATGGCCATGGCCAGATTACGGTTAATAGCATCCACCGAGACACCGCGACGTACGGCCTTTTCAGTATCTACCTCAAAGCGCCAGATATCGGATACATCTTCGATATAGTTATCCACATCGACGATGGTCTTTGACTTCTCAAACAGACGGGTCAACTCCTGGGCCACCTGGACGCGGGTTACCGGATCAGGGCCCGTCACCTCGGCCACCACCGATTGCAGCACCGGCGGGCCAGGCGGCATCTCAACCACCTGAATCTTGGCACCGGCCTCTTGCGCCATAGGGGTCAGAAATTTGCGGGCAAAGACCGCCAGATCATGACTGGTGCGCTCACGATCACTCTTGTGCTTGAGCTGCACCTGAATATCGGCGTGCCATGCTTCGCGACGCAGATAGTAGTGACGCACCATACCGTTAAAATTATAAGGTGATGCGGTGCCGACATAAGTCTGAAGCGCGGTCACTTCGGGAATCTGTTTGCGAAGCTCCTCGGTCATCTGCTGGGCGAGGTTGGCGGTCTTCGGCAGCGCCGTCCCCTCCGGCATATTGATGACAACATTAAACTCCGGCTTGTTATCCAACGGCAGAATCTTCACCGTCACATCGGTGGTGTAGAAGAGCGCCAGCGACATGAAGAAGACCACCACCAGCCCGCCCAGGAACATCCACCCCTTGCCACGATTATCAACCAACGGCGGAATCAACCAGCGATAGAACCCTTCGAGCTTCTCCACCGAGGCGTGTTCACGATCGGCATACTTGTGCAGCGCATCCATGCTGGGTTTAATAATCTGTGCCAGCCATGGGGTAAAGATGAAGGCGGCAAACAGCGAAAAGAGCATTGCCACCGATCCCAACGCGGGAATCGGTTCCATATACGGCCCCATCATGCCGCTGACAAAGCCCATGGGCAGTAGGGCGGCAATCACTGTGAAAGTGGCCAGAATTGTAGGGTTGCCCACCTCTCGTACGGCGTCTACGGAGATCTCCACACAGCAGTCGTGCTGAAGCAGCCAGCGGCGATAGATATTCTCAACTACCACGATGGCGTCATCCACCAAAATGCCGATGGAGAAGATCAGTGCAAAGAGGCTTACCCGGTCAATGGTGTACTCCATGATCCAGGCGGCAAACACCGTCATCAGGATCACCACCGGAATCACCACCAGCGTGACGATGGCCGGACGCAGGCCAAGCATGGCCCAGACCAGGAACATCACCGCCATGGTGGCGATAAAGAGCTTAAAGAGCAGCTCGTTGACCTTCTCGTTGGCGGTTTCGCCATAGTTGCGGGTTACGGCCACAAAAACATTGTCGGGGATAAAGTTGCCTTTCAACTCCTCCACCCGCTGTAGAACACCCTCGGCAACCGTGACGCCGTTGGAGCCCTTCTTTTTGGCAATGGCCAGGGTGACAGCCGGGGCGCCATTGGCGGCCGGGGTTCCCCCTGGATAGGCCTGTCCCGAGTAGTAGGTGACCATCTGCCGGGTCTCTTCGGGGCCGGAGAAGACCCGTGCCACATCGCCAATATAGATCGGCGCATTGTGCCGGGTTCCCACAACCAATCGGGCAACCTCTTGAGCATTTTTGAGGAATGCACCGGTGTAGACCTTATAGCCGTGGCCACCCGCTTCCATATTGCCGATGCCCTGTTCGCTGTTGGCGGTCTTGATGGTACCGGCAATCTGGTCAAGGCTGATGCCGAAACCGGAGAGACGCTCGGGATAGACCTCCACACGAATCTGCTCGGTACGACCGCCCACCACAAAGCCAAGGCTGGTGTTGGGCACCTCTTTCATCTTCTGAAGCACATCAAGCCCCAGCGTTCTAAGCGCCGCATCGTCCACATCGTTGGACCAGAGGGTCAACGCCACCACCGGCACATCATCCACCGCCTTGGGCTTCACAAGGGGTTTTCGAACCCCCGGTGGTATCCTGTCCATGTTGGATTCGATCTTGTCGTAAAGCTTGAAGATCGACTCCTCCATATCCTCGCCGACATCAAACTCCACGGTGATCATGGCCTGCTCGCGCATGGAGGCGGAGTAGACGTGCTTCACACCCTGGATCTCACTCATGATCCGTTCCAGAGGCTCGGTGACCAGGGTGGCCACCTGCTCCGAAGAGGCCCCGGAGTAACTGACAAAGATATCCACCATCGGCACGGAGATCTGGGGATCTTCCTGCCGAGGGGTAAACATCAATCCCAGCAGGCCCATGGCCAAGCAGGCGAACAGCAGCAAGGGCGAAAGGGGGGATTCAATAAAGGCTTTCGCCATTTTCCCTGCAACGCCGAGGGAATCGTCAGTAGGCTGATGTGTGGTGCTCATAGGTCGGCCTTAACTCGTTTCAAGCGGAGGGTCGAACCGCCGGGGCGGCTATCCTGAGGCTTCTAGCGAACAGAACCGCCATATTGCGGCGCATTCCATCCGGAAGGTCCACCCTGGGGCGGTTGGGCAACGATCCGCTCGCCGGACTTGATACCGGAGAGCACGCTGATGGTCTGGTTATCCACCAAGCCACCAAGCCGCACCATGCGCAGGACCGGTTCGGCCTGGGCACCAAGCACGTAGACCGCTGGCAGGCTGCCGCGCCACAACACCGCAGACTTGGGAATGATCGGCAGATTTTTTACCGGTGATGTGATATCGGGCACCATCACCTCGGCGTACATGCCGGGTCCACCCGGCGCATCGGTGGGCAGATCCAATTTCACCGTTACCGTATGGCGCTGGGGGTCGGCCATGGGATAAACCTGGGCAACGCGGGTATCCACACGCGCATCCCCCACATCCAGACGGGCCGGAATCACCATGCCCTTCTTGATACCAGGCATCAACCGAGCCGGAACATCCACCTTGATCTGAAGATGACGGGTATCGGCAAATTGCAACAGCGGCATGCCGGGCATCATGGTATCACCCACTTCGGCATGCTTGCGAATGATCACCCCATCAAACGGGGCTATGGTCTGGGTATCACGCAGCTTGGCATCCAGTTCGTCCAATCCGGCCTGGGCCTGAAGCAGGCCAAAACGGGCCTGATCAATGCCGATACCGTGGGCGAAAATCTGCGCCCGTCGGGTTAGTTCCGGGTTGGTGGTGCCCATCATGCCGGACATAGGCTTGGTAAACACCTCGTCGAGCATCTTCGGTACGCCCATACCCATGGTCTCTGAGAACTGGGAGCCGGAGTAGACCTGACGGGTATACTGCACCCGAGCATTGCGCCATCCAGCCTGAGCCTTGGCCAATCCGGCTGCTGCGGAGCGCCGTTTGGCCACTAGATCGTCGTTGTTGAGCGCCACGAGAAGCGCGCCCCCTTCAAACCAATCCCCTTCGACACCGGCGATCATTTCGATCCGGCCCGGCATCTGGGTGGCCAGAGAGACCTCCTTGAATGGAACAACGGTACCGCCCAAAGTGGTGGTAGCACCAATAGCCCCCGACTCCACCGTAACCACGGCTCCAGGGGTCTGGGCTTGTCCGAGCATGGGCGCGGCTGGCAGTAGAAATCCCGCAATCAAAACGGGCAGTGCGCGTCGTAGCAACTTGTTCCTGATCATGGAAAGATCCCTCTCCAACAACATCTTGCAGGGATTAACAGGCGGGCGGCCAGAGTGCCACCCGCCAAACCGTTCCAGCGATTACACGCGGCCCATCACCGTAAAACTCTTGATGAAAGGACCGGCCATGCGCGGATCTTTGATCATCGCGCCGTAGTCGCCTACTTTGAATTTAAGTTTGCGGGAAGTGTACGCCATACCAAGGCCCATCATGCCGATACCCTTGGCCGCCCACTTTTCCCAGCTGGCCTGATTGGCACGCAAATCCCAATTGAGATTTTCACCATTGAAGGCTCCGCCGCTTACCGCTTTGCCATTCTCAACCACCAGCACGCCCCGCGGATTGTCTTCGCCTTCCAATCCGTAAGCGATCACCGAGTTGAAATTGATCTTGGCCAGCGCGTCCGACAGATCGGGCTCGTTGTTCCACTCTTCCATATATCGCTTCATCCACTCGTCGGAAAAAAGTTCAGCCATCTCATTCCCCTTGAATCAAAAACTGTTAAATCCGCCGTTTGGCTTATGCCGAACTTCCGGCGACTGTTGCGCCTGACGCCTCCGGCCTGTTGGACGTCCTGGCGAGAACCGTGAAAAGTGGGAGTATAAGGGGTTTTTTCGGATGCGCCAAGATGCTCCAAGAAAAAAACCCATATTTGATCCGATCAATTCTGTCGTGTTTCATAAAATAACCCAATGACGAGATTAAGTAAACACTAATATTAGCTTTTGCTAAATTTCAAATATTATGTAAAAAAATCATACGATTCAGAAGGCCAATCCAACGTTATTACGGCCCATCGAAAACGAAAATCCCACCCGCTGAACTCAAATATAAAGACTGTGTTTTATTGGAACTTTTTTCGAAGCGAAGGGGGAGTTATTCGATAGGAAGCGCATGGCAGATGCCCGGATGAGCGGAAGATCATTACCGAACGGAAAAAAAATGGGACGAGCCGGCAACTATTCCGGGCGACAACAGGTCACGCCCCGATAGCTGCCGCGTGATCTCGATTCTCTACGGCAGGTTATTGGATAACTTCTTCTATCCCCCTACCCAATCATTCGAAAGAACAGGCACCCACATTCGACAAAGCATCGGAGCCTTTGACTGCATAGGCAAAATGCCTGATCAACCGGCCGGCTCGCTCCCCTTTGGATTGAAAATTGGTGGTGATCCAACCGGCCGGCTCCGGGGCAAACTGTCCCTCTCCCGCCAAATTAACAAAATTGGGATGTGCTTCCAGATGCTCCAACATCCATTCGGCATAGTTGGCCGAATCGGTGGCCAGGGAGAGCACTGCGCCGGGCCGCATAACCTCTGACAACTGATCCAGAAGCGCAGTCTGAATCAGGCGCCGCTTAAAGTGACGCTT
>JADFWT010000160.1 GCA_015233785.1 Magnetococcales bacterium
CAGGGAGAACAGGTCAGGCCGACGTTGGTCACCGATCTCCAGCAGGTCGGCAAACCCTCGGGTGATCAGTAGTCCCACCGGCGCTCCTTTATGTTCCAACAGGGCATTGGTGGCCACGGTGGTTCCCAGACGAATCCACGCCACCTGATCTTCGGGAAGCGGCTTGCCAACCGGCCAATCCAGCATACGCCGGATGCCTTCAATGGCCGCATCCTCATACGCTTCGGACTCCGAAAGAAGCTTGGCTGCATGCAGCCTGCCTCCGACATCAAGACCTATAACATCGGTGAAGGTGCCGCCGCGATCCACAGCAAATCGCCAGCCATGTTGCGTGTCAGAAAGAGTATCAGGCATAGGGCGCAATCGGTCTCAGTGGATAAAGCGTAGGAACGATGGCCCATTATGGAAGTGCAGCCCCACTGAAAGCAACTCAGCTTACAGGAGGGCTGATAAAACATGATCAGACCCGGAAAAAGCTGATGCTCTCCTGAAGTCTGGATGCCTCCGAAAGAAGATCATCGGCGGTGGCTGCCATCTCTTCTGAGGCGCCTGCATTTTGCTGAATGGTCTGATCCAGTTGCTGAAGGGCACTATTGATCTGCCCGGAGCCACTGTTCTGCTCGCTGCTGGCGGCGGAGATCTCCTGAACCAACTCGGCAGTGCGCTGAATATCCGGCACCAGAGCAGTGAGGCTATCACCAGCCTTCTGTGCCACCTCGACGCTGGAACCGGAAAGTTGGGTGATTTCACCGGCTGCGGTCTGGGAACGCTCAGCCAGCTTGCGAACCTCCGATGCCACCACTGCAAACCCTTTACCGTGCTCTCCAGCCCGAGCCGCTTCAATGGCGGCGTTGAGTGCCAACAGGTTGGTCTGCCTAGCGATGTCCTCCACCACGGAAATCTTATCAGCAATCTCCTTCATGGAGCTGACAGCATGATTCACCGACTCGCCGGTAGAGGCGGCATCTTTAGCCGCTTTGGAAGAGAGAGCATCGGTCTGGGCCGCATTGTCGGTGTTGTTCTGAATGTTGGCGCTCATCTCCTCCATGGCAGCAGAGGTTTCCTCCACTGAGGCGGCTTGAGCCGAGGCGCTATCAGCAATGATGGTTGAGGATGAGGAGAGAGACTGCGCACCATTAGAGACCGCGCCAGCCGCATGATTCACCTGCTCCATCACGCTGCGCAGCTTAGCCGTCATGGTGGAGAGCGCCCCAAACAGTTCGCCAATCTCATCATGACGATCCATGCTGCAAGAGATGCTTAAATCTCCATCCGCCAACTGGGAAAACATGTGCTTACAGTTGTTGAGCGGTCCTGTGATGTTGCGGGTAATAATGGTAGCGATTACCGCCGCAAGCACCAAAACCAACAAGGAAATCGCCATGATGAAAGTCTGAGCGTGTTCGCGGTCATCAATAGCAACCTGCATACCGTGCTCAATGGCCTCATGAATGGCGGTTTCCGCGTTGTCGGCATCCTGGATGAACCCCTCGAAGGAGCTGTCAAATTTTTCATCCAGCGCCGCCCCCTTGCCACTGCTGCCCAGATGGTTGGCGTGACGCTGATTGGTCACATCAATAAAGCCAGACACCTGCTGAATCAAGGTGGTGACTTCTGAAGAACCCAGGCTCTGCTGTACTTCCTGAAGTAACATGCGAGCCTTTTCGAAACCGCCTACAATATCCTCGATATTATTTTCATCATCGCCGGATAGCAGCTCCTCAAAGAAGAGATGACCATTGGCCAACAGATATTTGGCTTCGCCCAGATTATGAATCACACGATAGTGACCGGCCGTCAAATGGCCTTTGATCACTCCGTCAATGCCACTCTGAGCAGTCTCGTAAAGCTCATCGAACTGTTGATCTGCGCCACTACCCGATGTGCCGGATTGCTTCGCATAATCGATCCGTCCCTTGGCGGCAACGCGAAACTCCTCCAACTTGGTCAACACTTTCTCAATGCTGCCCCGCACCACCGGGTCGTTTGAGGGATAAAACTGCCCCTCATCATTCTTTCCACCACTGAGGATGGCGTTGGCGTACCATTTTGACGCCTCCAGAAGATCCCACACCTGTTGTGGGGACTCCGACTCATCACCGCCGACGATCTCTTCCAATAGTAGATGAGCCTCGGTAGCTGTCAGCTTGATCTCCATAGCGGCATCAGCCAGCGGAGCCAATTTTTTCCCGACCCGCTCGCCCTCACCGCCAACCACCGAGAGATAATGATAGCCCATGACGCCAATCACCATGGCCAAAAAAACAATAACCAGGTAACCGAAACTAATCTTGATGCCTACTTTTTGATCATTCAACAAACTCATAGTGTGATTTCCCTTTCAAGAAACACAGAATAGGGCCTCCCCTACTGAACATCACGCTACAATATTGTGTAATTGTCAAGAAATTTTAACATAATCACTGAGGAATTAATGCAATACTTTACGTGAATTATTTACCACTCACGTTTTGTTATATTGTGAAATCATGGATGACTATCACCCTTTTCCATATCTTTTCCCCGTTGCATCAACCCCCATTGAGCATGGCTACGCACCAACTCAGAAGCATCACCCATCAGCTTTTGTAATAATATTTTAGCCTTCACACTGGGCCAATTCCCCAATGCCACCGCAATATTCCGCCGCATCCGCAGCCGTCCGGTTCTTTTGATAGGCGAACGACGAAACATGGCACGGAACCCCTCCTCATCCAGCGCCAATAACTTCTCGTAATCTGGATTAACCAGCACCTCTCGGGGCATAAAATGGTCATCGGTGTGGGGCGAAGCAAAGCGATTCCATGGGCAGACCCCCAAACAGTCATCACAACCGAAAATGCGGTTGCCCATGGCCTGCCGAAGATCCAAGGGAATCGGCCCATCATGCTCAATGGTGATGTACGAGAGACAGCGAGAGGCATCCAGATGATAGGCCCGATCCAGCGCCCCAGTGGGACAGGCCACCTGACACCGGTCACAGCTTCCGCAGTGATCCTTCTCAAAAGGCGTATCGGCGGGTATCGGCAAGGCCAGAAAAAACTCCGACAAAAACAACCAATTGCCGTAGCTACGACTCACCAGCATGGTGTTCTTACCCTGCCAGCCGAGACCGGCCATGGTGCCGATGGGTTTCTCCATCACCGGAGCGGTATCAACAAAAATCCGACCATCAGGACGGTATCCAAGTTCACTTTCCAACCAGCGGGCCAGACGCTTGAGACGCTTTTTAATCACCTCGTGATAGTCGTTATGCAAGGCGTAACTGGCGATCCACGGTCGCTCTGGGTGGTCGCGATGGCGCATGGCATCAAAACCCGGCGCATAACTCACCCCCAGAACCACCATCACCCCCAGCCCCTCCATCAGCAGACGCGGATCCTTACGGCGCTCGGCATGTCGATCCATCCAGGCCATTCCGCCATGGGCCTTCTCCGCCAGCCAGTGATCCAGATGGGACGCATGGGGCGGCAACTGGGGCGGAGCAAACCCCACCACATCAAACCCTTCTTCCAGCGCCTTAAGACGCAAAGCCTCTTTCAGATCCAGCCACGCATTGTTAGAGTATGGCACCTTGATGAACCTCTTGGAAAATAACGTCATGGACCGAAGAAGAGGAGAAGCCTCATGATCCAGGATCCGCCAGTTGCCCTGGAGCCGCTCTATGAGCTGGACGACGACGCCATCGAACAACGTATCCACAACGCCAAGGAGCGGCTTGGATCACGCTGCGTCATCCTCGGACACCACTACCAAAGGGAAGAGGTGTACCGCTTTGCCGATCTAACCGGCGACTCGCTGAAACTCTCCCGATTGGCCACCGAACGCAAGGAGGCGGAATATATCGTCTTCTGCGGGGTCCACTTTATGGCCGAAGTGGCTGATATGCTCTCGGCCCGCAACCAAACGGCCATTCTACCCGATATGGCCGCCGGCTGCTCCATGGCCGATATGGCCGACCTGCCCAGCGTCGAATCCGCCTGGGAGCAGCTCGGCAAGGTCATCGACGTTGAAACCCGCGTCACGCCCATCACCTACGTCAACTCCACCGCCAGCCTCAAGGCATTCTGCGGTGAACATGGCGGCATCGTCTGCACCTCCTCCAACGCCAAAAAAGTGATGGAGTGGGCCTTCGAGCAGCGGGAAAAAACGCTCTTCTTCCCGGATCAACACCTGGGACGCAATACCGGCCACTCGCTGGGCGTGCCACTGGATGAGATGGTGATCTGGAAACCCACCGAACCCATGGGTGGCCTCACCGAGGAGCAAATCAACAAGGCTAAGGTGATTCTCTGGGATGGTTTCTGCTCGGTGCATCAGATTTTTACCCCCGAGGATGTGGACCTGTTCCGGGAACGAAAACCGGGCATCCAGATTTCCGTCCACCCGGAGAGCCGCCTTGAGGTGTGCATCAAGGCCGATCACATGGGCTCTACCGAGCAGATTCAATCGGTGGTACGGGACTCTCCCCCCGGCAGCAAGTGGGCCATCGGTACGGAGTTTAACCTGGTCAATCGCCTCAAGCATGAAATGCCGGAGAAGGAGATCCACTTTCTCAGCACCACGGTCTGCATGTGCTCCACCATGTTTCGCATCGATCCACAGCACCTGCTCTGGACGTTGGAAAACCTACTGGAAGGCCATGTAGTCAACGCCATCACCGTCCCCCCACGTGAGACCGAACTGGCCAAAACCGCCTTGGAGCGGATGCTGGCCATCGTGGTGTAAGCGTGTCCACTCTGGAGCGGGCCATTGAGCTGGCGGTGCAGGCCCATAAGGGGCAGGTCGATAAAGCGGGTGCGCTCTGTCCAGAGGCACAGAGATCGAAGGCTTGTTGATAGCGGGCCAGATAGGTCTCGTTGGGGAGGTCGACACAGACAACCTCGTCGATGCGGATCGGGGTGGAGCGCCCTTTGAGCACGACCTCGCCCATGGGACGGTATGCCAGGGTGGTGGAGCTATCGTTCCCGGTATCGCCATGGGTGACGTTCGAGGCGCAAATCTGCGAGCCGAAATATTTGTTCAACCCTTCAATACGCGCCGCCGTATTGACTGCATCACCCAGTGGCGCATATTTAAATTTATGGGCCGAGCCAAAGTTG
>JADFWT010000161.1 GCA_015233785.1 Magnetococcales bacterium
CCGAGGCTTGTACCCGAAGTTCGGTACGGGATTGAGGCTTGTTATCCATAGTATTTTACTCGCATTGCGCCATGTTTTTTCAGTCGATAACGGTCGTGATGGGCCATGGATTAGCCATGTATCCGCTCATGCAGAAGGCGTTGTCGGGTGAAGAGCAGCCCAAAAGCAGTCAGGATCAGAAAGTAGATCAGATCTTCGCTATTCACCACGCCATGCAGAAACTTCTCATAGTGGCTCATCATGGAGAGGTAAGCCAGCGTCTGGTCCAGGGCGCTTCCTGATGTCTCGCCCATCCAACTGATGATCCAGAGTAGTAGTAGAATGCCAAAGCTGGAGATGGCGGCAACAATGGGGTTGTCGGTGGCGCTGGAGGTGGCCAGGCCTACCGCACCAAACGATGCGGAAAGTAGAAACAGTCCGGCAAGCCCGGTAATCATCTGGCCGGTATCCGGCGATCCAAAGGGGTAGAGGGTGAGGGGCGGAATGGCCAGTAGCAGCACTGCCGCCAATAGAAACAGCAGCAGCCCGATATATTTTCCCCAGACAATCTGCATGGCCGTTAGTGGTGATGAAGCCAAGGCAGGCCAGGTTTCACGACGTTTTTCATCGGCAATCAGTCGCATGGAGACCAGCGGCACCAACAGCAGCAGAATCACCGCTGAGTTGCCCAGTACCGGTGCCACCACCCAGTCGGTTAGCGGTAGATCCTGGTTGGCACCGTACATCTGAAACTGCATCTGTTGGGCGACATACTGTCCCAGTGCCGCATTGAACATAAAGGCGTTGAGCCCAAACAGCACAGCCAGCAGCGTCCAGGCCAGTGGTGAAAGAAATGCTCCGCGCCACTCGCGCAGAGCCAATACCATGATTGCACGCATCAGGCGGCCTCCTCTTGATCAACAGGGCGCTCTTGGGATTCGGTTTCGCTATCGTCGGTGGTGAGATTGACGAAGATCTCTTCCAGGGAGTGGCTGTTGGGGGAGAGTTCCCGTAGCCCCCAGCCCTCCGTTACAGCCTTCTCCAGCAGTGTCGGAATCGGGTCGGCCTCTGGTTTTGGAACCAGTAGCCATGCACCGCTCTCCTGGGCACTCAGATGGGCCACGCCGGGTAGTGCACGCAGGGTGGCTTCATCCGGCGGATTATTCAGCTGGATGCGGAACTCTTTGGCCTGTTTGGCCCGCTGCTCCAGACCCTCCAGCGTATCTTCGGTGATGAGGCGTCCCTTGTTGATCACCGCTACCCGGTCACAGGTCATCTTCACTTCGGAGAGAATATGGGTGGAGAGCAGCACCGAGTGATCCCCTCCCAGGTCACGAATCAAGGTGCGGATTTCTCGAATCTGAATCGGATCCAGGCCTACGGTGGGTTCGTCGAGAATGACCACGGATGGATTATGCACCAGCGCCTGAGCGATGCCGGAGCGCTGTCGGTAGCCTTTGGAGAGGTTGCCCAGTAGCCGTCCGGCCACCTGCTCCAAGCCGCAACGTCCCATGACGTTGGTGACGGCTGACTTGACAGACTTGGCAGTCACCCCCCGCAGAGCGGCGATAAAGGCCAGATACTCCCGTACCGTCATCTCTTTATAGATGGGCGGCGTCTCCGGTAGATAGCCGATGCGAGCCCGGCTCTTTTCCGGGTTGTTAAGAATATCCAGGCCGGTGATGCGGGCTGTGCCCGAGGTTGGTGCCAACAGTCCGGCCAGAATACGCATGGTGGTGGTTTTGCCGGCTCCGTTGGGGCCGAGAAACCCCATCACCTCGCCGCGCCGAACATTAAGATCGATGCCGTCCAGCGCCAACGTCGGTCCAAAACGCCGGGTCAGTGCTGAGATTTCTATCATCAGATCGGACATGGAGAGAGACTCCTGAAACGCGATATGTTCATCCAAGGGTGGGCTATTATACCCATGGCGATTTTCCGCACAGTTTGTTCTGGACGCAAGCCCCTTTGTAACAGTTTATTGTGTCGAATATGTTGGCTTCCCCAAAATGAGGGGATATTCCCTATCCATGAATAGGGAAGCGCGGTTTGATCGGCCCATGTGTGAAGAGCCGGAACGCAGGATAATGTGCCCCCTCCGTTTGGAAATTGCACATGAATTGGCCGCATCTGCTTGTTATTTGGTCGATGTGTGCGTAATAATCAGGCATATTCAGCGTGTGAGGGCGCTCAGTATCGATGTGGGAAGGTGCTATTTCCACTTGTTAATCAATACTGTTAGTCAATCATGCGGAACTTGGCGCGGCGATTGCGTAGGCGCTTTCTAGATGCGGTGTTTTTCTGACTTATTGGGATCAATACCGAAACTTCAGCGCTCTTATTGGCAATTATCCAGCAGCAACAGGCCGAGCCATCTTCTATAAGTTACATATCCGATGAGGAAGAAATATGAGTGGTAATGAGTCACGCCTTCAGGCAATTCGTCAGATCTCCAATCGGGCACCGGTAGCGACTGAGCCGGCCACGCGACTGGAAGATATTTGGGCAACCGATGTCTTCAGTCTGCAAAAAATGCAGAAGTGTCTGCCCAAGGACGTGTTCCGTTCGGTTAAGAAGACCATCCAAACCGGTGAGCAGTTGGACGGCTCCATCGCCGATGTGGTCGCTTCGGCCATGAAGGATTGGGCCATCGCCAAGGGCGCTCGTTATTATGCCCACGTTTTTTATCCCCTCACCAACGCCACCGCCGAGAAGCACGACGGCTTTATCTCGGTACAGAAGGATGGCACCGCCATCTCGGAATTCAGCGGTAAGTTGCTGATTCAGGGTGAGCCGGACGGCTCCTCGTTCCCCAACGGCGGCATTCGCTCCACCTTTGAGGCTCGCGGTTACACTGCTTGGGATGTTACCAGCCCGGCCTACATCATGGAGACCGACAACGGCGCCACGCTCTGCATTCCGACGGTCTTTCTCTCCTGGACCGGTGAGGCTCTGGACAAGAAGACACCTCTGCTGCGTGCCAACAACGCCATGGGCAAGGCCGCTCATCGCGTTCTTAAACTGCTGGGACACACCGACATCGCGCCGGTCTCCTCCAGCTGCGGTGCCGAGCAGGAGTATTTTCTGGTGGATAGCCACTTTGCGGCGGCCCGTCCTGACCTGCTGATGACCGGACGCACTCTGTTCGGTAAGCCTGCCATCAAGGGTCAGCAGTTTGACGACCACTACTTTGGGGCCATTCAGGAGCGCGTCCAGGTCTTCATGCAGGATGTGGAAGAGCGTCTCTACCGCCTGGGCATTCCGGCCAAAACCCGTCACAACGAGGTGGCGCCGGCCCAGTTTGAGATCGCCCCCTACTTTGAGTCGGCCAACGTTGCCACCGATCATCAGCAGATGATGATGACCCTGTTGAAGAACACCGCCAAAAAGCACGGCATGCTCTGCCTGATGCACGAGAAGCCCTTTGCCGGCATCAACGGCTCCGGCAAGCACTGCAACTGGTCGGTCAGCAACAGCACGCAGGGCAACCTTCTGGAGCCTGGCGACACGCCTCAGGACAATGCGCAGTTCTTGCTGTTCTGTGCGGCGATCATTCGTGGTGTTCACAAATTCGGCCCGCTTCTGCGTGCGGTGGTGGCCTCTTCCGGCAACGATCACCGTCTGGGTGCCAACGAAGCCCCTCCGGCGATTCTCTCCATCTTCCTCGGCGAACAGCTCTCCAACGTTTTTGAGAGCATCAGCCAGGGCAAGGTGGTGGGTGGCGATCTCAAGGGCGTTATGAATATCGGTGTGGATACCCTGCCGGTTCTGACCAAAGATCCCGGCGACCGTAATCGTACTTCTCCGTTTGCCTTCACCGGCAACCGTTTTGAGTTCCGCGCTGTGGGTTCCAACCAATCGGTAGCGGGTCCTCTGGTGGCCATGAATACCATGCTGGCCGACTGCCTGAGTTGGGTGGCCGATCAGATGGAGGTCTCCATGAATGGTGGAGCCGACGTAAATGGTGCGATTCAGGCAGTGCTTAAGACGGTGATGGACAAGCACGGTAAGGTCGTCTTCAATGGCAACGGCTACTCCGACGAGTGGCACAAAGAGGCTGTGGAAGAGCGCGGCCTGGCCAATCTTCCCACCACGGCGGATGCGCTTCCTGCCCTCAAGGATGCCAGTGTTAAGGCACTGTTTGAAGAGAGTGGCGTTCTCAGTCCGATAGAGCTTGAGAGCCGCTTTGAGGTTTACTCCGAGCAGTATATTCTCTCCATTGAGGTCGAGGCCAATCTGGTGGTGGATATGGCCAAGACCATCATCTACCCGGCGTCTATGCGCCACCTTGGTGACCTTGCCGGAGCCATCTCCAAGATGGAAGCGGCCGGTCTCCCGGCGGATAAGAGCGCTGCGGAGAAGGCGGCTGGGCTCGTTAAGTCCATGATGGCCTCTGTGACCAAGCTGGAGACGGCGCTGGCCAAGGATGATTTTGCCTCTACAGAGGAGCATATGCAGTTCTTTGCCAAGGACATTCGCGGGTTGATGGATGAGGTTCGTGCCTCTGCGGACACCCTAGAAGGCGAAGTGGCCGATGATTTGTGGCCGCTGCCCACCTACCAGGAGATGCTGTTCATCCGCTAACTCTCCCTCCTGCGGTAGATCGAACGACGCTTGTGGCCCGACTCCCGAGATGGCGAGTTGGGCTGCTTGCGGAACCAGACCAAGCGAAATAATTGATATAGAGGATGATTTGATATGGCCGACCATGAAGCGGTTCGCAAGACTCTGGCGATGATCGAGAAGAACGAGGTCAAGTATGTTGATTTTCGTTTTACCGATTTTCACGGCAAGTGGCAGCACATCACCGCCCCCGCTGCTGCAGTTGAGGAAGAGACTTTCGAGACCGGCTTCGGCTTTGACGGCTCCTCCATCTCCGGCTGGTGCGAGATCAACAAGTCGGACATGGCTTATGTCCCCGACCCCACCACCGCCGTCATGGACCCCTTCACCGAAGTCCCGACCATCATCTTCATCTGTGATGTGGTTGACCCCATGACCGGTGAAGGCTATATCCGTGACCCCCGCGCCGTCGCCAAACGCGCCGAAGCCTTCGTCAAGTTCCTGGGCCTGGGCGACACCGTCTTCGTCGGTCCTGAAGCCGAGTTCTT
>JADFWT010000162.1 GCA_015233785.1 Magnetococcales bacterium
ATTGTCGCTGGAGACCTTGAAACAGGCCGGTGAAGCGGTTTCTCAGCCCCGTTATATTGTGATGTTACTCCTGCTGTTTCTGATATTTCCGGTGGCTCTTCTGCGCCTTCGCAAACATCTATATAACCGGGAAGGTGCGGTGGATGGAGGTACGGGCGACGAACAGACGTTGGCCATTCCACGCACGGCCTTGCGGGGTGTTTTGCGATGTTCGCTGTTGCCGCTCTATCTGATTGCTGCGGCGTTGATGGTGGATGAACTGGCGCTGCCGGTGGCCATTGGTACTGTTGTCAAGCGGGTGATCATCCATGTGGCCATCTTTATCTGGCTGGGGCGCATCAATCGCTTTGTCTTTGGAGAGGGTGGGCTCGCACGCCGCTATGATCTGGTGCCGGTGACCCTCTGTATCACCCTGCAACGAGCACTCACGATGGCGGCGTGGTCGTATCTGGTGTTTTTGTTGCCGTGGATGATATTCCGCGCCGAGCCGTTCAACTTCATCTCCCTGCCGAGATTGGGCTACACCTCGTTTGAGATCTCGGTGGTGGTGATTCTCGGGCTGTTGTTCCGGCACCGTTCGCCGCTGGTGCGTCATTGGATGGATAGTCGGAAGGAGACAAAGGATAAACCCGCCGCCGTGCAGGGTCGCCATTTTCTGTTGTCCAATTGGGCCTGGATGTCGACCTTGGGGCTGCTGTATCTGATGTTTATTGTCGGACTCGATGTGCTTGGTTACCGTTTTGGTGCCGAGTATCTGGCGCGCAATACGCTGTTGAGCCTGTGGGCCATCGGCATGCTCTATCTGCTCAACCGGTTTTTATTGGCGTTGGCCGGCCGACTCATTGGGCGTCGTCGGCGCATCAAGACCAGTGGGCACCCCGACGGTCAGCACTATGAATCTCGCAGCCTCTACCTGCACCATCTGCGTCGCACGTTGCGCCTGGTTTTTATTTTGCTGGGCGTGGTGCTTCTCAGCAGCTACTGGGGGGTCAACGAGAGCCTCTTTCAGGTTCTTCAAGAGTATGCGCTCTATAGTACCACCGGCTCGGATGGCAAGCTGGCTTTCGTAACGCTGGCGGATCTTTCACGGTTTTTGGTCAGCCTCGTGGTGTTGGTATGGTTGATGCGCCATCTGCCGAAGATTTTTGACATTCTCTATTTTTCCCGTAGCAGCATGGAGATGGGGATGCGTTATGCCCTGGTCACCATGTCCCGTTATGTGGTTTTTTTCATTGGGCTTTTTGTGGCCTTTTCCTTCCTGAAGCTCAACTTGACCCAGATTGGCTGGTTGGTGGCAGCGATGTCTGTGGGGCTGGGGTTTGGTTTGCAGGAGATTGTGGCCAACTTTGTCAGCGGCATCATTTTGCTGGTTGAACGTCCCATCCGTCTGGGGGATACCATCATTCTCGGTACCGAGATGGGAACCGTGACTCGGATCAATATTCGTTCCACCACGATTCTTACGCCTGACAAACATGAGTTGATGATTCCCAATAAGAGCTTGATTACACAAGAGGTGAAGAACTGGACGCTTCAGGATACGAAGACACGGCTGGTGATCGGCGTGGGCGTGGCGTATTCCAGCGATGTGGATCGGGTGACGGAGGCCTTGTTGCAGTTGGCCGAGGAGCAGCCGGAGGTGTTAAAGGATCCCAAGCCTCAGGCGCTGTTGATGCTACAGGGGCCCAGCTCTCTGGACTACGAACTGCGGGTCTATCTGGGGGAGATGTCTCACCGTGCAATCCTTACTGACCGGCTCAACAAACTGATCATTAAGCGTTTTGCCGAGTTGGATATTGAGATCCCTTTTCCCCAGCAGGATCTATACGTGCGCTCACTGCCATCGCCGGGTGGCTGATTGGGTGGATATCCGCCGTGCGCATGGGCATCCACGAAGATATGAGTGTTGGATCTTTGGATGGATTTCGGCCAGTATGGTGACATATCCGGTATCCGTCGGGTCGTTCTGGATAACTGTGCCAGAAGCCAATCCAGTGAGTTGTTCCCTGTCAGTTGATTGTTTTCATAGGGGAGCTTAATCCAATAAATGGGAGATACAAAATGGCATTTTGGGATGATATCACTTCAAAAGCCCAGGAACTTCAATCACAATTGGAAGGTGAGCTTGCCAAATTTCAAAACAGCGATTTTCCTCCGGCTGTGATGGCAGCTATTGCACTGGTCGCCCAAGCTGATGGGAAAATTGATGCGGAAGAGCGCAAGACGGTGGGAACCTTTATCACCCAACACGCTTTACTGCAACAATATGATGCCCTGAAAATGCGGGATCAGTTTTACGATTTTTGTGAACAACTCGGGCGGGATGACGAAATTTTAAAGTCCGGGGATGAACTGTGTGTCACTGCCATTACCAAGATAAAGGGCATCGCTGATCAATCCCGAACATTGGTAAAGATGATGATCTCCCTGGGTAGTTCTGACGGTTTATTTGACGAGCGGGAGAAGGCTGTGGTCAGGCGGGTTTGCCACATGCTTGATATCAACCCGGCGGAATTTGAACTCTAATCTCTTTTGGAGATGGTTTCCTGCCGCTTGTGGTGAAGATGTATTATTATATTCAATATTTATAATGGAGTTAAGTGAGTATGTCACAGACTAGTCCCTTTGAAAGAATGCAGAGCAGCCATGATCTCTCCTTCAAGACGAAACGCA
This sequence comes from Magnetococcales bacterium, assembly GCA_015233785.1. Lineage (GTDB taxonomy): Bacteria > Pseudomonadota > Magnetococcia > Magnetococcales > JADFWT01 > JADFWT01. The sequence goes on from JADFWT010000162.1 coordinate 2,674, forward strand.
AAAAGCGGCGTAAAGGGCGCTCTAAACTGAACATGAAGAGCCGCAAGCGCTCCTCTTCTCCAGAAGCTATGGTGACTTTTTTACGCGCTCTGGCCGATCAGATTGAACAAGGTGATTTAACGCCGGATGTGTCCGATAAACTCTCCAAGTTCAAGGGGGGTGCCCAGCTCCGGGAGAAAACACGCAAGCGGACGACTCAAAGCAGTGTCAGAATCAAATTGAAATGGCGTTCCAAGTCTCCAAAAGAGCAGAAGGCTATTGATATCCTGCAGGATGTCTATCGTGACACACTTGATGATTCCTTCGATATTTCAGATGGTTTGAAGGTTGGAGCCGTTGGTTCAGCGGCTGGTCTCGGTTTGGCGGGCACTGCTGGTGTGGCGGCCGATACGGTTGAGGCTGTCAGCGATGCCAGTGAGGCTGTCAGCGATTCCAGCGGTATTATGGATGTCGCTTCGGATCTGGTTGGCCATGCTTCTGATGCCGTTGGCGATGTGGCCGGCGACGCCATCGACTCTTCTGGTGATCTGATGGATGACGCCGCTGATACCGTTGGCGATGTGGCGGGAAGTACGGTCGATGCCATCAGCGATACGACAAGTGGTATAGGTGATCTGGTTGGCGAGGCCGTTGAAGCGGTTTCGGGTGTGGCTGAAGAGTCTGTCGATGCTGTCTCAGACGCGGCAGGAAGTGCCTCTTCATCGGTCCGTTACGATGGTGATATGTTTTCCGGCTTTGGTATCCCAGGGGTGGAAGACGCATTGACCTTAGGGCTTCAAAATCTGGAAGGCGATGCCGCTGCCACGCTTGAAAAATATAGCGTCTCCGCGCAGGATGATCAGGGAAATCCACGTCCCATCATGGCCGTTATTAATGATCTCAAAGAGGCCGGTGCTTCTGGAAACGATCTGCTCGCTTTTCTGATCTGGTTGATTGAAAACCCAGTTCGGTCAACCTTGGGACTTTCATCCATCTCGACAGCCGTGTTGGTTAAGGGCGTGACAGCCCTGTTTTCCTGATCAAGGCATTGAATGGGTCCTCACGGATAGCCTGATGCTGAACCGGGTGTGTAGCTTGCTGAACGAGTGCCCGGTTCAGCATTGGAACGGTACGCATCGCTTCCAAAGTGCGGGCTTTAGCTTGCCGCTCAGCCCTGAGTCATGTGCACTTATTTATTGATCTTGCGCTCAAGGAGCATGGTGTCAAGTTCTGCCAGGCTTCCCTTCTGTATCTGTTTAGCCTTGAGCTCCGCCAGCTGTTTTTCCACCCGCGCTTTTTCCTGGGCACTCATATCCCGACCTTCTCGGCGGTCTCCTTTGCGTCGGTTGGTTGCCACACGCTTGGCAGCCTTGCGTCGATCACTGGCGCGTCGATTCTTGTCGGAATCAATACCCAGCTTATTCATCAATCCTCCCAAAATGCCCTTACTGGCCTTCTTCCTGGCGAGCCTTTTGGCCTTGTCACGTGCCTCCAGCTTTTTGGCGCGTTCTTCTATGGATGGAGGTTGTTTTTGTTTTCGTTCCTCTTCTTCAGCCTTTGCCTGGTCCGCCTCACGTTTGGCGGTCACGCCAGAGAGCTCCTCCTTCATCTCCTGGTCATCTTTGAACTGTAGGGAGGATGCGCGCTTTTTGCGGCCTCCGTATCGTTCTTTGTCGCGCTTGTTCCAGAACTCGAGCGTACTCGGCAGATCCATCGGTTCGCACAACTTGGCCATCTTGGACATGGCTTCAAGCTGCATGGCGGACACGATTCGTCCGATGCGCATCTCAAGGGTTTCATCCTTGATGTCAAACTGAGTGCCGCAGATGGAGTGGCTGATTCGGCAAACCCTGTTTCGTGCGATCACCTTGGTGACAGGAGAGTGGTTGCGGACAAAGGCGTTGAGCTTGACCGGCAGCTCCTTTTGGAAGGTTAGTGCAAGCTTAAGCTGGAAATCCTTCGGAAGCTGTTGGATGGGGATGGGATGGCAGAAGGCTATGCCGCCAAGGCTGATATCATAAACCGTTGGGGTGATCGGTTCGATCTCTTCTCCCTCAAGGGTGAGCTTAATGGAGCCGTAATGGGCGTTGAGTGTCCGAAAATAGCTTCGACCTTTGGTCATGCCGAGTTTAGCGGGGTAGGAGAACCGCAGCGCATGCTCACCGCGAACCTTGATGAAGTCGAGAAATCGAACGATGCCTTCCACAAGATAGGCCTTGTGAAAGAAGCGGATCTTCACCTTGAGATCGGGATATTTCTTGAAATAAAGATTGCCCTTGTGCGGTGTTAATACGGAAAGGAGAAGATATTTCCCATCTGCCAAATAGGCCATGGGGGTGTGAGGCGGCTCTTCCAGGACCGGATTCCCCTCTTCATCTTGTTTCTGCTCGCCATTTTTGTCCATAACCGGTTGCAGTTCGGGC
>JADFWT010000163.1 GCA_015233785.1 Magnetococcales bacterium
TTTCTCCCAACATTGAAAAACCATTTCGCTGAAAGTGTTTCTAGTCCTGTAAAGAGGGCATACGCGGATTGCATCACGATCGAATCATATCATATCATACCCTCTCATAATCTCAAATACAAAGCGGCATTCTAAACTTTTATGTATCTGTTGTTAAACAGATTTATATGCAGATAATCTGCCTTGTGAATCGGCCTCCAATAATGACCCCCTTGGAGGCGCACAAGTCGGCTGGATTGACTCAAAAGTAGGTTGCCAAAAAGATGGGGACGACTAAAAGCGCCGTTTCTCAAGATAAAGGCAAAGTCCATCCACAGTGTCCACAAAGTGTCCACAAAATTGGCGTGAATAGGCGCATATTGGCGGTTTTGCTATTTTGGGAAGGCCGATGGTCAGGTTATCGTTGAGTTCTATGTGCGGCGTGAGGATCCCGAGCTTCTGGTGGATGATGGCGCTACAGTGGATTCGGCATCTGAGAGATGGCGTGCAGAGTACCGTCCGTTTTGTTGGGAGACTTACCACATTATGACCACATCCGATTCATCGTATCCCGATCTACCCGCCAATATTCTGGTGACCGGCGGGGCTGGATTTATTGGCTCGGCACTGGTACGCCAGCTCCGCGGGGCTGGTCGTCGCATCACCGTTGTGGACAATTTGGTTAACGGTAAGCGAGAAAACCTGGCCGGCCTGGAAGCATACGGAGTCCGATTGGAGGTGTGTGATGTTCGTAACGGCGAGCGGATGGCCCAACTTCTGGAGGGGGTCGATCTGGTCTATCATCTAGCCTGTCTCGGCGTGCGGCACGCCATTCACGACCCCTTGGAGAATCAAGCCGTCAACGCCCAGGCTTCTCTATCGTTGTTATCACTGGCCCGTCAGGCCGGTGTGCAGCGCTTTGTCTATGTCTCCACCTCAGAGGTGTATGGCACAGCCCGCCATGTGCCCATGACCGAAGCGCACCCCACCTTCCCCATGACCGTCTACGGCGCGAGCAAACTGGCAGGAGAGTGCTATGCCCGTGCCTTCTACGAGACCTATGGCTTTCCAACCGTCATGGTACGCCCTTTCAACGCCTTTGGTCCCCGCTGTCATCACGAAGGGGATAGCGGCGAGGTGATTCCCAAGTTCATGCTGCGTCAGTTGGCGGGCAAGCCGCTGATCATCTTTGGCGATGGGCTTCAAACTCGGGATTTCACCTATGTGGAGGATAGCGCCCGAGGTATTTTGTTGGCGGGTGTGGTTCCCGATGCCGTTGGACACACCATCAATCTGGGCAGTGGTCGGGAGATCACCATTCGACAACTGGCCGAAGAGGTGGCCCATGTCACCGGAAGAGAGAAGGTGGAGATTGAACATCACGATCCGCGTCCCGCCGATGTGCTGCGACTTTATGCCGATGCCGAAGCGGCTCGCTCGCTGCTGGGGTTCACTCCGACTGTCACGCTTCAACAGGGCTTGCAGTCCCTGCATGACTGGTATGCTGCCGAGGGGCGCACACCGGAAGAGCTGCTTGATGAAGAGGTAGTTCATAACTGGCGTGGTACAGCGGGTTCTGCATCATGATTCCCATTGCCCGTCCCACGCTGGGTGAGGCAGAGGTCCAGCGGGTCGCCGAGACCCTGCGCTCCGGCTGGGTGACTCAGGGGCCTCAGGTTCAGGCATTTGAATCCGCCTTTGCCCAACAGGTTGGCGCGCCCCATGCCTGTGCGGTCTCCAACTGCACAGCGGCCCTGCATGTGGCGCTGACTGCATTGGGTATCGGTCCTGGTGATGAGGTGATTACTGTCAGTCACTCCTTTGTCGCCACCGCCAATGCCATCCGTTACTGTGGGGCTACCCCTGTTTTTGTGGATATCGATCCGGCCACCTACAACATGGATCCGGCGCATATTGAGGCCTGTATCGGGTCGCGCACTCGCGCCATTCTCTGCGTGCATCAGATTGGCATGCCGTGTTCCATGGAGGCGATTCTCAAATTGGCAGAGCGGCACCAACTTCCGGTGGTGGAAGATGCTGCGTGCGCCATCGGCAGCGAGATTCTCATGGATGGTGACCGGCAAGCCATTGGGCGACCTCATGGTCGCATCGCCTGCTTCTCCTTTCACCCGCGAAAGGTGCTGACCACCGGCGACGGTGGCATGCTGACCACGACAGATCCGGAGCTGGATCGACAGTTCCGGCTACTGAGGCAGCACGGTATGAGCGTCTCCGATAGCGTCCGCCACACGTCCAATCAGGTCATCTTTGAGCGATATGACCAGCTCGGTTTTAACTATCGCATGACCGATATTCAGGCGGCGGTTGGTGTGGAGCAGCTCAAGCGATTGCCGGAGATAATCGCCCGTCGTCGGCAACTGGCCGAGGTGTACCACCAGAGGCTGGCCGCTATATCCGGTTTGATGCCACCCCACGAACCCGCCTGGGCGCGCAGCAACTGGCAGAGTTACGCTGTGCGCCTTCCGTCATGGTGCGATCAGAGAGCCATCATGCAGGCCATGCTGGATGAGGGGATCTCTACCCGGCGTGGCATCATGTGCATCCATCGGGAGAAGAGCTATCCCCCGGACGTGTGGCGTTCGAAGCGTGGCGTTTGTGATGATATGCAAAAGGGCTGTATCGATCTCAGAGAGAGCGAGCAGGCTCAGGATAGAACCCTTTTGCTGCCGCTTTTCCATGAGATGCGTGACGAGCAGCAGGCGCGGGTGGTGCAGACGTTGGCCCAGGCTGTTGAGGCGGCCCGCCCCTTGGAACGCAGACCATGACCGCCCCGGTGCATGCTTCCCATCCAAATCGGGAACAGCGTATGGCACGGTTGCGTCCCTTGTTGGCCTGTCCCCACTGCGGCGGGCGGTTGGAATTTAGCCAGGAGATGGTCCATTGCAAGGCCTGCGCCGCCGATTATCCCATTCGAAATGGACAGATTCGTTTTGTCGGCGATCTGGAGGCCGATGATCCGCTTGATTCGCTCAAAGCGCGCCTGAAGAGGCGACTGGGGTCGTGGTACTACCGGGTGGGTATCACGCTGTTTGCCCCCACCTATCCCTTTAACTATCGCAAAGCCGTATGCCAATTATTGGATCCGAAGCAGCAGGTGGTGGTGGATATCGGTTGTGGCAACCATCGCATCGACCCGGATATCGTCACGCTGGACCTGTTTCCCTATGAGCATGTCGATCTTGTGTGCGATCTGACGCGGCTGCCGTTCAGACCGGATTCGGTGGATGCTTTTGTCTCTCGCAGTGCGCTGGAACATGTACCCAAGCTGAAGCAGGTGGTGGAACAGCTCAAGCTGAGCACCTGTCCGGGGGGGCTGGGTATCCATCTGATACCCTTCCTCTATCCGTTTCATGCCTCGCCTCACGACTATCAGCGACTGACCCACATTGGTGCAGCCGAACTGTTTGAGCCATGGGAGGTGGTGGAGCAGCGCAATGCGACTGGGCCTGTTACACTGCTGCTTCTCGTGCTCATCGAGTTTCTCTCCGTGATCCTATCTTTTGGGAGCAGCAGACTGCGGGCCTATCTGGGGCTGGTTCTTCCGGTGCTGCTGTTTCCCATTAAGTTTCTGGACGCACCTTTTGTAGGTCGCAGAGCCTTTCTCGGCATGGCCCCCAGTATTTTGACCACAGTTCGCAAGCCATGAGACAGCGCCTGCCCTCATTCATCATCGGTGGAGCCCCGCGTTGCGGCACCACTTGGCTTTACCATCTGGCGGATCGTCATCCGAAGATCTATATGGCCCGTCCGGTGGCACCGGAGCCGAAGTTTTTTTTGCTCGATGATCTCTACCAAAAAGGGTTGGCGCACTACGCTGGTCAGTGGTTCGGCAACGCCCCAACCGGCGCTTTGCTGGGGGAGAAGAGCACCAACTATTTGGAAAACGCTGTCGTTGCCCAACGTTTGGGACGGGATCTGCCTGATGTGCGGCTGATCTTTGTGCTGCGTAACCCCATTGATCGTGCCTTCTCCAACTATCTCTGGAGTTGTCAGAACGGCCTGGAAACCGAGTCGTTCGACAAGGCGTTAGAGCTGGAGGGGAGGCGCTGCAGAGAGCAACCGGAGAGGTGGCGCTACAGCCAACCGTTTTCCTATCTCCGTCGAGGGCTTTATGATGAGCTGCTAAAGCCTTGGTTGGAGCAGTTCTCAAGATCGCGGCTGCTGATTTTGATCTATGAGGCGATGTTGGCCGACCCGACCGGAACAGCGGCCAAGCTGCACACATTTCTTGGGGTACCGGAACGGCCTGAGGATGGGCTTGGGCTGGGGCCGATCAACGCTGTTCATAATCCAGAGCGGGTGTGTATGCGCCCGGAAACACGCCAATGGCTGGCGACCTATTATGCAGCCTCCAATCGACGCCTGCGGGCAGTTTTGAGGGCCCCCATCGTCGAATGGGATGCATAGAGAGAACGGAAGATTAAGATGAGCGATGCCAGATCCATAGCGCGCCCCCAATTGACGGTGGTGACACCGGTCTATAATGAGGAAGCGGGGTTGGAGCGTTACCGGCAGCAGGTAGAGGCGACCCTTCTGAACAGCGAGGAGGCAGAATGTTCCGTGCTGTTTGTGGATGACGGGAGTCAGGATCGCAGTTGGGAGATTATCACCCGCATCTGTGCTGAGGATGCCCGCTTCCAAGGATTGCGTCTATCGCGCAATTTCGGCTCCCATACTGCCATCAGTGCCGGCTTTAATGCCGCTCAAGGAGATTTGATCGCGACACTGGCCTGTGACCTTCAGGATCCGCCGGAGACCATTCTTGGCTTTCTTCAGGCGTGGCGAGAGGGCGCATCGGTCGTCTGGGGTCGGCGTCGCAGCCGTCAGGATGAAAATTGGCGTATCTGGACCAGCCGTCTGTTTCAAGAGGTTGTTCGCCGTCACGCCATGCCTCGGGAGACCAAATTCACCACTGGAAGCTTTCTGCTGGTGGATCAACAGGTAGCTCAGTGTGTACGCCAGTTTCATGAGCAGCACCGCATCGTGTTTGCCCTGGTAGCCTGGACCGGTTTTGAACAGGCGGTGGTGGATTATGATCGTGCGCCTCGCCGTTCAGGTTGTTCCG
>JADFWT010000164.1 GCA_015233785.1 Magnetococcales bacterium
CACACCGAGCAGTTCAAAAACAAGAATCGGCAGCGTGGTCCCTTTGGCCACGACCATATCCATGGTGCGGCAGATAAAGCGCGGTCCGGCGCTGTCACGTACCGTCTCGGTGATCAATAGCTGGGTGCCGTAAAATTTATTAAGACCCTCGGCCCGAGCCGCCATATTCACGGTGGAGCCGATGGCGGTGTAGTCGATCCGTTCGGAGGAGCCGACATTTCCCACCACGGTATCGCCGCCGTGCAGACCGAAGCGGGTGTAGAATACCGGCTTAACCTAGGAAAAAAAGGTTTGATTCAAAGCTTCGCTCTGGGCCTGACAGGTCAACATGGCGATGCAGGCATCCTCGGCATGGGTGGGGTTGGGGTTCAGGCCGTTCCAGACCGCCATCACCGCATCGCCGATATATTTATCAATCACGCCGCTCTCATGGGAGATGGCCTTGGTCAGCACCTCAAAATATCGGGAGGTCTGAATCAGCAGCTCTTCGGGCTCAAGCTGCTCCGAGAGCGTGGTAAACCCCTGCACATCCGAAAACATGATGGTGACGTTGCGCCGCTCCCCCCCCACTTTCGGCGCCAGACCGGATTTGACGATGTTGCGTACCAACGCCTTGGGCATATAGCTGCTGAAACTTCGCAGGGTCACCCGCATGGTGGCAATCGATCCGGCCAACTGCTGAATCTCACTGATTCTTGAGACCTGTTTGGAGATATCCTCAAGATTGAAATGGCGAATCTGCTCCGCCTCATTGGCCAGCTCTTGCAGCGACGCGGAGACCCACTTGGCAATCCAGATCACAACCGGCAGAAAAAGCGCGCTCAGGAGAATGGAGATCATCACCCCCTCCATGCCGATGTCGGCAATGGGGCCAAGAAATTCACTCACCGGCACAATCAGCACGATGTTCAAGCTATCCCCGTACCGCTGGGGAATGGGGGTCACCTTGGCGATATAGAGTTCACGATCCACCTCAATGGTGGAGAGATCCTTCCAGTTTCCCTGCTGATAGCGTTGAAACAGCGCATCGGCCACCGGATCTTGAAGATCCGCCACCTTGGCCACCTCCAGATGGCTCTTGCCGCTGCCCGGCTCCACCACCACCTTCATGGTGCGCTGCTCATCCGGGTGGGCAAAAAGATGGCCGCGCTTATCCACGATAAAAATGCGACTCGACGCACTGACCCGCTGGCCGGCTAAAAATTTCGACAGCTCGGTGAGGGTGAGATTGGCGGTAAAGACCCCTTTGGAAGCCGTATCAAACCGCTGGGAGAAAGAGACGCCGGGTTTTTTCAGGTCGGAATAGAAATACATATCGGTGGTGGCCACCTGATCGGTATGTTCGGCGATCTTATACCAGGGCCGTTGGCGCGGATCGTAGCGGGATTGGACAATCTCGCCCCGTCCGATCTCGTCACCGGATCGATCCAGATAGATCCACACCTTATCCTTGGTTCCGTCCGGGTTTTGGCCGGTGATGGTGAGCAGCCCATAATAGGTTTCCGGAGGGGCGCCAATGCGCTTTTTCAACGCCTCCTGATTATGAACATGCGCAATCTCAAAAAAGTCGCCATTCTCATAGCCGGTGTTCACCGCGTAGAGCTGCGGATTACGCGCCAACGATGTCAGCATGAATGGGATGGCGGGATGATCGGCCTGAAGTGACGCACTTTGGGAGATTTCGCCGGTAGAGGCCGAAATGGCGACGATGGAGAACACCTGATCGTAGGTGCGCCCAAACCGCTCCAAGATGGTCGCATTGGTGGATAGCAGAAGTTTGCGCGCCGACTCCATCATGATGGTGGAGGAGCTGCGATAGCCCTGGATAATCAGGCCACTGGTCAGGGTAAGAATCACCACCAGAAAAATGGAGGTCAGTTTCACCTGAAACGAAACGGCGAATGGCTTCTTTTTCATCTCGGTCCCTTATCCTGATTCCCGTCAGGCCTGGGGGATTCTCTCTGGTTCCAGAGATCCGAGCAGATCAGCGCAACACGATCTTTTAGATAGCTCTCCAGCGCACGTTGGGCATGCACGCTGCCGGTCTGACCGGTGTGGAGAAGAAGCGCATCAATCTGAATCTCCTCCAGCACCTTGGCCTCAAGACCGCTCATGAGGCTGGCGACCTTCTCTTGGTACTGAATATCAAACTGCTCCTGAAGGCGTCCTCTCTCCTGCTCTACCCATTGACCAAAAGCATCGACGGCTTCCTCTTTTTCGGCATCCATGACGCTGACGAGGCGCTGCCGCTCTTTGGTCTCGTAGTCGCTGACCCTGGTCTCCAGCTCACGCATTTTTTGCTGCTGGATCTTCTCCAGTTCACGCGCCTGAGACTTCTGCTGCTTCTCCAGCTCACGTGCCTGAGACTCCTGCTGCTTCTCCAGCTCACGCGCCTGAGACTTCTGCTGCTGCGCCAACTCACGCGCTTTAGACTGCGTCCGCTGCTCCATCTCCAGACTCAGTTTCCCATCAAACGCCGTCATCTCTCTCTCATAGCGCTCTTTGAGTTGGAGATTGAGCGTCTCATATTCCGCCTGTTCCATCTTAAGATGGGCGATCTCTTCTTTCAGGGCGTGTTGCTTTCTCTTGAGATGCTGAATCACCTCTTTGCCCCACTGAAACAGGAAAAAGGCGATGATGGAAAAAACGATGAATAAGATTAAATAGGACATGTGAAGCCCTCGCTATCAATCAGGGGTCAGACGCGGCAACCTCTCAATCCGGCTCATCCAATCATCGGCATGGCCCTGGAATGAAGAGGTGATAACGACTGAATCGGCAGGTATCTGATGAAACATTCATAACGCCTCGACGTGTAATATAACATCTCACCGTGGCTAGACAATCTTCTGTGATGTCGCCCCATTGGCATATTCCGAAAGCACTTTGAGCAACAGCCTCTTTTTTATGGGTTTTGTTAAATGTCTGTCACATCCCGCCTCCAGACTCTTGTCACGATCCCCATGCAGGGCGTGGGCCGTCAATGCCAACACAGGCAGTGGCGTCCGTCCATGCTCAACCTCCCAACGACGAATCAACCGTGTGGCTTCATAGCCGTCCATGATCGGCATCTGCATATCCATCAGCACCAGATCAAAAGCGTCCGACTGCACCTTCTCCAACGCCAATGCGCCGTTAACGACCACGGTAAGATGATGAGGAGTACGCTTCATAAATGATTGAATAAGAAGTGCATTATCCAGAGAATCTTCGGCCAGCAGGACACGAAGCTCAGGCTCTTTGGAAGGTTGGCTCACGGAGGGGGCCTCCACCGGCGCGACCTGTTTCGAACCATCCGCCACATCCTCTCTCAAAGGGAGCACCATATCGAAACACGTACCCACGCCCAGAGCGCTCTCCATGGTGATGGAGCCACGCAGCAGCCGTATCAACTTGTGGACAATGGCCAGACCTAGCCCACTGCCGCCGTATGGGCGCGTTGAGGTGGAATCAACCTGATAGAAATGCTCAAAAATACGCTGCTGCTGCGGCTCCGGAATACCGATTCCCGTGTCGGCCACCGTAATGGCGACCCCTTCTCCTTCCGGAGCGGAGCGGGCTTTAAGTCGAACCTGACCCTCGTCGGTAAACTTCACCGCATTCCCAAGCAGATTAAGCAATATTTGACGAATGCGTCGTTCGTCTCCGATCCATGTATGGGATAGATTCTCCTCCATTTCCACCTGAATGGCGGTGCCTTTGCTATCGGCAAGCCGGTCCAAAAGCGAGGCCACCGAATGAAGGAGCTGATGCAGATTGAACGAACAGAGCGAGACCTGCTCGGCACCGCCGGCCTCAAGACGGGAAAGCTCCAGGATATCATCGATCAATGTGAGCAACGACTCCCCGGCTTGTTGCTGGACGGCAAGATAGGCGCGTCTTTCATTATCGGTAATGTCCGGCTCCTGGAGCAGCTCAATGTTGCCGAGAATGGCATTCATCGGCGTACGAATTTCGTGACTCATCATGGCCAGGAATTCACTTTTGGCCTGATTGGCCCGCTCGGCCTGCTCTCTGGCCGCCGCCAGTGCGCGTTCAATGCGCTTGCGCTCGGAAATATCAATCCAACAAGAGCGGCTGTACTTCACCTTTCCGCACGCGTCCCGAACGGAGGTGACATTCAGATTGACATCAACTTTAGCGCCATCCCTCTTTTTCAGCGCCAACTCGGCGTTGTGGACTTCTCCTGTTGTAACAAATGATTGAAAAGCTTTTTTCACCTCATCCATACACTCTGGATGGTAGAGGTCAAAGATTGGCTTTCCGACAATTTCTGCTTTTGTATAGCGTAACTTATCGGCCAACGTCTGATTACACATCTCAATGCGGGCCGTCTCGGCATTCACGGAAACATACATATCCGGCGAATGGTCATAAAGATCCATATAGCGCTGCTCGGACGTCGTAAGGGCAAGATTCGCTCGGGTAAGATCCGCCGTTCTCTCACGAATTTTCTCCTCCAGCACATCGTTGGCCCGACGCAGCTCTTCTTCTGCATGACGCCGTAATTCGACTTCACGCATCAGTTCGCCACGCTGATCGGTGAGCATGGCCTTGGTGACGGATAGATGGATATGCACCTTCACGCGGGCCAACACCTCCGACGCCGAGAACGGCTTGGTGATATAATCGACGCCACCCGCTTCAAACCCCTTGAGCTTATCCTCCGTCTCCGTCAGGGCGCTTAGAAAAATAATCGGCACCTCTCTCATATCGGCATCCGCCTTCATGCGACGACACACCTCCCACCCATCCAGATCGGGCATGTTGATGTCGAGCAGAACCAGATGCGGCGCCTTCAAAGCGGCGGATGAGAGGGCGGTCAATCCATTGGGGGCGATGCGTACCCGCCACCCCGCCTCTGTCAGAATGGCGTCGAGAAGCCCTAAATTGGTTGGATTGTCATCGACAATCAAAATCTCAATGGATGCAGGGTCCGGGGTTATGTTCACACCTCTTCCCCCAAAAGACGAATCAACGCCGGATAATCATAATGTGCGG
>JADFWT010000165.1 GCA_015233785.1 Magnetococcales bacterium
ATTCTGGTTCCTAATTTTCATACCATTTATTTTCTCCTGGAAGTGGATTAAGGGTAAGTTTACAGGAGTAAAAGATAGTGAATAAACTGCTGACAAAAGCACCCAGCCAACGCGCCAAATGCGCGCGCCGCTGGATGTTAGGCGTTATATCCTAAAGGAGCGGTAATGAGCGATTTTCTAGAGTCAAGTGACTTAAAATGGCAACTGTTCAAATTGACGTTGTTGCAAGGGGCGATGATTGTCTTGGGTTTTATTGTTTTCTTGTCGGTTAAGAGCATTTATCAACAACATATAATGAACGAGGCTTTCAGTGAGGATTTAAGAAAGAGCATTATTGCAGATTTCGAAGGCAGAGAGCATGCGCCCAAAAATTCGCGTTTTATTTTGTCATTAATAGCGCTGCCACTAATACTCGTTATTGGCCAAAACGCCGCATCACTATTCTTTCGAGCAAGCAAGAAGCGCAGGCAAACAAAAAGAGATATAAAGGCTAGAATGCTGTTAAGGAGTTTTTATGGTGGATCTGTAAGGGACTTTTCACTCTATTTGCGGTCGTTTTCTGATGATAACAGACTAAGAAGGAAGAAATCAATATGGTGGTACATATTCTTAGAAGGTGATTTATTTGCTCATGAATGGGAATCTATAGAGCTTAAGTTATCGCAAGTGGTTCGCAACTCATTCCCCATGATTTCGGTCGGAGCAGCAAGAAAATCTCTAGGGAGTGGAAAGTTGCAATCAAGTGATACTAAGGGTGAGTGGAAAGAACTCGCCTCTCTTCTGATGGACAAGGCATCGATCATCTTCGTGATACCTTCCACTACTAAAGGTGTGTTATGGGAAATAGAGCAATTGAAGGATTTGATGTGGCAAGGGTTTTCCGGACACACAAAATTCAAACTAGGCAAGCTGCATAATTTTGTGTCCGGAAAACCCTTGCCACATCAATCTGTTCGGCAGGCGCACGGTCTATATAGATGCCACGTTCAATCTCATCCTCAATGCGGCGCGCCCATTGCTCTGCTTGTCGCTTCAACCGGAATGTTTTCGTGATGGGGGGGCACACCTTTCTTGCGGACCTGAACATGAAAGGAGGTTTTCTTGGTTTTCTTGCTGGTGACTTTTCGAATCGTGGCCATGAAGCACATATACGGGATCAGACCAGACGAAGTCAATAAGCGTCTGAGTGGTGTGCTAAAAATGTGTTAAATCGTGTGAAGGCATAAAAAAACAGGCCACACATAGCGTGCAACCTGTTGTTTTTATTGGTGAGGCGTGTAGGAGTCGAACCTACGACCCGCAGATTAAAAGTCTGCTGCTCTACCGACTGAGCTAACGCCCCATAGGGTGATTCATCCAACATATGATGCAGCGGTCTCCTCCGCCCCGTCCTACACGATAGCCATGGGCGAGATGGCTATGGGGGGGGAACTCGTCGCACCGGCAAAGGGACTATAACAAAAAGAGGTAGGGAAGAAAACAGCCTAAATGCACAAGTGAGCCTTTTTCTTGAAATAATCCTGAACTCTCTATTTTATATAGGATTATCTTTCATCCAACCAAGTCATCTGAATGGCTTCCAGAATCTTTTCATTGCAGCGCTTGGGATCATCGTCAAAACCGGGGAGTTCCATCACCCACTGCATGAGGTCGGTAAAGCGTACCGACAGGGGGTCGATATCGGGCTTGCTGTCCGCCAGTTCTATGGCGATATCCTGCACATCGGTCCATTTCATCGCTTGGGCTCTCCTTCATCTTATTGATCGCAATCCAACCTGTCGGATCGGCCCGTCTATTTCTCATCAACACGGATATTGATGGAGTATTCGGGAATGGTGACAACCAGCCCATCCAGTGCGGCACTCATGGTGATCTGGCACCCCAGACGGCTGGTCGGGGTCAAGCCAAAAGCCTGATCCAGACGGTCCTCTTCATCTTCACACGGCTCTTCCAGGCGGTCATACCACTCTGGAGCCACCACCACATGACAGGTGGAACAGGCCAGGGATCCCTCACAGGCCCCCTCCAGTTGAATGTCGTTGTGGTGTGCAGCTTCCAGGAGAGTGGTCCCCTCTTCAACCTCCACTGTTCTGTTCATGGGCTGAAAAGTCACCTTGGGCATGGTACGGCACTCCTCTCGGGTAGATTGATTCCACTGAAACAGGGCGCTGAGATCCCCCATGCGGCACTAGAGAGAGGGCTAAAACAGAAAAACCTCAACGCAGATATATCTTATCAGCAGGGCACAACGCTCGATTCCCCGCTGGTCAGCCTATCAGATAGCTCGCTGCCTATCAGATAGCCTCAGCCTATCAGATAGCTCGCTGCCTATCAGATAGCCTCAGCCTATTAGATAGCCTCAGCCTATCAGATAGCTCGCTGCCTATCAGATAGCCTCAGCCTATCAAACATTGCGCAGCCGTTCAGGCGTCGGGGGAGAACTCATCGACCCGGCGTCCCTGCATTGCCTGCTGAACATTGCGATCCATGCGCCGCTGGGCAAAAAAGGTGGTCGCCTTGTCGGTCTCCTCCATGGTGCGCTTGATCACCTTGTGATCCTCTCCCGCAGAGATGCTGATCAGCTTCTCCAACTGGGCATCGATGGCTGCTGCCTCATCGGCACTTAACAGGTCACCATCCTGTTCCATGGCGGCGCGAATGGCCAGAATCACCCGCTCTGCGTCGATGCGTGCTTCACTGAGCAGACGCTCAAGCATATCATCGGCACCGTGTTCGGCGGCCTCGCGCAGCATGCGCTCCACCTCGCCATCGGTCAGGCCATAGGAGGGCTTGACCTTGACGGACTGCTCGGTACCGGTGGTGGACTCCACCGCCGAGACCGTCAGCAGACCATCGGCATCGATCTGAAAAGAGACCTTGATGCGCGCCGCCCCCGCCACCATGGGAGGGATGCCCCGCAGCTCAAAACGGGCCAGGGATCGGCACTGATCCACCATCTCCCGTTCACCCTGGAGCACATGGATTGCCATGGCGCTCTGGCCATCCTTGAAGGTGGTGAACTCCTGCCCCCGGGCGGTGGGCACCGGGCTGTTGCGTGGGACAATTTTTTCCACAAGTCCCCCCATGGTCTCCAACCCCAAAGAGAGCGGGGTGACATCCAGCAGCAGCAGATCCTCCCGGCTGTTGCCCGAAAGCAGATCGGCCTGATGGGCCGCGCCCAGGGCCACCACCTGATCGGGATCCAGATCCGAAAGCGGCATCTGGCCGAAAACCTTCTCCACATGGGTGCGCACCAGCGGAACCCGAGTCGAGCCCCCCACCAGCACGACGCCATTGAGATCATCGGGCCGGATACCGGCATCCTTCATGGCGCGGCGGCAGGGAAAGGTGGTTTTTTTTACAAGTGACTCAATCAGTGCGTCGAAACGCTCCCGGCTGAGATGAGCCTTATGGGCCTGGCCGCTGGAGTCCTCAAAGGTGATCTCGCTCTCATCCGCTTCGGTCAGCGCCTCCTTGGCCCGACGCGCAGCGGCACGCACACTCTGCAAGGTGCCGGGATCCGGCGATGCGATGGCGCACGCCTCCAGCAGATGAGCCACCACGGCGTCATCCAGATCATCACCCCCCAGGGCGGCATCGCCACCGGTGGACATCACCTGAAAAACACCATCGGTCAGCTTGAGAATGGAGATATCGAAGGTACCTCCCCCCAGATCAAAGATGGCAAAGATACCGGTGCGCTTGCGTTCCAGACCATAGGCCAGGGCCGCCGCCGTCGGCTCATTGACCAGACGCATCACCTTGAGCCCCGCCAACTGCCCGGCATCCTTGGTGGCCTGGCGCTGGGCCTCGTCAAAATAGGCGGGCACGGTGATCACCGCGCCGTAGAGCGTACCGCCCAGGGCATCTTCGGCGCGGGCCTTCAGATGGCGCAATATCTCTGCGCTCACCTCTACGGGTGAGACAGCTCGATCGGGCCCCACCAGAAAGCGGACCATGCCCCCCTCACCCGCATCCATGCGATAGGGGCTGCTCTCTTCCTGATCCTCAAGATCCTGCAAACCGCGCCCCATGGCCCGCTTGACCGAAGCCAAAGTATTCTGGGGCTGATCGCTCAACAGCGCCCTGGCTCCATAACCCACCTGCACAGGCTGCGCTGCGCCGGCTGAATCCGATTCGGCAGCAGTCTCCTCCTGCCGGGGATAGTGCACCACCGAAGGGAGCTGAAAGCGCCCCTCACCATCGGGGATGACGGCGGGATTGCCTTCGGTGTTGATGGCAGCCACCAGGGAATAGGTGGTACCCAGATCGATGCCGACGACACGTCGTGAGGCGCTATCCCCCTCCTCATGGGGTTTGCGGGACTCCCCGGGTTCGGCAATATCAAGCAATACCGTCATTTGACTCTCTCTCCCACCCGATACGGCTCTTTAGCTGAAAATGCATCCAGCAGATGGTCTGTTGTGATATGAAATCCAGCGATACGGGCCGACACAGAAAATGCGCCGCAACGATACCCGGCCTCGACTGCTACCCTGATACCCGATGATGCCCAGCCTTGACTACTACCATGCTACCCGGTTATGCCCGGCCCCGACTGCTACCCTGCTCTACCCGATGATGCCCGGCCTCGACTGCTACCCTGTTACCCGCTGGCGGATCACTCAAAGAGTGCCTCCTCCTTGCGCTCAACCTCCTCCAGAAAGCGGTTGTGATAGCGCAGCCTGTCGCAGAGTCCGGCAATGGTGTCCAGCACCTCCTCCCGGGGGTCATCGTCATATTGGGCAAAGGCCGCTGCAATGGCGCGCTCCTCGGCCACAATGCGCTGGTCCACCTCCTGGCGAACGGCATCGAGCCTGTCGGCGGCATCATCGGCGGCCATATCCACCGCCTCCAGCGCTTCCCGCTGCTCCATCACCATCATCAAAAACATGGGGTCCTTGGCACCATGCCCCGATCCCCCCCGGTCATCATCCCCACTGCGACCCAACAGGGTGAGCAGATAGGCCGCCCGG
>JADFWT010000166.1 GCA_015233785.1 Magnetococcales bacterium
GGAGCCCCTGGAACGGGAGAAGCGTCACTTCCGCCCCACTACCGCCCTCTACCCCTGGCCACTGGGCGCTGCACTGATTATCGCCGCACTCCTGGGGTGGCGCGGGCTCCGCATGGGAGGAGCCTCATGATGGAGACGTTTCACTTTCTACGTCCGCTCTGGCTGCTGGCCCTGCCGGTTTTAGGGCTGCTGATCTGGAGACTCAGCCTTCAAAGGCTCCGTAGCCGAAGCTGGGAGGGACTCTGCGACCCAGGACTTCTGCCGCACATTCTGGAAGGAAGCCCCCGTCCGAGCAGCCGCCACGGAGGTGTACCCACCCTGGTTGGCCTGGGCGGCGTTCTGGCCATCCTGGCGCTGGCGGGTCCAGCCTGGGATAGACAGCCCCAACCCACCTTCAGCGCCAGGATGGATCTGGTGTTGGTGCTGGACCTCTCCCGCTCCATGACCGCCCAGGATATTCGCCCCAACCGCCTGACCCGCGCCCGCCACAAAATCGACGATATACTACAGCGTCGCAAAGAGGGGCGGACCGCCCTGGTAGTGTTCGCCGAAAGCGCCTTCACCGTCACGCCACTGACCCGGGACAGTGCCGCCATTCGCGCCCAACTGGCCGCCCTGGAGCCCGATTTGATGCCCACCCAGGGCAGCCGAGCCGCCGCTGGATTGGAGATGGCCGGTGAGCTACTCAAACAGAGCCGCACCAAAGCCGGAGAGATTCTGTTGATCGCCGATGGCGTTGAACCGGAGACCGAAGCCGCCATCCAAACACTCCGCAAGGCGGGCCATCGACTCTCGGTGTTAGGGGTTGGAACCCTGGCTGGAGCTCCCATCCCCAACCCCGGAGGGGGCTTTATCAAAGACGCCATGGGGACCATTGTCATCCCTAAACTGGATGAGGCCGCCCTCTCCAATCTGGCCCAACAGGGGGGTGGACGCTACGCCCGACTGAGTGCCAATGACCAAGATCTGAATCGACTGCTCTCCGGCATGGTGCGCACCGCTCTGGAGCTGCAAGCCAACGCCGCCCACCATCTGGCCGACACCTGGCAGGAAGAGGGGGTGTGGCTACTGTTTCCGCTGCTGATACTGGCGGCGTTGCTCTTTCGGCGAGGACTGCTGTTTGCACTGCCGCTGCTTCTACTGCTCACCCCAGCCTCAGCCGGCGCCCTGACATGGCCCGCCACCTGGGACGATCTCTGGCAACGCCCGGATCAACAGGCCATGGAATCCATGGAAGCGGGTACGCCGGTTCAGGCTGCCGACCGCTTCGAGAACCAAGAGTGGAAAGCCGCCGCACACTATCAGGCCAAGCAGTATCAACAATCTCTGGAGGCACTCGAAGGGGCCGACCACGCCGACGCCCACTACAATCGCGGCAACGCCCTGGCACGATTGGGGCGCTACCCCGAGGCGCTCAATGCCTATCAGGAGGCACTGAAACAGGCCCCCAACCACGCCGATGCAAAACACAACCTCGAACTGGTTAAGAAGGCGATGCCAAAGCCGCCAGAGTCCAAACAGGGCGAAAAGTCGAAGCAGAAAAAGAGCGGCGACAAGGAAAAGTCGGACACCAAACAGGGGGAGAACAAACAGAGCCAGGGGGCCGACCGGAACGAGGCGCAAAAGGGCAAGGAGCGCGATAACAACGAATCAAATCAAGGGCAGAAAGAGCCGCAAAAGCAGGCCGATACTGAGAAAACTCAGCAGGATGCACACCCTGAGAACAAAGAGCAAAAAAGCAAGAATCAGATGGCCGACAACCAGAAGAGCAACAACCCAAAGGGTGAAGACCCACAGAACGACCAGCAGCCAAGCCGAGACCAACAGGGCGTCCAGCAGCAACAGGCCCAACCGGTCACCGAGCAGGAAACATCCCCGGACAAGCCAGACCCCACAGAAGAGAGCCCCCACAACGCATCGGCCCAGACGCACGCCGACAACCGCAAGAAGGAGGCGCAACTGGCCACCGAACAGTGGCTACGACGCATCCCGGACGATCCAGGAGGCCTTCTACGGCGCAAGTTTCTCCACCTGCACCAGCAGAACATGCGGCAAGGCACCACCATCCGTGAAGGAGTTCAGCCATGGTGACCCCCCTCGACATTCCGCCCCAGAACCAAACCCGCCCTCCATCAACACCCAGGAACGGCTGTCACATCCGGCAAATACTCGGAGCGCTCTGGGTGTTCATAGCCGTACTGCCAGGGGCGTCATGGGCCGCCGAGGTGCGCGCCTGGACCGACCGAAATCCGGTGGCTATCGACCAGTCGTTCCAACTCACCTTTGAAGTGGAAAACGGTGCCGGAGGAGCGCCCGACTTTTCACCGATGGAGCAGGATTTTGATATTCTCAGCCGCAATCAAAGCTCCAGCTTCCAGTTCATCAACGGCCAGCAAAGCCGCAAAGAGAGCTGGCACCTGACACTCATGGCCAAACGGGTGGGCTCACTGATCATTCCAGCCATCCGCTTCGGCAACATCCAGAGCCAACCGGCTAAAATCACCATCACCAAAGGCAAACCGGCTCTGCAAAGCCAAAGCGGCGCACCTTTTTTTCTTGAAGTGGCCAGCAACCGCACCAGCGCGACAGTGCAAAGTCAAATCATCTACACGGTGCGCTTTTTTCGCCATATCGATATCGCTTCGGCACAGATTGACGACCCCAAACCCAGCGGTGTGGAGAGCGTCGTCGAAAAGCTGTCGGAGGATCGCGCCTACCGGACCCAGCGCCACGGTCGGAACTATCTGGTGGTGGAGAGAAACTACGCCATCTTTCCGCAAAAGAGCGGCCAACTCATCCTGGAACCGCTTCTACTGGAGGTGCGCAGCGCATCAAGACGCGGCGGATTCTTCTCCGGCATGCTGAACCACCCTCTATTCAACCAGAACGCGCCGGTCCAACGCCTGCGTTCCAAAGCACTAACCATTGAGGTCACGCCCATTCCAGCCTCATTCGGCGGCCCCCGCTGGCTCCCGGCCCACAACCTGCAACTGGTGGAGAAATGGAGCGAAGATCCCGCCGGATTCAAGGTGGGCGAGCCCATCACCCGTACCGTAACGCTGATGGCCGACGGACTCTCTGCCAGCCAACTGCCGGAGATCACAGGGACGGCCCCAAAGGGGGTCAAAAGCTACCCCGACCAACCCCACTTGAAAGATCAAAAAGAGGCCACCGGCATCATCGGCCTTCGGCGGGAGAAGAGCGCCATCATCCCCACCCATGCCGGAGATTTTCAGCTCCCGGCCATCGAAATTCCCTGGTGGGATGTGGATGAAAACGTCATGAAAACAGCGCGCATTCCGGCGCGAAGTCTCCATACCGCCCCGCAACCGGACGCCCAACATCAAGCACCCCAACAACGCCAGATCCAACCCAGCCCCCAACAAGCCACCACACCCGCGCCCTCTCCAACCATGGCACCCGAGACGCAACTCGCACCCATGATGCAGCAGCATGCGTCAGACGTCTGGCCCTGGGTAGCTCTGTTTCTGGGTGTCGGATGGGCGGGCACCGCTCTGGCATGGCTCCTCCAAACCCGAAACGCACCAAAGCCCGCCGAACCAGACGCCTCCAGCCCTGCCCTCTCATTGGAGACCATTCGGAGCAAGCTCAAGCGCGCCTGCTTCGATCAGGATGCTCAGGCGGTTCGGCACTGGCTTCCTCAATGGGGGGCCATCATCTGGAACGAAGCTGCTCCCACCCCTCTCGACGAACTGGAGAGACGGGGTGGACAGGTACTGAATGAGGAGATGCAGAGACTCAATCAGAGCCTCTATGGATCGAAGGGAGAAAAACCATGGGATGGGAATCGCCTGTGGCAGGCTATCGAGAAACACAGACCAATAAGAGACAACAAGAGCCCAGAGCAGTTGGCACCACTCTATCCACCCTAAAAGAGACCAGCCCGGAGAGCCCGATGCCTACCGGTCAGGTTCGGGAGTTTTTTTAGACGGGGGGTGGAACACCATCGGTTGCACCTGGACGCCGCTCTCATCCTGCTTCTCTTCGCCTTTACCTCCAGCAACCCCGCCGCCACAACCGCCGCCGGAGCTACAAGAACTACACCCCGAAGAGCCATCCAACCCCATAGCACGACGCACATAGAGCAGCAGCCAGACAGAGCAGGCCGAAAAAACAATAAACAAAATCACCTTCTCAAACATCTCGTAATCGAACATGCCAACTCCTTACAGGACATCGTCATCAAGCCCCATTACCCCACAAACCCCACCCAAGGTCAAGATCAAATGAGAACTATTCTCAAACAAACCCCAAATAAGGAAAGGCACCGGCCTCTCCGAAGAGCGACCGGTGCCACAATTGAGCAACAGTTGTCGAACGTCAACTACTCGGAGCCAAGAATCAGCTCCTCCAACTCTCGCATATGTTGAACCATCATCAACATCTTTTCGCCGGAGATTTGACGAATCAATGTATCACTCTCCTTTTCCACGACATGAACCATCAACTTCTTCATCCCTTCGTCCCGATTGAACTGCAACGAGGCGAAGCTATTTAGAGAGCGGGAGATCTCCTCCGCAAAACTCTCCATAAGAAGCTTTTCCGCTGCTGGATCGTGCGTTTCGGCTTCCTGCCGATGGGCATCCAGCTTGGTGTCGGTCCAGGGCATCCTCTGTGCCCCGGCTTGCGCTAGTGAAGTGGAGAAAGGGACGGCTTCCATGCTGTCCGCGGGTGAACGGGCATTAGACAAAGTGTCCATGCGACATCCCCTTTCCGCCCGCTTTGAAGGCCGGTCATCCATTTCCAAGGCCGACCTTCAAAGAAGGCCAGTTAAGTTATGGAAGCCCTTTAACCAAGAAGCTGCAACGCAAGCTGCGGTTGCTGATTAGCCTGAGCCAGAATCGCCGTACCGGCCTGCTGCATGATGGAGAGCTTGGTCAACTTCGAAGTCTCCTCAGCA
>JADFWT010000167.1 GCA_015233785.1 Magnetococcales bacterium
GGCTTCCTCTTCCGCCGTGGGGCCGGGAGGCGTGCTGGAACAGGCGGATAGAAAGGCCAGCGCCATAGCGGCCAGAAAAAAGATAGAGCGTGTTTTTTTCATGGTTTCAAGCCTCTCAATCACGAGTGTCTATTGTGTCCTCACTCTTAAGGAGTCCCGCTACGGCTACCGAATGAGTGGTGACCAGGAGGGGTCCGATCCGTTCAGATCTTTGCTGAGGTTCACAGACCGTTCATTATGGCCAGTGAGATCAATGGTGTAAAGTTTGGTGTGGTCTCCACGCTGCCGGGAGAAGAGAATCACCCGTCCGTTGGGTGACCAAGTGGGGGACTCATCCATCCAGGAGTCGGTGAGTACCCGCATCCGTTTTCCCTCGGGTGTGATAACGCCGATACGGAATTTACCGCCGCCGCCTTTCACAAAGGCGATCAGATCGCCACGAGGGGACCAGGCTGGAGCAGCGTTGTAGGAGCCCTCAAAGGTGATACGTCTGACGCTGCTGCCGTCCGCCTTCATGGTGTAGAGCTGTGGTGAGCCGCCCCGATCAGAATTAAAGACAATTTGGCGGCCGTCCGGCGACCAGGATGGCGATGTGTCGATGGCCGAATTAAAGGTGAGTCGGGTCAGCTTTTTGGTGGCCAGATCCTTGAGATAGATCTCTGGGTTGCCGTCTTTGGAGAGGGTCAACGCCATGCGTTTTCCATCGGGTGCCCAGGAGGGGGCGCTGTTGAGACCGGGATAGTTGCCCTGTATCACCCGTCGCCCAGAGTAGAGATCCCAGCGGAAGATACGTGGTTCACCGGTCTCGTAGGATAGATAGAACAGATGCTCGCCGTTAGGGGAGAAGCTTGGCGTCAGAACCAGTGATTTACGCCGGGTCAGATCGATACGGTTGGCCCCGTCCTGATCCATCAGCGAGAGCCATTTGTGTTTGCCCTTCTCGGCTACAAAGGCGATGCGGGAGGTAAAATACCCCTTCTCGCCGGTAAGGCGGGCGTAGATTTTATCCGCCACCCGATGGGCGACATGTCGCCAATCTTTGGCTGGAGCGCTGAAGTGGACGCCAGTGCCGATCAGTGAGCCTTGATGGACATCATGCAGGTAGAAATCCACCTCCAGCTTGGTTCCTTTAGCGCGCACCGCCCCGGAGACCACGCCTTCGGCTCCCACCAGACGCCAATCCCGATAGCGCGGCCCGGATTCCCATAGAGAGACTGAATCCTGAAGAAAGGCATCGCGGTTCAGGGCTTTGAAGAGCCCGGAGCGCTCCAGGTCGGCCATCACCACATCGGAGATGCGTTGGCCGATGCCATCGGAGCGTGAGGTGTGAACTACCATCTTGCCGTCGCTGGGGCGCTTACGCCAATCGACAAACGATGGGATGGCAATGGGCACCGGATCCAGTCCGCCCTTTTCAATATCAATCACCAGTTCGGCACGGGCTGGAGCGCTGGCCAGCAGAAGCCCGCCCAATATCACGCCAATGATTGCCCATCCCAGTCGCCGGTATGTAAAGCCAAGTTGGCCCATGATGCATCCTGTATTGGTGGTACGTTTGTCCCCAGGGAGCCGTCACGCTCACGTCCCAGACCGTGGCAATACCTCCCCATAGAAAATGATCCTACCTATTTGCGTCATGCCGGGAAAGAGCTTTTGCCTGATGGACTCACCCAGCCTCGGGACGAAACACAAACAAAATATTGCGGCAATCCCAACATCCCTTGGGAATTGGCTCTGCCCGACCTTGCCCACGGGTTTTGTATATGGCCCGGATGACTGATTGATCAAAGGCGTTGTTCCCAGACGATTCCTCAATGCGCGGGTTGGTGAGCGTTCCATCCGGCTGCACTTCCACGCGGATACTCACCGATAATGACCCCTCGTTTGCCAGACCGGATGGCCGACGCCAGTTGTCGCGCACACGCTGTTGAATGCCCCTCTGCCAGATGCGGATTTGGAAGCGTGAAGCGCTTGGCTCACCCGGCGTCGAGGCGCTGGGACTTGGCCCTGAAAGGCTGTTCGATGGCCCCGATTTGGCCTTATTGGCATGCTTGGCAATGGCTGCGCTTAGGTCAAAAGCCGGTTTTGGCTTCGGCTTATTCTTGACTGGCTTTGCAGGCTTCGGCTTATTGGCCGGCTTAGGTTTAACCGGTTTCGCGGGCTTAGGCTCTGGCTTCTTAGGTTTCGGTTTTTTCGGCTCCGGCTTTGGCTTGGGTTTGGGCGGTTTTGGCTTCGGCTTTTTCTTGGCCGGTTTTGGTGTCGGCTTTGGTTTTGGCTTGGGCTTTTTCGGCTTGGGCGTCGGCAGAGGCTTAGGCTCCGGCTTAGGTTTCGGCTTGGCAATTGGAATCGGTTTTGGTTTGGGCTGCTCCACTTTAGGGGGTGGTGGGGGCGGCGGTTTGGGCGTGGGTTTCGGTTCTGGTTTCGGCTCCGGCTCGGGTTGGGCTGGTGTCTGCGTACGTCTCTTTGGCTTGGTGGGGGTTGGTGTCGGTGCTGGGGCAGAGAGGCGTACCAAATCCACGGTAATCGTCGACGGCGGTTTTGGCAGTGAGTGAATGGAAGGCGCAAAGAGGGCCACACCCAGCGCCGCCACATGGGCAACGAGGGACCAGATCAACATTTTCCGGTCCATAGACTGAAGCATGATCGTTCCGGCGCGCTATTGGGGGAACTCGGTCACCAGGCCGACCTTGTTAACACCGGCCTGTTGCAGTTGAGACATGACGGCCATCACCGCCCCGTAGCTGGCTTTTTTATCGCCCCGCACATAGACCACCAGAGTCGGGTTGGCCTTGCGAATGGCGTGAATCTTGGCGGTCAGGGCCTCTACGGAGAGGACGCGATCTTCAATGGCAGCGCGTCCATCCGGCAGTACGCTGACTACCAGCGGCTCTTTTTCAGAGGGTAGTGGGTCGGAGACGGTCTGCGGCAGATCCACCTCCACGCCCTGATTCAGGAGCGGTGCCGTAATCATAAAGATCACCAGCAACACCAGCATGATATCCACCAGTGGCGTGACATTGATTTCGCTCATGGACCCAAAGCGTTTGGAGCCCCCACCGGAACCCATATTCATGCCCATCAGATGGTCTCCCGACGGCGTGCTTTCTGGCGGACGATAGCGGTGCGGCGCTCCAGAATGTTGAGGAACTCAGCGCCAAAGTTATCCGATTTTTGATGAATACGGCGCAGGTCGGAGGAGAATTTATTGTAGGCGATCACCGCCGGAATGGCAGCCACAAGGCCCATGGCGGTAGCAATCAGCGCCTCGGCGATACCGGGGGCCACCATGGCCAGAGTGGTGCTTTTGGCCCCAGCCAGACCCAAAAAGGCGTTCATGATGCCCCATACGGTGCCGAACAGACCGATAAAGGGGCTGGTAGAGCCCACAGTCGCCAGGAAGTTCAAGCCCCGCTCCAGTTGGTCGATCTCCCGATCCATGGCCACGCTCATGGCCCGGCGCACGTTGGCCAGCAGATCACCCATCTCGGCAACAGAGGCTGATTCAGCATCTTTGCCCTGCACCTCCCAGCGTCGCCACTCCTGATAGCCGGTGGTGAAGGCGGTCACCATGGGGCAGTCGGGCCAGGCGTCACCGGCGGTTCGGAACAGCTCCGGCATGGAGCCGCCACTCCAGAACTGCTCTTCAAAGTCCATCTCTGAGCGGGAGATGTGGCGATAGCGTCGCCATTTATCAAATATGATCGCCCAGGAGATGATGGAGGCGGCGAGCAAGCTCAACATCACCAGTTGCACCACCGGCCCGGATTGGGCGATGAGATCCCAGACACCTTGATTTTGGACAGCTTCGTTCATGATTCACCGTTTATGGTCATACGTCTGAGCAGATCTTCAGGAATGCGTGCCGGGCGGAAATTTTCCCCCACGGAGGCGATCCGCACGGTTGCTTCGATCAATGGCCGCGACTCCCCATCGCGGCGAATGGTCTGGTTTAGCGTCAGGCTGACTCTTTTACAGGCGTCCAGTTCGACGCGGATAGAGAGCTTGTCATCCAATCGAGCCGGAGCTAAAAAACGAATCGACATCTCTGCCACCAGGAAGCGGATGCCGGATTGTTCCATCAGCGGCTGTTGTTCGATGCCGAGGCTGCGCAACCATTCCGTTCGGGCTCGTTCCAAAAAATTGAGGTACTGGCTATGGTAGACCACTCCTCCGGCATCGGTATCTTCGTAGTAGACCCTTAGTGGCCAATTGAACGCCATTTTGTTCCCCTACGACAGCGAGATCAACGCCTCATGTTGCGCGGCCCTCAGTTGGGCGGTTGCCGGATGCGTCTTTAGGTGGGCATAAGCGCGGGCTGTGGCTTTGCGACCACGAGGCGTTCTCTCTAGAAACCCCTTTTGCAACAGATAGGGTTCAATAACATCCTCGATATTGTCTCGCTCTTCGCCGATGGCGGCTGAGATGGTATCCAACCCCACCGGTCCGCCATCGAACTTTTCAATAATGGTTCTGAGAATGCGCAGATCCATATGATCCAGCCCGGACGCATCCACTTCCAGTGCTGCAAGTGCCTGGTCTGCGACACGCTTGTCGATACGTCCATCGGACAGCACCTGGGCAAAATCCCGTACGCGCTTCAGGAGGCGATTAGCAATGCGCGGTGTCCCACGGGAGCGACGGGCGATCTCCAGCGCGCCATCTTCGTAGAGTTCCAGGTTGAGCAGTCCTGCCGAGCGCATGACGATCTCAGCCAACTCACTGGTTTCATAGAACTCCATGCGTGCCAAAATGCCGAAGCGATCCCGAAGAGGACTGGTAAGCATTCCGGCTCGGGTGGTAGCCCCCACCAATGTGAACTGGGGCAGGTCGATCTTGATGGAGCGTGCAGCCGGTCCT
Source organism: Magnetococcales bacterium (assembly GCA_015233785.1). GTDB lineage: Bacteria > Pseudomonadota > Magnetococcia > Magnetococcales > JADFWT01 > JADFWT01. The sequence continues at coordinate 4,858 of JADFWT010000167.1, forward strand.
TCACCCACCATGATGTCGAGCTGGTAATCCTCCATGGCCGGGTAGAGAATCTCCTCAACGGATG
>JADFWT010000168.1 GCA_015233785.1 Magnetococcales bacterium
GCCGTGCCTGGAACCCTTCCGTGTTGGAGCAGGAGGAGATCTCCCGATAGCAACCCTGCCCCGGTAGCCAAACCTCCAGATCATAGGTTTTGACCGCCGCAAAGCCCAGATCTCCCGTGCAGAGGGAGATGGTCCGGTGGGGAAGCTCCAGACGGCGCAATACCTCCTCCGCATGGTTGGTGAGTTTTTCCAAAGCTTCGGCACTCTCCTCCGGTTTGGTGATCCAGACCAGCTCCACCTTGTCAAACTGATGCTGCCGAATCAGCCCCCGGGTATCCTGACCGGCGGCCCCGGCTTCGCGACGGAAGCAGGCGGTCCAGGCAGTCATGCGCAGGGGCAGGTCGGCCTCTTCCACAATGGAGTCCGCCACCAGGTTGGTCAGTGGAACTTCAGCGGTGGGGATCAGATAGTAGGCATCATCTCGCATGGCGAAGAGATCTTCTTCGAACTTGGGGAGCTGTCCGGTGCCGTAGAGGGTTTTTGCGTTGGCCAGCATGGGGGGCTGTATTTCGGTATAGCTGTGCTCTTCGGTATGTAGATCCAGCATGAAATTGATCAATGCCCGAGAGAGTCGCGCCCCAGCTCCACGAAATACGGTAAAGCGTGCGCCAGCCAGTTTGGCCCCGGCTTCAAAATCGAGGATGCCCAGGTCGGTGCCCACATCCCAGTGATTCTTGGCCTCAAAATCGAGGGCGGGGGCATCGGCCCCATCGCCGCCCACTGGCGACCAGCGTCGAATCTCGACGTTTTCGTTCTCATTGGCCCCGATGGGTACGCTTTGGTGGGGTGTGTTGGGCAGTGTGGCCAGCAGTTCGCCCACTGCTTGCTCTTTCTCTTTGAGTTCAGAGGCCAATTGTTTGAGGCGTGGCCCAAGTGTTTTCATCTCTGCGAACAGGTCGGAGGCGTCTTCGCCCTGGCTTTTGCGTCGTCCGATCTCTTTAGAGATTTCGTTACGGCGAGCCTGACCGGTTTCGGTTTCGGTCTGCATGGCGCGTTTCTGCTCTTCGATGGCCAGCAGTTGGTCCAGTCGTTCAGTCTCACCACGCAGGGCCAGTCGTTCCCGAACGGCTCCGGGATCTTTCCGAATTTGTTTAATATCCAGCACGCCAAAAACTCCGCGAAAGAAACCAATAAAATGAGATTGGGGAGTCCAGAGCCGCGCCCTGGCAGGGTCTGGGGTGGCACCCCAGCACGAACAACCCCAAGAAAAGAGGCCTCAAAGAGGCCCCAGTAGATCAAACCAGAGTACCAGCGGTAGGACTACTCCTCTACCTCGGGCGTCTCATCACCATCCGCAAGATCATCGTCAGAGCCGTCATCCGTGCCCGTATCATCGTCAGAGAGGTCATCCGAGCCTGCCTCTTCACCCTCCAGCAGTTCGATGTCCTCCTCTTCCTCTTCGGTCTCGGCGATGCGGGCTACGGAGACCACCTGTTCGCCGCTACGCACCTTAAATACGGTGACGCCCTGGGTGCTGCGACCGGTCTGGCGGATGGTCTCCACCTCGGTGCGCAGCATCATGCCTTGATTGGTGATCAGCATGATGTGATCGCCGGGCCAGACGGTGAGTGATCCCACAACGGAACCGTTGCGCTCGCTGGTGATCATGCCGATGACGCCCTGCGTGCCGCGTCCCTTGGTGGGGAAGAGTGTCTGCTCGGTACGTTTACCGTAGCCGTTCTCGGTGATGGTGAGTACCTGACCGCCGGAGCCGGGCTCCAGGACGTTCATGGCGATCACTTCGTCATCTCCCTTGAGGCGCATGCCGCGCACACCCTGGGAGACGCGGCCCGCCCGTCGTACCTGGCGGCTCCGGAAGCGAACGGCCTTGCCGCCTTTGGCAAACAGCATGATGCGACCGGGATCGGCGGTTTTGGCATCGCCGCTTTCCACCTCTTCGGTGATCTCTTCCCTATTGATTTCGCCTTCAATGGACGCATCTTCAGTGGGTTCGATCTCTTCCGGCTTGGCGTCGGTGATAGCGGGCAGTAGCGCCACTTCAATCAGGTCATCCCCGTCCAGCAACTTGATGGCGCGAATGCCGCTGGTGCGAATGTTGAGATAGGCCGACAGGGCCGATTTTTTAATCAGGCCGCTCCGGGTGGCGAAGAGCAGATCCCAGTTGTCCCACTCATCCTTGGGGTAAGGCAGCGGCAACACCTGTCGCACCGTTTCGCCATCCTCCAGTTGCAGCAGGTTGACGATGGCGGTGCCTTTAGCGATACGGCTGGCCTGTGGAATCTCGTAGACCCAGAGTCGGAACACCCGCCCTTTGTCGGTAAAGCAGAGCACCGTATCGTGGCTGGACGAGATGAAGAGCTGGGTGATGATGTCCTCATCGCGCATGCCGGTGGCGCTTTTCCCTTTTCCGCCACGACGTTGGGAGCGATAGTCGTCTTGGGGCTGACGCTTGACGTAGCCTCGCTGACTCACCGTCACCACCATCTCCTGTCGGGGGATCAGGTCGGCAATGGAGAAGTCGGCCACATTCTCCTGAATTTCGGTGCGGCGGGGATTGGCGAACTGCTCTTTGATGGTGACCAGTTCGGTTTTAATCACCTCCAGCAGCACGGCATCAGAGCCGAGAATTCTCAGCAGCCGCCCGATCTCCTTGAGGATCTCGCCGAACTCGTCGTGAATTTTATCCTGCTCCAGTCCGGTGAGGCGGTGCAGGCGCATCTCAAGGATAGCCTGGGCCTGGATGGGGCTGAGTTGGTAGCCGTCCTCGACAAACTGCGGCGAGGTGATGGCATCCCCTTCGGGCAGAGCCCGCTCCAGCATGGCTTGAACTTCGCCGCGCTCCCAGATGGTTTCGCAGAGCTTCTCTTTGGCGACGGCGGGGCTTGGTGCCGCACGTATGAGGGCAATCACCCGGTCGATGTTGGCCAGTGCCACAGCCAGCCCTTCCAGGATGTGGGCGCGTGCCTCGGCCTTTCTCAGATCGAACAGGGTGCGGCGTGTCACCACCTCCCGGCGATGGCGGATAAACTCCTCCAGGAAGCGTTTAAGGGCCAGCACTTCCGGTCGGCCATTGACCAGCGCCAGGGCGTTGATGCCGAAGCTGGACTGCATGGGGGTGTGTTTGAAGAGCTGATTGAGCACCACATCGGAGTTGGCGTCGCGCTTCAGATCCATCACCATGCGCATGCCTTCGCGGTCGGACTCATCGCGCATATCGGCGATGCCGGTGATGCGTTTTTCCCGTACCAGGCCGGCGATGCGTTCCATCAGCCTGGCCTTGTTGACCTGATAGGGCAGCTCATGGACGATGATGGATTCACGTCCGGTCTTTTTGTGTGTTTCAATGAAGGTTCGGGCTCGAACCACCACCGACCCGCGACCGGTTTCGTAACCGGAAATGATGCCGCCGCGTCCCTGAATGATGCCGCCGGTGGGAAAGTCCGGTCCCGGCACAAAGGTCATCAGTTCGCGGTTTTCCAGCAGAGGGTTATCGATGAGGGCGCAGGTGGCGTCGATCACTTCGCCGAGATTGTGCGGCGGAATGTTGGTGGCCATGCCTACGGCGATACCCGAGGAGCCGTTGATCAGCAGGTGTGGGAATTTACACGGCAGAACCAGGGGTTCGGTGAGCGAGCCGTCGTAGTTGGGGCCGAAATCCACGGTCTCCTTGGCGATGTCTGCCAGCAGCTCGTGGGAGAGCTTGGTCATGCGTACTTCGGTGTAACGCATGGCGGCAGGGGAGTCGCCGTCTACCGAGCCGAAGTTACCCTGTCCATCCACCAGCAGATGGCGCATGGAGAAGTCCTGGGCCATGCGGACGATGGTGTCGTAGACCGCCGTATCGCCGTGGGGATGATATTTACCGATGACATCACCCACCACGCGGGCGGATTTCTTATAGGGTTTGTTCCACTCATTGCCCAGCTCATGCATGGCGAACAGTACGCGGCGATGCACAGGCTTGAGGCCATCTCGGACATCCGGCAGGGCCCGTCCGACAATCACGCTCATGGCGTAATCGAGGTAGGCGCGCTGCATCTCATCTTCGATGGTGACGTGTTTTTGGGGAAGCGTCGAACGCTCGGTCATAGCTCTCGGTCACTCTGGTATGTGGAACGCTGTTTACTACCTTAATCAGGATCCGTCATCTTACCGGATCAAGTCGATAATGCCCACCATAATTCATGAGAAACGGCCTCCTTCCAGCGCCATTAAAAAGGGTCGCTTGTCTGCCGCCTGATAAAAAAGTGCTTGACGGCTGTGAGGATGTAGACAATAATAAGTCTCATTAGCATTTGAGGTGCCAAAATACCGACCCTATCCGCGCAGCGTTCGCCCCCCCTCAGGTGAATGATGTGGCGGGGGAGGCCGAGAGAGCGATGCACACCATGACCCTGTTATAGAGGGTTAGCGCCGAGGTTCCCCATCTTCTGTGCCGTGCGATCATCGCGTATCCGACTCCCATCCAGGCCGTTCTTCCCCACGCTTCTCCCCAAAGCGTTGAACGGTCTGGAATCACCCCCAAACCTCTCCAGAGAAATGTGTTGAAAGATACCGGGAGATGGCATACCGCTTGCTACCTTAGCGGGCATGTGCCGTGTGATCTGTGAGGTCGCATGTTGCGCTATGGATCGGGCCTGTTATGGCTCGATATGCGTTACTCTCTATCCCGACTATCAGGTTGCCCATGGATATCCGCCTGCACGCCAACGCCACCACAACGCCAAAGATCCGCCGTTATATTCAGCAGTCCACCTTATCGGACCGCAAGCTGGCCGCTGAATTGGGGATCACGGTGGATACGGTGCGACGTTGGCGCAAGCGGGGAGATGTGAGTGATCGCTCTCATACGCCTCATCGACTGCGAACCACGCTCAGCGCCGAGCAGGAGCGCATTGTGGTGGAGTTGCGTCGTACCTTGCTGTTGCCGCTGGATGA
>JADFWT010000169.1 GCA_015233785.1 Magnetococcales bacterium
GTATGTGGATGAGATAATGCGTTCCACGGCAGGCCAGATGGATACCCCCACCCGTGCCCGGGACAGGGTTGCCACCATGGCTGCCATACAGATTGCAGATAGTTATTTCCAGGCCAAGAAACAGCTGGAAAACCAACAGCATAAAGATGACCAGAGGATTCAAGATTTGATTCTGAAGGCCGATCGTCTGTTGGGCGAATAGATTCTGAAGTCCCCTGCGGTGTTTGTCAGGATCACTTTCCTCCTGAGCCGATACTTCACGAGCCCAGGAACCTTGCTCTGACCATGGAGTGTAAGCCCGCTTGCCGGGTTTCCAGAAGTGGTTACCCAGGGGTCCGCCTTTGTTAACTGGGTTCAAGAGGATGTCATCCAACGGCACAGGCGGGGGATTCCAGAGACACCCTCCGTGGCATCTGAGGCCAATCAAGGAGGGGATCGTGTGATGCCGGATAAGGCCTGTTTGCGCCGTCGGTTTCTCAAGCGGCGCCGAGGGCTGTCCGAGTCACAGTGCCGTGCCTTGAGTCAGGCCATCTTTCGTAACATCTCGCAGCTTCCCATCTTCATCGCAGCGCGCACCATTGGACTCTACCTGCCGATTCAACAGGAGGTGGATCCTACGCCCCTTATTGCGTGGGCCCATAGACAGGGCCAAAGCCTTTTTTTTTTTTTTTTTTTGGGTTTGTCGGGGGTGATGAATTTTTTGCCCTATGCACCAGGAGATCCCCTTTGCAAAGGGGCCTTTGGCATTCTTGAACCATGTGTCGAGCAGAGAGTGTCGGAGGCTGTAACCGCTGAAAAGGCCCATGAGTTGGACCTGCTGATCACGCCGTTGGTGGCGTTTGATCGTCGTGGGGTTCGGCTGGGTTATGGTGGCGGATATTTTGATCGTTTTTTGCAGAAAGCCCGCGAAAAGGGGGGGGAGAAGCCCTTTGGGCTCGGTATTGCCTACGCCATACAAGAGGCGCAGGCGCTGCCAAGAGAGACCCACGACTGTCTGTTAAGTGGTGTGGTGACGGAGCTGGAAACCGTTTTTTTTACGTGATGAGTCTGCTTTTTCAAGGGTTTGAAAAAGGGCGGCTCTTGAATTCATAGATGAGGCGACGAAGCTCTGTCTAGCGCACCAGCGCTGGGGGGAACGGGGTAGAGATGTCGTTTCGCCAGCTCTCCGATGCGGGGCCTGATGGGAACCGGGAGAGGTGGAGCCATTTTGGGAAGTGCCTTCATGGAAATTCTGCCATTTGCCATCGGCTTGTGTGTGGGAGCCGCCCCCCTGCTGGCGGCGCTCTACCTACAGCGACGTGATCGTGAACGGACCCTCAGTGAGATGGAGGTCCGTAACGAGCGCATGATTCAAACGGCCCGAGACGAGGCCAAATCTACCATTCGTCAAGCGGAGTTGCGCTGCGAGACCGATCAGGCCCGGTGCCGGGAGACCTACGAGAAGAAGTTTGCCGAGCGCAAAGGTCGCTTGGGCCAGAGGGAAGAGAAGCTGGAGCGCAAGCTGGACCAGATTGAGGAGCGGGAACAGAATCTGGAGCGTAGGCGTGCTGATCTTGAGCGGGACCGTACCGAATTGGAGAAGCAGAGTGCGCAGAACAAGGCGCTGATCGCCCAGACTCAAACCCGCCTGGAGGAGCTTGCCGGCCTGAGTCATGAGGCCGCCAAAAGCATGCTGATGGATGAGGTGAAGGAAGAGGCCCGCCACGAAGCCTCGCGGGTATTGAAGCAGATTGAGGATGAGGCCCGGTCCACTGCGGTGAACAGGGCACGGGATATTATCGCCACGGCGGTGCAGCGCTTCTCCGGCGAGTTTGTTGCCGAGCATACCGTCTCTGTGGTGACCCTGCCGTCGGATGATATGAAAGGGCGTATTATCGGGCGTGAAGGGCGGAATATTCGCGCTCTGGAGGCTGCCACCGGCTGCGATCTGATTATCGATGACACCCCGGAAGCGGTGGTGGTTTCCGGCTTTGATCCAGTGCGGCGTCAGGTGGCCAGACGGGCGTTGGAGGAGCTGGTCAGCGATGGCCGCATCCATCCTGCCCGCATCGAAGAGGTGGTGCGAAAATCCCAGAGCAGCATGGATGAAGAGATTTTGGAAGCGGGCGAACAGGCGGTGTTTGATGTCGGCCTGCACGGTATCCATACCGAACTGGTGCGCACCCTGGGCGCGCTGAAGTTCCGCACCTCTTATTCGCAGAACGTCCTCAATCACTCCATGGAAGTAGCGTTCTTCTGCGGCATTTTGGCCGAAGAGTTGGGGCTGGATGGGGATCTGGCCCGTCGCTGTGGCCTGCTGCACGATATCGGTAAGGCCGTTGACCACGAGAAGCAAGGCTCGCATGCCGTGTTGGGTGGTCAGTTGGCGAAAAAATTCAGAGAGCACCCCACGGTGGTCAATGCTGTCTGGGCACACCATTTTGATATTGAAGCGGGCAGTGTCTATGCGCCGCTGACCAATGCTGCCGATGCCCTGTCGGCGGCCCGTCCTGGAGCGCGCCGGGAGAATGTGCAGACCTATATCAAGCGGCTGGAGATGCTGGAGCAGATTGCCGAAGGGTTTAAGGGCGTAGAAAAAGCTTATGCTATTCAGGCAGGTCGTGAGCTGCGAGTGATCGTCAGCTACAATCGGGTCAACGACGAAGGCTCCTTGATTCTGGCGCGCAACATTGCCCGTAAAGTGGAGAGTGAGATGACCTATCCGGGACAGATCAAAGTCACCGTTATCCGCGAAATGCGGGCCACTGAGATCGCCAACTAAGAGGATTGCGGCGTGTGGGAGCCGATTCTGTTTCTGGGCGGATTGGTTCTGGGAGGCTGGCTGATAAGTCATCGGAGCCGTGCATCTTTTGGCCGCCGTTCCGATAGGCTGCATAAAAAACGACTGCATCAACTGATTCGCACGGCTCCGGTGGGGGTGTTTCAGGTCGATGCTCAAGGGCATTATATCTATGCCAATCGTCTCTGGCGGCAACTGGCCAATCTTTCGGCTGGACGCTATAAGGGACTGCACTGGATTCACGCACTGGCACCCGAAGATCAGCCGATGATTCGCTCCTTTTGGGGGCGGTTTGTGCTTGAGTCTCCAGGGCCGTTTCAATTTGAATATTGTTTTAAGGTACCCGATGGAGATGGCATCTGGGTGCTGTGTCAGATTGTCTGTGAGCGCGACCCTTCCGGCCCTCTAAAGAGTGCATTGGGGGTGGTGACCGATATATCGGATCGCAAGCGGGCAGAGCAGGAGCGTACGCTGCTGGCAGCGGCTATGGAGGGTGCTGCCGATTTTGCTGTGATCACCGATGCTCACCATCGCATCCTCTACACCAATGCGGCGTATGAGCAGGGAACCGGCTACAGCTTGCAGGAGGTGAAGGGGCGTTCGCTGCTGGATCTATTGCACGATAATCCCGAGCAGGTCGCCCGTCAGGAGATGCGCGGGGCGTTGAGTCAGGGCATGGCCTGGAAGGGGCAGTTGGAGAACCGTCGTAAGGATGGCTCCATCTATATGGCGATGCTTCAGGTATCGCCCATCCGTGATGAGCAAGATCGGGTGGTTCGCTTTGTTTTCGTCATGCGTGATGTCACCCACGAACAGCGGCTTGAGCGTCAGTTGCGTCAGGGGCAGAAGCTGGAGGCGCTGGGTACGTTGACCGGTGGTATTGCGCACGATTTCAATAATCTATTAACGCCGGTATTGGGCTTCTCCGAGATGGCTCTGGAAGAGTTAGAGCCGGAGAGTCGTCTCTATCGTAATCTCAAGATGGTGCATCAGGCAGGGCAGCGGGCCAGAGATCTGGTGGCGCAGATTCTCACCTTCAGTCGCTGTCACGAGCAGGATCCCAAGCCCACCCCTTTGGTGCCCCTTATCAAAGAGGTTCTACAGCTTCTCCACACTACCTTACCTCACCATATTGAGATTCAGTCCCACATGGAGCTGGAGAGGGGTTCAGTACTGGCCGATCCGGTCCGTATCCACCAATTGGTGATGAATCTTGGGGCGAATGCGGCTTATGCCATGCGTCGTACGGGGGGGGTTCTGGCCATTTCGTTGCGACGGATCGAGGCGGCCAGTCTGGAGGAGGGCAGCACTTCAGAGCTGGAGCTGACGGTGCGTGACGATGGTGATGGTATGGAACCGGCAGTTGTGGAACGTATTTTTGATCCCTTTTTCACCACCAAGCAGGCTGGTGAGGGGACTGGTCTAGGGCTATCGGTGGCCCATGGCATTGTGCAGGGATGTCAGGGGCGCATTGAGGTGGAGAGTGAACCGGGGGTGGGGTCGTTATTTCGGGTCTATCTACCGGAGTGTGATCCAGCGATCCAGCATGAGGAGCAGGTGCCGGTTCCCCTCAAAAAGGGAGGAGGTCGCATTCTCTGGGTGGATGATGAGCCGATGGTATTGGAGCCAGGACGGCAGATTTTGGAGCGTCTTGGCTACCAGGTGCAGGCTGTTAGCGATCCCTATAAGGCGCTGGCTATGTTGGAGAGCGATCCTCACAGATTCGATCTGATGCTTACCGATCAGACCATGCCTGGTATGAGCGGTGACGCATTGGTATCGCGGGTGCGTCGTCAGGGTCTCAAACTTCCGATCATTCTCTGTAGCGGTTACTCAGAGATGATGGACGATACGCGCGCCAGGGAGATTGGCGCTCAAGGGTATCTTGCCAAGCCTTTGACGCCCCGCATGCTCTCCGAGGTGTTGAGCAGGGTGTTGGGGAATTAGCGCCGTTTGCTTTTGAGTTCATCCACGCCGATGCCGAAGTCGGCCCGTTTTTGGGCCATAAGCGCCTGGACTTCCGGGATGATGGCTTCAGCACCTGGAGGAGCCTCTCCGTAGATCCAATTCTCCTGAAGAATATTGAACACAAACTTATCGTAGGCTCCAGTGG
>JADFWT010000016.1 GCA_015233785.1 Magnetococcales bacterium
AGAGAGCTACGACGCCCTGGAGGCGCTCACCTCCCACGCCGAAGCGGTGCTGAGACGTCTGGAGCTGCCGTTTAGAACCATTGCCCTATGCACGGGTGATCTTGGCTTCGGCGCGGCAAAGACGTATGATCTGGAGGTGTGGCTGCCGGGTCAGGGGCGCTATCGAGAGATCTCGTCGTGCTCCAATACCGAGGGATTTCAGGCCAGACGCATGAAGGCCCGCTTCCGTCGCCAGGAGAGCCGCAAGAATGAGGCAGTACACACCCTTAACGGCTCCGGCTTGGCCGTGGGGCGCACCTTGGTGGCGATTCTGGAGAATGGCCAGCAGGCCGATGGCAGCGTGGTGATTCCAAAAGCGCTACGCCCCTACATGGGCGGGCTGGACAAAATCACAAAATAGCGCTATAGATCTTGCTGCACCTCTCACTACGCGTCTTCTCTGGTGCGTAGTATGTGCGGATGGGTGGCCGAGTGGTTGAAGGCTACGGTCTTGAAAACCGTCGTACTCGAAAGGGTACCGTGGGTTCGAATCCCACCCCATCCGCCAATCTCTTCTTAACTGATTAATTTCCATAGAAAACAGTATCTCGATGACCTCTGACACCCTTGATGCGACGCTCTCTGGATCGTTGACGTTTGATGGAGGTGAATCGATACAAGGATAAAGAAAGCCCTCCGCTGGGGCGCATCAATGAAAGATGGAAGAAGCATGTGTAGACATGATTTATTCGTCAGAATAGAATAGCATCGCATTGAAGGAGACATTGACTTAACAACAACAGAAACGGGGAAATGCTATGGGCTGTTTATCTTTTCCAATTTTTCATAAATACTTTGCTTTTTTCTTCCTTCTACTACTGTTTCTTCCCCACCACGGAGAGGCCGACAACCCCCTCCCTTTCGCAACCGTGCAGTTCCCCCCTTTCACCTATATGCAGGACGGTAAGGTGACCGGCGTGGCCACCGAGATCGTTCGCACGGTGGTTGAACGCATGGGCTACACACCCCAATTCGAGATCTATCCCACGAAACGGGCCAAGAACATGGCAAAAACAGGCCGCGTCGCCGGGTTGTTTACGATCACCAAAAACGCTGAACGACAGGCAATGTTCCACTTCTCCAGGCCGCTGGCGGTGATCCAGGATGTCTTTTTTAAGAACAAGAAGCGGGCTATCGACTGGACACATATGGGCGACCTGAAACCCTACATCGTAGGGGCTACCGACGGCTACAACTATGCCCCGGTGTTTCTTAAAGCCCTTCGCGACAGGGTGTTTCGCGCCGAGATGATCGCCTCGCACACCCCAGAGCTGCAACATCTGCGTAAACTCGCCTCCGGGCGCATCGATCTGGCCATTTGCGAAATCAATGTCTGCAACCACATCATCCGCCAGTGGGCCCCGACGCTGGATTCCATCGATTTTATCCAACGCTATATCGGGCCGGTGCGCACGTTTCATATCGGCTTCACCCGCCAGTGGCCTGATGCCGAACAACTAGTGAAACGGTTCAATCAGGAGCTGGAGAAATTCCGCAGAGAGGGCGGCCTAAAGCGTATTTACAAGGCGTTCGGTGTCCTGGAGTTCCAATCCCCCAACGCCCACTTAATGACAAACTGAGAGCACCTTGAAGCCCTGGACGAACATATCACGTCTGAAGGACGAGCGTCCCCTGGCGTTTAGCTTGTTAGTGAAAATCCTGCTCTTCAGCTCTCTGATCACAGTGCTAAGCGCATCATTGCAACTCTACCTGGACTACCGCACCGATCTCTCCCAGATTCACGCGCGACTAGATGAGATTCCCAGCAGCCATCTCGATGCCCTGGCCCGCGGTCTTTGGAACTACAACAACACCCAGATCGACACCCTGCTCGGCGGTCTACACCGGCTGCCGGATATGGCTATGGTGACCATCAGCTCCCCACAGGGTCAGGTGATCGCCCAGTCGGGTCAACGCCCATCAAAGGGTCAGCTCCTAGAGCGCCGCTATATGCTGACCCACAGCAGTCTGCGCGGTGATCAGGTGAAGCTGGGCACACTGTTGGTAACGGTGTCCCTGGAACGGGTCCATCGTCGTCTGTTTAGCCGCATCTTGGTGATTTTAGGGAGTCAGGGTGTCAAGACCTTCCTGGTCTCCGGCTTTATTCTGCTTCTGTTTCACAATTTGGTGACCCGTCATCTTCGAACCATGGCCACCTGGGCGGCGCGTACGGATCTGGATCAGCTTAATCAGCCATTACAGCTGTCGCGTCCCAGCGCCTCCAAACCGGATGAATTGAGCCGCGTGACGGATGCTGTAAACCAGATGAGGCATCGCATTCAACACGCAGTGGTGGCCCTGCAGGCCCGTGAAGCCCAAGTGCAAGAGATGAACGACGTGCTGGAACGTCGCGTTCGGGAGCGATCCGCAAAACTCGAACAGGAGGAGGCCCTTCTTCGTGCCACACTGGAGTCCTCCCGGGAGGGGGTTCTGGTGGTGGATGATGCAGGGTGGGTGAGAACCTTCAATACTCAGTTCGCACGCATGTGGAGAATTCCCTCCCACATATTGCGCAAAAGGAATGAAGCAACACTGTTAAGCTTCGCCGTCGATCAGTTGCGCGATCCTGAAACGTTTCGAAATAAGGTGGAGAAACTCTATCACAGCGGTGACAAATCACTGGATATCATCGAGTTTCGCGACGGGCGCATTTTCGAGCGTTTCTCCGCCCCGCTCCTCCATAAAGGGAAGATCACCGGCCGCGTCTGGACCTTTCTGGACATCACCGATCGCATCCAGACCGAAGACATGCTGAAAAAGCTCGGCGCAGCGGTGCAGCAGGCCAGCGATATGATTTCTATCAGCAACCGGCATGGACATATCCAGTACGTAAACCCGGCTTTCGAAACAATCAGCGGCTACAGTGCCAACGATGTGATCGGTCAAGCGTTTCTGGAACTATTCGACGATATCAAGCCGACTCAGGCCAACCATCATCAGGTGGATGAGAACATTGAGGAAACCCTGACCAGAGGACTCACGTGGCACGGGCGCATTATTCGTCGTGCCCGCAGTGGTCACGAGTACGAGACAGATACCCATCTCTCGCCGGTACGGGATGAACAGGGACGCATCTGCCGGACTATAGAAGTCTCCCGCGATGTAACGCGTGAAACAGAGCTGGAAAACCAGCTGCGTCAGGCTCATAAACTTGAGGCGATCGGCACACTGGCTGGAGGGATTGCCCACGACTTTAACAATATTCTTGCCATCATCATGGGCCACGCCGATATGACAATCCACGAGCTAAAGGAGCTTATGGAGCAGGAGCCCCCTCAGGAAGATATATTGAATCCGCAGGATATGTTGAAGATGATCCAGGTGATCCACGAAACCTCTAAACGGGGGGCGGAGCTGGTGCGGCAACTCCTCACCTTTAGCCGCCATTCCGATGAACAGTCCGGCATGCTGTTTCCTGGTCCTCATATTCAGGAGGCGATACACCTGATGGGCTCCGTGCTACCCAGGGAAATCAATATCGTTGCCGACATTGACAATAAGGCCGGCCCTGTTTTCTCCACACCCAATACGCTACATCAGTTGCTGATGAATCTGGTCAACAACAGCGCCCACGCCATGGCTGCCAGCGGTGGTGAGCTGCATGTACGCCTTCATCAGATCGATCTGACGTCGGACATCGATCCGCCTCCACTGATTCAGCCAGGTGCGCACCCCTATGTACTGCTGGAGGTGAGCGACTCTGGCCACGGTATTTCCGAGGCGGACCAAGTACGGCTTTTCGATCCCTTCTTCACCACCAAGCCCGTCAACCAGGGAACCGGGTTGGGACTCTCGATCGTGCATGGCATCGTTGAGAAACTGGGTGGACAGATTGACGTGAAGAGCTTGCCAAACCAGGGAAGCTGCTTCTCGCTCTGGCTTCCGATCAGCGAAGGAGAACACAACCCTGTATCCACACTGGTCAAACACCACACCCCCAACCATGAACGCATCATGTTAGTAGAGGATGAGCTGCACCTGATTTCCATCATGACCCGGACCTTGCGTGATCAGGATTATATAGTGGAGAGCTTCACGGATTCCATGCAGGCATGGCACCATTTCCAGAAGCAACCAGACTCCTATGATCTTCTGGTGACGGGCCAGAGCATGCCCGGCTTCACCGGCCTCAAACTGATCGAACATATACGGACGCTGCGCCCGAAGATGCCGATTATGGTGATCTCTGGCTACGGCGCCACCATTGAGGTGGGCGAGCTGTCGAATATGCGCGTGATTAGCAAGCCGATTTCTGCCCAACAGTTGTTGGCCAAGGTGGCAACCTCTCTGAACGATACCTGAACGCCCGTAAGCCATAGTGATGAGGTGGGCATATATTCCCATCACGCAATTCCCAATATCCTGGATGAATTTGAAAAACAGGCTTTGGACATCGCGTCATTTGCTGCCAGGAAACGCCTTACCGCATCACATGTCAACAGGCCCCAGGATGTTCAAACGCCCGCCTCAAGGTGGAAGGTAAGCATAGAGGGCGATGCAGGGTTGTCCCACCCTCCGAGCATGGCGGGTTGTTTACTCAGGCTATCCTGTTTTATATTTCCAGTGCCATTTTCCCTCCGCTAATGCCTGATCTTGGATAATTGCCATGATGCCGATTGTTAAGCTAGGTTTCCTCGGGGCGGGCATCGCGGCTTGTCACCATGCAGCTGCGGCTACGGCTTTGGGGGCCGAGGTGGTGGTGGCCTGTACCCGAAACGGCCAATCCTCCCGCTGGTCGGCCTTTCAGCACCATGCCCCCCATGCCCATCAGGTGGCGGATGGTCAACAGTTATTGGATGATCCCCATATTGATGCTGTGGTGGCTTGCATGAGCTGGGATGTGATGCCTCAATGGGCTGAACGGCTACTGCGCTGCCCCAAGCCGATTCTGATCGAAAAGCCTATTACCCTTGATGCCGGCCACCTGAAACGCATTATTGCAGCCGCCAACTTGCATCCGCACAACAAGCTGTTCGGTTATAATCGGCGCTACTATGAGCCGGTTGCCAAGCTTCAACAGAGGCTGAAACAAGGCGGTCTAAAGGGGGTGTCGGTAGTGATCTCCGAGGCGGTTGCCGACCATGTAAGACGCCTTGGTGCGCCGATTGTAGAACATCTGATCCCCTTCACATCCGCACACACGCTGGACCTGTTGCTGCATCTGTTCGGCGCGCTGCAACCAGTCGCCATGGGGGCCTATGCCGAACGAGGTGCCGCCGCCCCCTTTGTCGCCTACAACGGCCTACTCAAGACCCGACACGGCGTTCCGCTCAGCCTCTCTATCAATGCAGACGATCCATCACCCATTGGTGTGCGTTGTCTGTTCGACGACGGCACAACCTGGCACCTCTCTCCCCTGGAGACCCTGACCGTCTATCAGGGCTATGAGGTGCGCCAACCCACGGCTCAACACAAAACCCGGCGCTACACACCCAAACAGATTCATCAGTGGCAGGCCGACGCCTCACTCAAGCCAGGATTCAAAGAGCAGATGGCCGCTTTTTTAGCCGGAAATTACGGTCCTGGCGCTTCATTAAATGACGCCCTGCAAGTGCTGGAGTTGATCGACGCCATCCAGTCTAATGTTTGGCATGTCGAGCATCGCCATCCACCTCAATGATGCCAATGCGCTCCCCCTGGAGAGAGTAAATATGGATAAATATATGGACAACTTCCTGGAGCACCGAAGAGCTCAGGAACGCACCTATCAGGCCACCATTGCCGGAAGCAGCGATCCCATCACCAGCCTGTTGACCGTTGAGCTGAATATCACAGAGCTGTGCAATCGCATCTGCCCCTTTTGCCCACGGGTCAACCCGGAGGTCTATCCCAATCTCAATCTTTCCATGGATCTGAAAATCTCTGAAAAGATTGCCGAGGATCTCAAACAGATGGGGTACAAGGGCCGCATCTCCTTTTCTGGTTATGGAGAGCCTATTCTCAATAAGCAGTTTCCTGATCATATTCGCCTTTTTCGTCGGGCGTTGCCGGAAAACACCATCGAAACCAATACCAACGGTGATAAATTAACAGTCGATATGATTCAGGGACTGTACGATGCAGGCATCTCAGCCCTGTACGTCAATCTCTACGACGGCGTTGAGTCGGTGGCCCATTTTGAAGATCTTTTTGCCAAGGCAGGTATTATTACCGATCGCTATAAATTACGTCGCCACTGGCCTGGTGTGGCTAAGGATTACGGCCTGACGATCAACAACCGTTCCGGCATGCTGCAACCCCCGGATGCGCCGGTTCAGCAGCCCCCGGACCCCATTGCCAGCCCCTGTTACTACCCCTTTTATAAAATGTTGGTAGACTGGAACGGCAATGTGCTGTTTTGCGCCAACGATTGGGGGCGGAAAAACATTATCGGCAACCTGCTGCACGCCTCTGTACGCGAGCTGTGGCTCTCGGACCGCATGAGAGAGATTCGTTTGCGTCTGGCCAAAGCCGATCGCCACTTCAGCCCCTGCAATGTGTGCGATATTGAAGGCACCCTGCACGGCAAGCCAAGTTTTGATCGCCTCCTCGCCTTCTACGCGGATGACTAAACCCAATGGCCGAGCCGCTCACCCTGTTGATCATCGGTCTGGTCTTTGTCTTAGCGGGATGCGTAAAGGGCGTTGTCGGGTTTGGTCTGCCCTCGGTCTCCCTCTCGCTACTGGCACTCTCTTTGGGGATACAGGAGGCGGTGACGCTCTTTTTGGCACCCACCATCGTCACCAACATTTGGCAGGCGTTGAGCGGCGGCCATGGCGGGGCACTGCTAAGACGATTTTGGTCCTTATTGCTGACCACCAACCTGACGGTCTGGATTGGGGCTTTGGCCTATAATCGGGTCGATGTACGGCTGATTACGATGACGCTAGGGGTGGTGTTGGTCGTTCATTCGCTGCTCAACCTGACCCGCACCCAGATGACCATTGCCACGCACCAGCAGGGGTGGGCAGGAGGGTTAACCGGAGGTGTCGGCGGTCTGTTGGGCGGCATGACAGGCTCTTTTTTGGTGCCGGGCGTTCTCTATCTGAAGGCCACCGGCCTGCCGAGGGATCCTCTCGTTCAGGCCACCGGTATTTTGTTCGCCTCTTCCACCACCATGCTGGCCCTGGCTCTAGGCCATCAACGGATTCTCACCGTCGATCTGGGACTTCTCTCCCTGGCTGCTGTTTTTCCGGCCATAATCGGGATGCGTTTGGGGCAACGTATTCGGGCTGGACTCTCCGAAACACGCTTCAGGCGGGTCTTTTTTCTGGTCATGCTGATCCTCGGGTGTTACATGATGTTCCGGTCACTCTGAACATGCGTGAGGGCGGGAATGAGTCGTACAGTGTCCACCACCTTGAAGAGATTAAGGGCGTTGCCGCAGCAGAACCCTTCTGGGCCTAATGGTCATGGACGGCAGACTCCGGTACACGGCTGGGTTTTGTCAGGATGTACCACGATGAGAATGCCATAAAAGTGCCTATGGCGGTCTGTGCGTACCAGGAGATATTGGTGAAGAGCGCCATATAGAACATGCTGGCCACCATCGCAGAGATGGCCGCAAATTTTGCAAGAGGTGGGATAACACGGTGTTCCTGCCAACGGCGTAAAGGCGGTCCAAAGAGTTTGTGGCCGTACAGCCAGCCGTGGAAGCGGTCAGAGCTGCGCGAGAAGCACCACAGCGCAACAATCATGAAAGGAGTCGTCGGGAGTACCGGCAAGAAGATCCCGATCCCCCCCACACCTACAAACAGCAGCCCCAAGATGAGATATAATAGCCGGTACAGACGGTTGCCTATCAGCATGCTGTGGAGTCCCGCATAGTTGATAATGTGTAGTAGTAGACGATGGCTGGGGCGATACCCCATAGATTCCTCAGGCTATCCCTGCTTTTGGTCAGAATCATAATGGTATCCTCTATGGCGAGAGATGAGGCCATACCCTCTACCCCATTATAGTAGTAAGTATTCGAATATTGAGAGAGAGAAGGATGGATAGAGCGCTAGGCAAAGTGTATGAAGCAGGGCGTATCATTTACAAACAAGAGGATCGGGCAAATTGTCTTTACGTTATTCAGAGCGGAAAAATTGAGATCTTTCTGTCAGCCGACGATGATGAGGATCGGCTCGCTATCTTGGAAGAAGGGCAAATCTTTGGGAGCGTGTCATTATTCACAGCAGATAAGACGCATTTTTCAACGGCGCGAGCACTCACTAAGTGTCGTCTATTGAAGGTTGATGAGAAAGCCTTTGTCGTTCGCTTACATCAAGATCCCTCTTTAGCTTTCCGCATCATTCGCCATATGGCGCAACGCATCAAAGATCTGGACAAAAAACGCTTGGCTGATCTGACTGGAGAAGTCACTGGCGGTGGGCGTTCGATCAAAGACAAAAAGATCAGAAAAAGATTGCCGAATGTACATAACTTCAGCGTTGCGCATCATATACTTATGGTGGAAGATGACCCCGATTTTCACCAATTGGTAAAAGCTTGGTTACACAAAAAGGCTGCTTCTGAACTGGGCTCTCTGTTTCCGTCCGGCATTAATTTGGAGATCGTTTCTTCCCTTGGAAATGCCGTAAGCAGACTCCAGAAGGAGAAGTTTGATGTCATTCTTCTGGATTTAAATCTTCCCGATAGTTCCGGATATGAGACCTTTATCCGTTTGTATAATAAATTTCCCGACATGCCGATTGTGGTGGTATCTGGGCTTGACGATGAAATGCAGGCGATTCAAGCGGTAAAAGATGGAGCGCAAGATTTTCTGGTTAAAGGACGATTTAAGAAAGACGACCTCTCCCGTGCCATCCAGTTTGCATTAGCCCGCCACAAAGCGACATTTGAGACATTTATCCCTTCCGAAGAGAAGGGCCGAGATGCCCCCCCTCATGGCTCTGAATCCCTAACTGCCCTGTGGCGAATGTTCGGGGATTGGAGGAGAGATGACGACCATAGGTCCTGATGCAAAATGGTATCGTCAGACACCTCACCACCCTCTAGGACCTGTTGACATCCCCCTCTTTCGGCCCCCATTGTTCTCACGCCGGCGAGAGAGGAATCTGAAAATAGATCAGCAACATAGGTTCCGTGCCGGTGTTCTCCACCTCGTGAGGCTCTCCCGGCTGCACCACCGTTGTGGAGCCAGAGGTCAATGGATACGCCTCACCGCCCATGCGAATCACCCCGGAGCCGGTACGAATCATAAAGATCTCATGCATATCCGTATGCCGGTGGGATTGAATCACCTGTCCCGGCTCAAAATGAACCTGCCCCACCGACTTGATGTGCGGAGCGTCTCCTGGGTTCAGAATCACCTTTTTGGAGATGGCGGGGTTGTGAATACTGGGCTCATCCTGAATGTCGGATAGCGAGACGATTTTCATGGGGCATCCCCCTGTTTAATGGGCGTGGTGGATCCGGATTCTCTCATGAGACGGAATCCAATGTAGTTGTGTCGATATTTTGGCCCGTGCCTGCGGCGAAAAGCTGACCGTACCAGATCGGGGCCGTTGCTCCAGCCTCCGCCACGCAGGGTCTTGGCGCGGCCATGGGCAGGGCCTTTGGGATTATTTCTGGGGCTTTTGGCGTAATACTTCTCGCCGAACCAGTCGGCGGTCCACTCCCAGACATTGCCCAACATGTCATGCAGGCCAAACGCGTTGGGAAGGTAGCGCCCCACAGGAGCCGTAGACCTTACACCATCATAACAGCGATGGCTGGTCATCCATGGAAAGACCTTCTTACCGGTTCGATCCGCCACATTGGCATAGCGACAGGCCGCATCGGCACGACTCCCCCAAAAGCGCGCTTTTGTTGATCCAGCCCGAGCGGCGTACTCCCACTCCGCCTCTGTAGGCAAGCGATAGATACCGCCGGCCTGCTCCGAGAGCCAGGCTGCATAGGCGTCGGCCTCGTTCCAGTTTACATAGACCACAGGCTGTTTCGTGCGATTCAGCGAGTAGCCGTCAAAATCCCGGCTGGAGTGGTCGGGCTTGAAGCGCCGATATTGCGTATTCGTCACTTCAAACTGCCCCATCCAGAAGCCGTCAATACACACTTTATGGGCCGGATCTTCATTATTCCCCCGCTCCATGTCCTTCTCCGGGCTACCCATTTTGAAACACCCGTCGGGAACATAAACAAAGGCCATCTCGGTAGTGGCTTCAAGGCAGACATGCCCCGCCTTACCGACATTCTCCGTAAAACAGTCGACAGCATAAACAGGCAAAGGAACCATGAAACCTACAAGGCTCAACATGGTTAGATGCGTACATTTCATAGAATCTGTCACTTGAAATAAGCCGGTTTGCAAGAGGGTCAACAGGGCGAGGATGAAAAATGATATTTAGGAGGCCAACACCAGAAACCGCTTCCAATCTTCAGGGCGATCCACATCCCAGTGCCCCCCCAGCTCCTGCCACTCCCAGCCCAGGGCACGCAGGGCCTCTCGGGTTCGTTCGGCTACTCTTGGCGTGCCCCAGGGGATGTTTTTAAACAGCAGCGGGTCATAACGGCGCACACCCAGAAAGACATAACCGCCATCTTCCGCCGGGGCCATCACCGCCGGACACTCCCGCAACTTGCGCACCGCCCAGTTAAGATCGGAAGCCTGCACCGAAGCGGCATCACCTCCCAGCAAAATCACTGCATCGGCCTCCTCCAATCCAGATAACAGCACATACTCCAGCCGTTTGCCGAGATGACCCATGGGTTGGCGTCGCAACGAGCGCACCGGCACCAGATCCCGAAACAGTGGGTGCAACGAATCCCCAGTAGCCCAAAGCCGCAACAGGTTGGATTGGGAGTGCTTCTCCCAGATGCAGGCGGTACGCACCACATGACGCAGCAGTCGCTCATGAGCTAGGGAAGCCCCCTCTTCGCCCAGCAGCGGAATCAGACGGGTCTTGGTTTTGCCGGGAATCGGCTCACGGCCAAGAATGTGCAGCGCTGTCAGCAACATCCACCTCCCGGCGTGCAGGTGGCACCCGGATCGATAATGGCTCCGCCCCGAGTCACCGACGCCGGTCGCTCGGTTCCGGGGGGGGCGGTAAAAGGGGTGGGAAGCAGCGCCTTGGCAGGCTCCAAAAAGATCAGACTCTCGGCAAACACACCATCTTGAAGACGCCGGAACAGCTCCTCGGAGACAGCGATGCGCACCCCCGCCGGAAAGATATTCCCCAGCTCATCGCGCACCTCGGCAAAGGGGCCGCGATAGATCACCGCATGGCCCCGCTCGGTTTGGCGAGCCAGCGGCTGCTTGACAGCGGTGAGGGTGGCAGAACGAAATTCAATGCCCTCCACCACCTGCCAGGGTTGAGGATCCCACTTATCGTAGGTGACGCCTACAAAGCCCGCCTGACGAAACGCCTCGACAAAGGCACGCTCTTCAAACGCCCCGGAGATGCAGCCGCTCCAGAGATGCGCATCCTGTCGCAGCGACTCAGGCACCTCCGCATCGGAGACAATATCGGAAATCGCCACCCGACCACCGGGTCGAACCACCCGGTAGATCTCCTCCACCAGACGCTTTTTTTGATGATCATCCACCAGATTCAGCACGCAGTTGGAGACCACCAGATCCACACTCTCCGAGGCGATCATCGGGCGCTCCCGACACGTCTCAGCCTGCCAACTCCTATAGGCGTCCAGAGAGGCCAGATCGGTGATGGGATGCGCCTCCAGATAGGCGGCCACCTGGTCCAGATCCAGATCCAGATCTTGAATACGTCCCTTGCAGAACCGCACCCGATCCTCACCCAATTTTTCGGCGATCTCTCCTTGATATTTGCGGGCCAGCGCCAACATGGTATCGTTCATATCGACGCCGACCACCCGTCCACCAGGGCCGGTTAGCTGGGCCGCCATATAGCAGATCTTGCCACCACCGGAGCCCAAATCCAACACCGTATCACCGGGCTTGACATAGCGGCTTGGATCGCCGCAGCCGTAATCCTTGTCGATAATCTCTTGGGGCAGCATGGCCAATAGACCACTGTCGTAATCCACCGGACAGCAGAGCTGCGGCTCTACAGCCTCGGCCCCTTTTGCGTAGCGTTCCCGAACGTGCTCTTCCATGGGGGCCGTCATGCTTTCTCCTTTTTCAAGAGGGCGCGCATCTGGCGCATCAGCTCCGGCAGACGGCGTAGTGAGGCCAGCGCACGCTGATTGATGCGATGCTCCATGCCCCAGTAGCCAGACCACACCGCCCCCGCCGGGACATCACTAATGATACCTGTGGCGGCACCCACCTGGGCACCTGGACCAACCTTTTTATGAGGAACCATCCCCACCTGACCGCCCAATACCGCGCCATCGCCAATCTCGCACGATCCGGCAATACCCACCTGAGAGACCAGAATCACATGACGACCCACCTGAACGTTATGGGCCACCTGCACCATGTTGTCGATGCGAGTCCCCTGACGAATCAACGTCTCACCAAAGCGGGCGCGGTCAATGGTGGTGCAGGCCCCCACATGCACATCATCCTCCAACCGCACGATGCCGAAGTGGGGAATGCGCTGATGGCCCCCATCTACGTATTCGTAACCGAATCCCTCGGAGCCGATGACGGCGTTGCTCTGGATGATGCAGCGCGCCCCCACAATAGTGCGCTCCTGAATCACCGCGCCGGGATGAATCACCGTATGGTCACCAATCACCACCCGAGGCCCAATCACCGCCCGAGCCCCCACCGCAACCCCCTGGCCAAGTTTGGCGCTGGGATCCACGGCGGCACTGGAATCAATGCCGTCAAAGGCCATCTCCCGAGCGCCAAACAGCTTGGCGGCACGAGCCAGATCCAGCGCCGGGGCCGGACTGATCAAACAGGGAAGATCCACCTTATCGGCCAGCTTATCAGGCAGAATAACGGCACCAACACCTTGTAATTTCGGCAGATACTTTTCGTCCACCACAAAGGTCAAGACACCGGGACCAGCCTCCTCCAAAGGGAGGGCGGCGCTCAATTCGGGATCATCACCTTGGGTGCTGCGTCCCAGCTTTTCTGCCAGTTGGGATAGTTTCATGAGGCTGCTTTCATTGTTGGCTCTAGCGACTGCGGCCCCTTTGATTCTGGGCACTGTACTTCTATTTATGCACAACTAACCGAGCAGATTACACCTTTTATGATGACGATTCACCACCTATTTTGAGTGAATGCTGATATGGGCCAGCACGCCGAGGCCGATCATCAACGTCAACATGGAGCTGCCTCCGTAGCTCACCAGCGGCAGAGGAATGCCCACCACCGGCAAGAGCCCAAGCACCATGCCGATGTTAATCACCACCTGAAAGAAAAATATCGCCGTAAGGCCCGCCGCCGCCAAAACCCCAAAACGGTCTCGGGCGGTATAGGAGATAATCATGCCCCGCACGGTAATCATGGCGTAGAGCAGCAGCAAAATCGAACAGCCCACAAAGCCCCACTCCTCGGCCAGCACCGAAAATATAAAGTCGGTATGCCGCTCGGGAAGAAACTCCAAATGGCCTTGGCTGCCGCCCATAAACCCTTTGCCGCTGATCCCCCCGGAACCCACGGCAATCTTCGACTGAATGATGTGATAGCCGGAGCCCAGCGGGTCGTTTTCGGGATTCAACAGGGTTTCAATACGACGGCGTTGATAATCGTGCAGGGTGTTCCAAAGCAGCGGCACAGCGGCCCCGATACCCACCAACATGCCGGTTAACACCCGCCAACGCAGCCCGGCCACAAACAGCACCAGCATACCGGCCATGGCGATCAGAATGGCTGTGCCCAGATCCGGCTGTTTAAGCACCAACGCCAGAGGCGGGGCCGTCAGCAGTACAGGACCGATCATATCTCGCCAGGTGATGCTTCCGGCGATGGAGCGGTCGTGATAAAAGCGAGCCAGCGCCAACACCAGGGTGATTTTCATCAGCTCCGAGGGCTGAAGCCGCATAAAGCCCAGATCCAGCCAGCGCCGCGCCCCCATGCCGACACTTCCGCTAAGATAGACCGCCAGCAGCAGCAGCAACGCCACCAGATAGAATAGATAGGCATAACGCAGATAGATGGTTCGATCCACCAGCAGAGCCAGCACCATCATCAGCAGAAGCGCCACCGAAAAGCGCACCGCCTGATTAATGAGCAACGGTAATTTCTCGGCCCCGCCCACCGCCGAGTAGAGCGTCAAAAGGCCAATGCCCCCGACCGCCATAATCATCAGCAGCAGCGCCCAGGGGAAGGCGTGGAGACGCAATCTCGGCCCTTGGGCCTCTTCGGTCCCGCTGAGGATGCCGCCCCCGCTGCGTTCACGCATGGTCATGCGCGGCCTCCACTGCGTTCCGGGCGAATCGGGCACGAAAAATAGTGATCAATAACCCGCTGGGCTACAGGGGCCGCCACCGCTCCACCGCCGCCACCGTGCTCAATGACCACCGACACCGCCAGCTCCGGCTGGATGGCCGGGGCGTAACAGACAAACAGCGCGTGGTCCTGAAGCCGTTGATTGCCCCCACTGTCCTGAATGGCCCGCCCCTCTTTGGTACGACGCTGGCGCACCACCTGGGAGGTGCCGGTTTTACCTGCCACACGCACCATGTGCGGACGTGCCTTATAACCGGTCCCGCCCCGTTGCATCACCGCCTCCAGGCTGCGCTTTACCGTGGCCAAATGGGTCTCATTGAAGTCGATGCGTCGCTTAATGCGCGGCTGCGACGGGTTCTCCTCGCGCACCAGGGTGGGGCGGTAGAGCACGCCACCATTGGCTACTGTGGCCATCATATTGGCCAGTTGCAGCGGCGTGGAGAGCACAAACCCCTGACCGATTGCGGAAATCAGCGTCTCACCAGGAAACCAGGCGCGCTTCAGCGTGGACATTTTCCACGCCCTGGAGGGGATCAGCCCTTTTTTCTCTCCCCCCAGCGGCACGCCGGTCAGCTCGCCAAGACCCAGCCGTCTGGCCTGCTTTTCAATGGCGTCGATCCCCAATCGCTCCGCCACCCGGTAGTAGTATACATCGCACGATTTGGCCATGGCCTGCTGAAAATTGAGCCGCCCGTGTCCGTAGCTGTTCCAACAGTAGAATTTGCTCTCGTAGCGCTCCAGATGGCCGCCGCAGAAGAGCCGCTCCTCCGGGTCGATCACCCCCGCCTCCAGGGCCGCCAACGCCACAATGATTTTAAAGGTAGAGGCCGGTGGATACTGCCCCTGAATCGCCTTATTGGTCAGCGGACGGTCCCGGTCCGCCAGCAGCGCCTGCCACTGCTTGGTACTGAAACCGCGAATAAACTGGTTGGGGTCGTAGCCGGGACGGCTGGCCATGGCCAGAATCTCCCCGGAGCGCACATCAATGGCGGTCACCGCCCCGGCCTGGTTACCCAGGGCCAGCTCCGCCTGATGCTGAAGATCCACATCCAACGTCAGATGCAGATCCAATCCGGGAAGGGGCTCAGAGCTGTGCAGCTCCCGAACCTGACGGCCACGGGCATTCACCTCCATCTCCCGCACCCCTTCCCGCCCCCTGAGTCGAGGCTCGAAGCTACGTTCGATGCCGGTTTTTCCCACCAAATCTCCTGAACGATAACGCAGATAACGGAATCGTTTACGGTCCCGTTTGGTGTTCTCACCCAGATAGCCGAGAATGTGGGCAGCGGTACTCTCGAAGGGGTAGGTGCGTAGAGGCAGCGCCTCAATCACCGCGCCGGGAAATTTATGGATACGCGCCTCAATACGGGCAATCTGCTCCCAGGTGAGGTGATCCTTCACCTTGAAGGGAAGAAAGCTGCGTTGGCGGCGTGCCCGATCCAGGGCCGCCTTGATCTCGGCATCACTCAGGTCCAGATAGGGCTTAAGCCGCTCAAGCTGCGTCGAGAGCCCCCCCGACAGCTCCGGGATGATGGCCAACCGATAGTCGGGAAGATTCTCCACCAACACCGCCCCAAAGCGGTCCAGCATACGGCCCCGATGGGGGGGAATCGGATGCATACTGATACGGTTCTCTTCGGCCATATCACGATAGGCGGCACCCTTCAGCACCTGGAGATGAAACAGCCTCCCCCCCAGCAACGAAAAGAGAAAGCCACTGGCCCCCCCCATGATAATCAGGCGACGCCGCGCTTCATCCTTAAACCGTTCCTGATCATCCTCCAGCATCTAGTCTCGCGCCTCCAGCCAGTTGCGGTGAATATGGATCAGCATGGCCGCCACCAGCGGCGTCAGCAAGGCGGTGGCCGCCGGTTTGCCGAGAATCATCGGCCAGTGGGGCGTCGGCACGCTGAGCAGGCCCAGAAGCCCCCACTGTATCAGGCTCTCCAGCAACAGCAGCACAATCAGCACCAGAGGCAGCAATACAAAATCCACGGTACGCAGTCGCTGGCCATAGGCATCCACCAGCAGCAGCGTGCCGATTTTGGTCAGGGCGTTGAGCCCCGGCAGGCCGCCAGAGAGCAGATCCAACACCAATCCGGCGCTGAAAGCCACGCCGAAACCGCAACGGTCCGGACGAAACAGCCGCCAGTAAAACAGCGCAATCATCACCAGATCAGGCCGAAAAAATGACCAGGTCTGCCACGGCAGAGCCAACTCCTGGATAGCCAACGCCAACCACACCGTAAGGGCCGGAATCCAGGAAATCAGCAGGGCAGCCAGCATCTGCACCTCACTCCCCAGCCGCTTGAGAGGCGGACGCATCCGATGCGGCCAGAGGGGCAGGTGGCGTCTGGCGCTCGGCGGGAGCCGTGGGGCGCTTGACTGGCGCTTTGAGTGGTTGGCGAATCAACAGACGCGCCTCCTCCACCCGGTCGGCATCCGCCTCGGGCCGTATCACCACCTTCTGGAACAGCCCGGCATCGTGGGATTGCGCCTCAATCACCCGCCCCACCATGATCCCCTTGGGAAAAACCCCACCGGCCCCGGAGGTGATCACCCGGTCGCCGTACATGATATCCGCCTCTTTGGGCACAAAGGCCATATGCAGCACCGGCGTATTGGTGCCGCTGGCGATACCGCGTATACGGGTTCGCTGAGTCATCACCGGAATGCGGGAGTTAAGATCGTGAATGGACAGCGCCAGCGTACTGTTGTTACCTACATGGGCCACCCGCCCGATAAGACCGTCGGCCGCCACGACAGCAGCATCCGAGATCACGCCGTGGCGGCTACCGATGTGCAGCGTAAAAGCGCGGGAGAACGATGACGACGAGTTGCCCACAATGCGTGCTGCCAACATGCGATAGCTGGGATCGGTAGGGATCCCCAGCAGCGTGCGCAGACGGCGGTTCTCCTTGAGAAGCTCCATCATCCTCACCCGGTCGCTGCTCTGGCTGGCCAAGGAGGCCTTCAGGGCACGGTTATCTTGATCCACCCGGCGAATCTCATCATAGCGAGCCCGAGCACTGCGATAGAACTCCAGCGGCGAGCCCAGCACCCGCTGCACCGGACCAAACAGATCCAGCGTCACCACATACAGTGTGGAAAGATTGGGCGGCGCCGCACGAGAGGCCAACATCAGCGTCAGGGCGCAGAGCATCAAAAATCCGGCGGTTATCTGTCGCCGGTTCTGTTGCAGCAGATGGAGCAGAGCCGAAAGCATGCCGTGGTGGTGGTCGCCTTGTGTGAATCCGGGGTGGACGCCTGATGGCACTCTGACCCTATCCTACACAAATGGATGTTTTTTTACCTTATGATTGACAAAAAAAAGCCGATCCTTGGAAGACCGGCTTGTGACGGCTCTGCAGAGTGGGGCCATGGAGCTACCGATCCATCAGAATATCCGACATGGTATCCAGCTCTTCCAGAGCCCTCCCGGAGCCCATCACCACACAGGAGAGGGGATCTTCGGCGATGATTACCGGCAGGCCGGTCTCTTCGGCCAGCAGGGTATCCAACCCCCGGAGCAGTGCTCCGCCGCCCGTGAGCACAATACCGCGATCCACAATGTCCGCCGCCAACTCAGGGGGCGTACGCTCCAGGGCGACACGAACCCCTTCGACAATGGCGTTGATGGGCTCGGCCAGCGCATCGAGAATCTCCGGGTCGGAGATAATCTGGTGCTTGGGCACGCCGTTAACCAGGTCACGCCCTTTCACCTCCACCTCCAGCCGCTCCGGTAGAGGAAAGGCCGAGCCAATCTGAATTTTAATGGTCTCAGCAGTCCCTTCGCCGATCAGGAGAGAGTACTTTCTGCGCACATGGGCAACAATGGCCTCATCCATCTTGTCGCCGCCCACGCGGATTGAGCGCGAGTAAACAATGCCTCCAAGTGATATAATGGCCACCTCGGTGGTGCCGCCCCCTACGTCCACCACCATGGAGCCGCTGGCATCGGTCACCGGAAGACCCGCTCCAATGGCCGCTGCCATGGGTTCTTCGATAAGAAAAACCTCTCGCGCTCGGGCCTTGTTGGCCGACTCGGTGATGGCTCGACGCTCCACCGGGGTGGCACCGAAGGGGACGCAGACAATGATTCTCGGAGAGGTGAGGCGACGCCGTTTGTGGACCTTACGGATAAAATGCTTCAACATCTCTTCGGTAACTTTAAAATCGGCAATCACACCATCGCGCATCGGACGAGTGGCGACAATGTTACCCGGCGTTCGACCCAGCATCCGTTTGGCTTCGTTGCCCACCGCCAGCACTTTGCGCTGACCTCGGGCATTTTCGTGGATCGCTACCACCGAAGGTTCGGAGAGCACTACACCCTTGCCGCGCACGTAGACCAACGTATTGGCTGTGCCGAGATCTATGGCCATGTCGGTGGAGAACAGCCCCATGAGTTTTTTGAACATCGCGATGTGGTTCCTTGCCGATCTAGAGATCAGGGCCGGTTGCAGCGGGCCGCTTCTGGTCCGCCAGCTGAGCGCCGTTAAGGCTTTATAACCAACCACGATATGTACCACGCGGGGCACAACGCCATCAAGGTTGTTCCCAGCATCTTCGGGGGAAAGGCTCTTCCCCAGTCCAGAGCCCAGTCAAGAGGTAAACGTGGCCAAATTCAAGAAGCGTCTGTTGATTGATGTCACCGATCTCGATTTGCGCATTGAGGAGATTCTCGCCGAGTCGGACCAACCAGCCCTGGAAGAGCCGAAGCGCGGAAAGCTCCTGACGCTGTTTCGAGCTACCCTGGAGTACGGTCGTGATCGTCTCAGGCGGCACCATCTGGTGGGTGCCAGAGGCAAGTATATCGTCCAGGGCCACACCTATGTGATGGATCAACTGCTCCGCCGACTCTATGCACTCTCTGTCCACCACCGGGCCGCCCTGGAAGAGCAATCGCCAGAAGCCAAGGAGGGCGGACCCCTACTGCCGCGTCTGGCGGGAAAAATCCGCCAACGCATGAAAACCCGCAAGCCCAAAGAGACCCCATTCGCCCTTGTTGCCACCGGCGGCTACGGACGCGGTGAGCTGGCCCCCTGCTCCGACGTGGATCTACTTTTTCTGCTGCCGGAAGGCGACCCCAGCAAGGCGCTGGAGGGTCAGGTAGAGGCCATGCTCTACTTTCTCTGGGATCTGGGTATCGATCTTGGCCATGCGGTGCGCGACATCAACGCCTGCGTGGAGCAAGCCCATGCCGAGCTGGAGATCCGCACCTCCATGCTGGAGTCGCGCTTTCTGGCCGGAGACCAGAAACTGTTCGACCACTACAAGGCCACCTTGAACTCGGAGGTGCTGCAACATAATCCCGCCGCCTTTCTGCGGGCCAAGCTCATCGAACACCACAAGCGCCATGAACGTTTCGGCCACTCCATGTTCTACCTGGAGCCCAACGTCAAAGAGAGCCCCGGCGGCCTGCGGGATATCCACACCTTTTTCTGGATCTCCAAATACCGTTATCAGGTGCAGAGACCCAGAGAGCTGGTGGCCCAAGGGGTGATTACCGAAGAGGAGTTTCGCACCTTCACCAAAAGCCGGGCTTTTTTGTGGCGGGTACGCAATGCGCTCCACTATCGCACCGGACGGCGGGAGGATCGGCTGACCTTCAACCAACAGGTGGAGATCGCCAGTGAGTTTGGCTATCGGGATCGACCTGGTATGCGCGGCGTGGAACTGTTTATGCGCCGCTATTACCAGATGGCCAAACAGATCGGCCATCTGACGCAAATTTTGCTGCAACACTACGAAACCGGAAACCCCGAGAGCGGCGAGAACAAACCCCACCTGCTGGAGGACGTCTTCTATCTGGCCCAGGACAAGGTGATCGTGGATCGGCCCGAGTGCTTCAACGACCACCCCCCCCGGTTGATGAAAGTCTTCGAGGTGGCCCAACGCAACGCCAAGGGGATCCACCCTGAGACACTGCGCTGGGTGACCCAATCCCTATCCCTGGCAAACCGCGCCTTCCGTCAGAACAGCGAGGTAAACAGTATCTTCCTCCAGATGCTGAACGGCAAGCGGGCCGTAGCCTGGGTGCTGGATCGCATGAATACCTGCGGTCTGCTGGGACGCTATATCCCCGAGTTCGGACGCATCACCGGCCAGACCCAACACGACCTGTTTCACGTCTACACGGTGGATGAGCACTCCATCCGGGCGGTGGAGGCACTGCGCCATATCAAACAGGGCAAGTTCTCCGAAGAGCT
Organism: Magnetococcales bacterium; assembly: GCA_015233785.1. Taxonomy (GTDB): domain Bacteria; phylum Pseudomonadota; class Magnetococcia; order Magnetococcales; family JADFWT01; genus JADFWT01. Next base: position 20,563 of record JADFWT010000016.1, read on the forward strand.
ACCCCTCTCCACCCGGCTGATCAAGCAAGTGCCCAACCAGGTGATTCTCTACCTGGCGACGCTGCTGCACGATATCGCCAAAGGGCGCGGCGGTCTGCACGAAATCAAAGGGGCGGAGATGGCACGGGTGATCTGCGCTCGCCTCGGCCTGGCCGAACCCAGCGTGGAGCTGGTGGCGTGGCTGGTGCGTCACCATCTGATCTTCTCCCGCACCGCCTTTCGGCGCGATATCAACGACCCCGACACCCTGGCCGCGTTTGCCAAACAGGTGGCCAACACCGAACGACTGGATCTATTACTGCTGCTGACCGTGGCCGATATTCGCGCCGTAGGCCCCAGCGTCTGGAACTCCTGGAAAGCGACCTTACTGAGAAGGCTGCACGCCCGCACCCAGGAGATTCTCAACCGGGGAGTGTTCGGGCCCGCCGAGCTGGTCGAGTTGGCCGAAGAGAAAAAACAGGAGGTGCGCGCTCTGCTCAGAGGGCAAAAAGAGGCCCCCGGCATGGAGCGCTATCTGGAGCGCTACTATCCCGACTACCTGATCTACTACGGTGCCGAAACCCTGGCGGCACACTATCTATCACTGGTGGCGTGGCTGGATGAGCCCCTGGCTATCGTGCTGCGGGATATGACCGAATCGGAAACCACCGAAATCCTGGTGCATACCCAGGACCATCCGGGACTGTTCGCCATGATCGCCGGAGCGCTGGCCGCCGCCAAGACCAACATTCTGTTCGCCAATGCCGACACCACCAAGGATGGCATGGTACTGGATGTGTTTGTGGTGCAGGAGCTGACCGGAAAACCGCTGGTGGATCCCAAACGGCGGGCCGAGGTGCAGGAGGTGTTGCAGCAGGTTCTGTTCGGCAAGGTCCACCCGGAGACACTGCTGAATAAAAACCTCCCCCGATTGACCAAGGTGGCCGGACAGGGGTTCGTGGTGACCACCCAGGTGGTGGTGGATAACGACTTTTCCGATATCTGCACCATCTTGGAAATCACCACACTGGATCGACCGGGACTGCTGTTCACCATCACCCGATCCCTCTCTCAGCAGGGGCTTCAGATTGCCACCTCCAAGATTGCCACCTATGGCGAAAGAGTGGTGGATGTGTTCTACGTCAAAGACCTATTCGGCATGAAACTGACCCCCGGAAAAGCGCAGCGTGTGACCGACGCTCTGACAAAGGCCATTGAGGAACTGGACAAGGACATATTACCCTCTGGGAGAATCTTTGAATCCGCCAGCGCACTTTTAGAAGGCCCACCGGCCACAGAAGAGGCGCAAACAGCCGCCGTTTAGGCGTCATACGGCGGGTGAATGAACCAAATACAACTGCGTGGTAAATGATTGTGTCCAAAACCTGGGATCCCAACTCCTGGCGCCGCCATGAAGCGCTGCAACAGCCTGAATGGCCCGACCAGGACCGCCTGAAAGAGAGCTTTGACAATCTCGGCTCGTTTCCACCTCTGGTGTTTGCCGGTGAGGTGCGCTCGCTGCAGAAGCGTCTGGCCAAGGTTGCCAAGGGAGAGGCGTTTTTGCTCCAGGGGGGCGATTGCGCCGAGTCGTTCAACAATTTTACTGCCGACTCCATCCGCGACAAGCTGAAAGTGCTGTTGCAGATGGCGGTGATTCTCACCTATGGCCTCAATAAGCCGATTGTCAAAGTGGGCCGCATCGCCGGACAGTTTGCCAAGCCGCGCTCCAAATCCACAGAGACCAAAAACGGCGTCTCACTACCCAGCTTTCGCGGGGAATCGGTGAACGACCCCTACTTCAGCGAAGCGGCACGCATGCCCGATCCCAAACGACTGGAGCGGGCCTATTTTCAATCCGCCGCCACCCTGAATCTGCTGCGTGCCCTGACCCACGGCGGCTATGCCGACCTGCGCAAGGTGCACAACTGGAATCAGGACTTTGTCGCCGCAAGTCCAGAAGGACAGCGCTACGCCCAGTTGGCCGAGAGCATCGACAACTCGCTACGCTTTTTCGAAGTGGCCGGCGTCACGGCAAAAAACACACCCATGCTCCGGGAAATTGAGTACTACACCAGCCATGAGGCGCTGATTCTGGAGTATGAACAGGCGTTGACTCGGGTGGATTCGCTGTCGAACCTCCAGTACGACTGTTCGGCGCACATGCTCTGGATCGGCGAGCGGACCCGCCATCTGGACGGTGCCCATGTGGAGTTTTTACGTGGCGTTCAGAACCCTCTCGGTTGCAAAATCGGCCCCACCGCCACGGCCGAAGATGTAATCGGCCTCTGCGATAAGCTCAACCCGGAGAATATCCCCGGTCGCCTGACTCTGATCACCCGCTTCGGACACGACAAGATTGGCGACGGCCTGCCGAAGCTGCTGCGCGGCGTACAAAAAGAGGGGCGCTCGGTCATCTGGAGCTGTGACCCCATGCACGGCAACACCTTTACCGCCTCCACCGGCCACAAGACCCGCTCTACCGAACATATCTTCCAGGAAATTGAGCACTTCTTCGAAATTCACAAGGCAGAAGGGACCGTAGCCGGGGGGGTTCATCTTGAGCTGACCGGCTCCGATGTCACCGAGTGCGTAGGCGGCTCCCACAAGGTGATGGAAGCCGATCTCAATCAGCGTTATGAGACCACCTGTGATCCGCGTCTCAATGCACGCCAAAGTCTGGACATTGCTTTCCGTATATCAGAGATTCTTTCCAACTGAGCACCTTAACTGTTTAACGATCAAACATGGACGCAAAACAGCCCGAACCCTAAGGATCGGGCTGTTTTGCTATGGGAATCATGCAGTCGTAGCCGTATCTTTTTCTTACAAGAATTTTGGTGAAACACAAAAGGCAGGATATGCCGTTACGACAGGCACCTCATTAGAATGCGCCAACGCTTCCGCACTATTTAATTATTTTAGTTTGTATTCATCATATTTCTACCAAAATACACCCATCTACATCACAAATTTAAGTTGTTTTGCTTGGATTTGAAGTGCATTAAGGTGATTTTTTCATCAATCTGCACGAGCAAATCTATCTTCATATTGTCCCTCCCTATAAACACATGGTGTGACTGATGTTTTATGAAAAAATTATATTTAATTTGACGACTTACGTATAAATCGATAAATTTTTATAATCTTCTTAGGGTTTATACCTAGGGGTAATAGCCTGGACTCTCCTTGCTTGCAGCCCAGGGGAAAGGCCCTTTGTTCTTGGTGTGTTTGTGCTGGGGTATCTCTTAGGCGTCAGCATCACCTGTTCGCACTTGCCCTATTAACCAGAAAATGACTTGTGCCCCGTCTATCAAGGGAATATCCGCCGTGTCCTCTATCTCCGACTGTGCTCACAGGCCGTTATCTGACCGCAGCTCCATCGCGATGGAAAACCATTCCATAACTAAATTGGATCCAATCGCCACAAAGGTGGCTGCCACAGCATTGGAACCGCGCATTCTATTGGATGCCGCCGCCGTGGTTACCGGGGTTGAGGCACTGGCAGATGGGCCGGACTCCCAACAAGTTGTGATCGAAATCCAGAATTCGACCGATTCAGATGTCCTGAACCAACCGGATAACCAGCTCGAAATGGCACCAACCGGTCGCCATGATGAGGTGCTGTTTGTCGATACGCGACTGGTGCAAGACTATGAACATCTGCTCTCCGGTGTGGCCGAAGGCGTCACCGCTGTGCTGCTGAATGCCAGAGGCAACGGCCTGGAGCAGATAGCCCAAAGCTTGGCAGGGCGAGAGAATCTCTCAGCCATTCACATCATGAGCCACGGCTCCGAAGGTAATCTCTGGCTGGGCACCGAATGGGTCAATCTGGAGAGCATGGAGAGCGCCGAGCACCAGCGTGAAGCGTGGTCGGCCATAGGCGATGCCCTGAACCAGGATGGCGATATTCTGCTCTACGCCTGCGGAACGGCATCCGGCGATGACGGGGCCGCCTTCGTGGAGGAGATTGCCCATCTGACCGGCGCCGATGTGGCCGCCTCAAACGACCGTACCGCCGCGGCGCAACAAGGTGGAAATTGGGATCTTGAGGTGGTCTCCGGCGTGGTGGAAACAACGTCGATTCTCGATACGGAAACCCAGCAGAGCTACGATTACGCCCTGGCCACCATCACCGTGACCAGCAACGCCGACAGCGGAACCGGCTCCCTACGACAGGCAATTTCCGATGCCACCTCCGGCGATACCATCACCTTCAACAGCTCGATGACGGTGACGCTCTCATCGGGAGAGCTGGCCATCAGTAAAAATCTCGAAATCGACGGCGACATCGACGATGACCTGATCGCCGATGTCACCATTGATGCCAACTACAGCAGCCGGGTCTTCAACATCTCCAGCGGCACCGTCAAGATGGATGGCCTGATCGTGACCCATGGTCTGCTCTATGGCGATGGCAGCGATGGCAGTGCACTGGGCGATGCCAACCAGGGAGGCAGCTCCCTGGGAGCCGGTATCTACAACGCCGGCACCCTGAGTGTCGTCAACAGCACCATTACCATGAACTTCGCCTCCGGCGGCGGCGGCGGCGCAGGAAGCGGCACCCTCGCCTCTGGTGGCGGTGGCGGTGGCGGCTACAACGGGATAGGAGGCGGTACTGGAGGTGCTTTTGCCATCAATGGCACCTACTATACCGCAACTGCTGGCAGCGGCGGATCAGGCAGCGATGGCGGCTACCCCGGCACACCCGCGTACACCGCTTATCATGGCCAAGGCGGCTCTTCCACCGGAGGCGCGGAAGCCAGCGGCTATTCGTGGATCTGGGGTTCCGGCGGTAAGGGCGGTACGGCGGCTGTGGGCTCCATCTCCATCGGCGGCGGCGGCGGCGGTGTCTCCAATCGGAATCAGGGCACCGGCGGCGGGGCGTGGGGTGGACACGCCGTCGGCGGCATCCACAATACCGCCTCCGGCATACTGAATATCGCCAGCAGCACCCTCTCCTATAACTTCGGGGCCGGTGGTGGTGGTGGTGGTGGCAACGCCAGCATCGGCGTCGGCGGACACGGTATCGGGGCCATCTACACATTGGGCACGCTTAACTTCAACTCCAGTACCGTGACACTCAGCAATAATGTCGGTGACGGCGGCGACTCCGGGGCCAGCGGGCTCTATAACAGCTTGGTCACCTCCACCAACGACATCCAGGGGACCGCCTCGGACAACACCTCCCTGACCATCACCAATATTTCCAGTACCACCACCAGTACGGCACCCCTGATCCCCACAATCTTCTGGAGTGGCATGAGACCATCGGCCGGCTCCGGTGACAGCGGCTTCGGTGACAGCGGCTCCCAGAACGGCGACAATGCCGACAGTGACAACACGCCCATTTTTTCGCCCTCGGCCTGGCTCACCACCAACAACGGCACACCTGGCGACGCCACATCCGACAGCTCAGTAACCACCGCCCTGGACAGCAATGCCGGACGCCTCACTTCGGCAAACGTCATCAACAATCCTGGCGGAGGCCAAACCTCTGCATCTTCTCGTCTGATGACCTCATCAGGAGATTCGGGAATTTTCAACGCCCCGCCGCCTGCCGCCCTGGGTGGCGGATTGGATGGCAACCTGGGCTTTGACGGCGGTTTCGGAATCCCCGGCATCACCATTCAGGCGTTCCGGATTGAACCGGGAGAGGACGCACTCGATGCCCATGAACTGGCGCAACTTGCAGAGCCGGATGTCGTAAATTCCTTCCAGAGCCAGCTCCAAGAGCCCCCAGAGAAGGACATCATCAAAGCCGCTCCACCTATGGCGTTCAGTGCGCAGTTACAGCAGCAGGTAGGACAATTCAATGCTATGCGGGCACGTTTGATGCGAGCGTTCAGCTAACGAGCATCACGTCACCCTCGCCCTGCCGGCTCCTTCCAGCCGTGGCAAAACAGAATCTCCAGCGTCGCCGGGAGCCCCCCTTTATCCCCAAAGCGCTCCTTGTAGATCTGCGCCAGCTCCAGCGCAAACCCTTTCCCGGTCAGGCCGGGAGGGCGCTGTTGATGGTGATTTCCACCACCGATCTGCTTAAGGGTACGCAGCAGCTCCGCTACACTGCTGAACCTCGGCTCTACCGAAATCCGATCCACCACCGTCAGCGCCAAACCCGCCTTCACCATCTGATCGCCAAGTTTCTGAATCTCCGGCAGCATGGGCACCCGAGGCCACGCTTTGCCGTAACGGCGTCGGTCCAGCTCCTCCAGGCAGATGCGCAGCTCCTGCAAGGTGCTCTCTCCGGGAATCGCAGCCAAAAACAGCCCATCAGGCCGCAGAATCCGCCGAATCTCCCGTAACGACGTGTTAAGATCCCCCAACCAGTGCAGCGCCATGCCGGAGAGCACCAGATCAAAACTGCGATTGGCAAACGGCAAGGTCGGCGACTCTACGGTGATACAGAGATCCGATCCGGTGCCGGCATAACGCGCCAACCAGGAGGACTCCAGCCCGGCGGTGACCAGCTTCGCCTGGGGCCAGCGCGCCCGAAGCAGGCTCGAAACCCTCCCGGTGCGGCAACCGAGATCCAACATGCGCTGGGGGTCAATCTTAATCATCTCCAGACGATCCACCAGCATGGCATCAATCTCAGCCAGCTTGTTGAAGGCACCGGTGGTCTCCGGCTCAGCCCGCTGCCACGCCCGGCGCAAGCGGCGCGGATCAAGCGCTACGGCAGCCTGTGGCGGATGAAAGGAGAGCGGTTCGGGGCTGGGCGTGACGTCGGTTTCGGGGCTGGTCATGGCGTTGAACTCGGTACGTTGGGCAGTTAAGAGGCATCCACAGGAATATTGGACAGGACAATGGAATCATCACACACAGAAGCCAGCATGACACAGAGCGGGGGCACGACGGAAGAGCCGATGCCGGGCAGTCTTCTTCCGGGTCTGAAGCGGCTTGGGGGGCGGCTTCTTGATGCGCTCTACCCCCCCATCTGCCCCCTCTGCAAGACGCCCATACCCCACCATCCCGGCCTTTGCGATACCTGCATGGAGACGTTGCCCGATGCCCCCCGCCATCTCTGCCAGGGGTGCGGGGCGGTAACCATGGAACCCCTGACCAGTTGTACCGAATGCCCAGAGATGGGCACCCCCGCCGATGCCGTCTATAGCGCCTTCTGGTATCAATCCCCCCTGGACAACATGATGCTGCGCTACAAGTTTGGTGATCGAACCGAGTGGGCACCGCTGCTGGCAGCGCTCATGTGGTCACAACTTGAAGTGTCCTTCACACAAGAAAATCCCCATCTTATTATTCCGATTCCACTGCATTATCGAAGACTTGTGGCACGACGCTATAACCAAGCGGCACTGTTGGCCCGATCTTTGGCCCACCAAATGGACTGCCCCCTATCGACAAACAGCCTCAAGCGCATCAGAATGACTACGCCACAAACCGAACTGTATAGCGATGAACGACGCCGTAATCTGCATGGTGCATTTCGCGCCGAACCCCGCCGCATCGCGGGCCGACGCATTCTGCTGGTGGATGATGTGCTCACCACCGGCTCCACCATGCATGAGGCCGTAGCTGTCTTGAAAGAGGCGGGTGCGGAACGCGTCATCATCGCCACATTGTTACGAACCAAAACTCCGGCGGCCCAACCTCGCGGCCTCTATGAGGCGTGAGCCCGTCGACAACCCCGATTTCGAGGAGCGCGCATCATGCCCGATATCGTCATTTACTCCACCACCGTCTGCCCATTCTGCGTACGCGCCAAAATGCTGCTGGATAAAAAGGGCGCGGCTTATACCGAAGTCAATCTCACCAAGGAGCCGGCCCGCCGGGAAGAGATGCTGGAGAAATCCAAAGGCATGCGTACCGTGCCGCAGATCTTTATTGATGAGACCCATGTAGGCGGTTGCGATGATCTCTATGAGCTGGAGTTTGACGGCAAGCTCGATGAGATGCTGGCAGGCTGATGACAGAGGCCATTACACCAACCGCCGCCGACCCCTTTCTGGCGGCGGTGATCCAGATGAGCAGCGGTGCAGAGCCAGAAGCCAATCTGGCCCGCGCCGAACAGCTCATGGATCAGGCGGTCTCACAAGGGTCCGGGCTGCTGGTGTTGCCAGAGCACTTCAACGCCCTGGATGATCCCAGCCAGCCCCCCTATCGAGAGAGGTTCGAAGCGAGTCGGACGCTGGGTTTTCTCAGTGATTATGCCGCAGCGCACGGCGTATGGATCGTCGGCGGCTCTCTGGCCCTGGCCATACCGGACAGCGATAAGGTGACCAACACCTCATTCGTCATCGACCACCAGGGTGCTATCCAGGCCCGCTACCACAAAATCCATCTGTTTGATGTGGCCCTGGGCCCAGCGGTGGCCAAGCGGGATGTCAGCGCCTTTCAGGAGTCCAGCAGCGTCGCCCCCGGCACCACGCCGGTAACCGCCAATACCCCCTTCGGCACCATCGGTCTATCGGTCTGCTACGATCTGCGTTTTCCTGAGCTCTACCGCCGGCTTGCCGCACAAGGCGCTTCCCTGCTCACCGTGCCGGCGGCCTTCACGCTCAACACCGGCAAAGATCATTGGGAGCTTTTACTGCGGGCGCGGGCGGTGGAGAACTTCAGCTATGTGCTGGCAGCCGGGCAGTGGGGCAAGCATCCCGGCGGGCGACGTACCTATGGCCACTCGATGATTGTCGAGCCATGGGGCACAGTGATCGCCCGCGTCCCCGATGGCGAAGGCGTCGCCGTGGCAGAGATCGACCCGGCACGCATTCGGCGCTGTCGTAAGCGGATTCCCTGTTTGACGCATCGGGTGTTGTAGTCTCCCCCCCTGCAAACCGATCCACCCTCCTCTTCACCCCTTTTGCAGCAGATTCATCAACCCTGCCAACAGCGGTTCATTGGCCGGAGGAAGCTTCAAACCGTCCAGCTCCGCAGCCTCCACCCAACGCACATCCAGCACCTCGGGATCCACCGGCTTCGGCTCTCCGCTATAACGCCGGCAGTGAAACACGTTGATCAGTACATGATAGGCGGGATAACCGTAGGAGACAAAACGCCAGGGCACCAGATCATCCACCTCCAGCGCCACCTCTTCACGCATCTCCCGCACCAGCGCCTCTTCCGGGGATTCGCCGGGCTCCACCTTGCCGCCGGGAAACTCCCAACACCCCTGAAGCGGCCCCTTGGCCCCGCGACACCCCAACAGCACCCGCCGCTCATGAACCACCAGACCCGCTGAGACCAGAATCAACGGCCCCTTCATGAGAATAGCTTCGAAACCCAGGAGCCCTTGGCCTCTGGAATCTCACACCCCTCGGGATTCCACTCCGGCACCGGCTCCGGCGTCACTCGGGAGAAGACCCGCCACGGCGTGATCCCGCCACCACTGTCACCGCAACCGCAACCGGCCCGACGAGGATGAAATACCTTGATAATCCAGGGATCCTCCAGACTCTGGGCATAGACCATAGTGGTCCACACACCCCGCTCCTCTTTGAGAATCTCCTCCACCATGTGCTGCAACTGCCCGCACGCCTCGGAGCCACTGATCTGCCGATCCTCCTCATCGCCGCTGGGGGCCAGCAGATGCCAACTTTCGTGGCGGGCCACCTCGGCGCAGAGCGGCGCCAGCCCCTCCACCCGAATCATGCCGTCAAACCGTCCACCCAGCCGCTCCCGAAAGGAGCCTTCCTCTAAACCATGCATACTTCGCCTCACACCCAAAGATCCTGCCAAACCCCTCTGGAAACCTGTTCCCAACCCCGGTCGTCTTGTGCGACAATCGGCCTATTCTAACAGCTTGGGCACGATCTGCATCCATTGTCGTCGCCCTTTTTCATGAGGAGTAGCAGACCATGGCCGTCGGAGCCCCTAGATTTCCCGACCTGCCGTCCATCGCCGGATTTAAGACCACCGCCACCGCCAGCGGCATCAAACGCCACGATATGGTGGACCTGTTGCTGGTGGAGATGGAGAACACATGCAGCGTGGCCGGGGTCTTCACCCAAAACCAGGTGGTGGCAGCACCCGTGGAGATCTGTCGGGCGCGACTGGCTGTCGGGCGTGCGCGGGCACTACTGGTCAACTCCGGTAACGCCAACGCCAGAACCGGCCCCCAGGGCATGGACGATGCTTTGGCGCTGGGCAAACAGTGCGCCGAGCTGCTGGGTGTGCCGGAATCGGAGATATTTCTCGCCTCTACCGGCGTCATCGGTGAGCGTCTGCCTATGGAGAAACCCGCCGCCGCACTGCCGGAAATGGCCAAAAAACTGGCTCCCGGCGGCTGGCAAGAGGCAGCCCAGGCCATCATGACCACCGATACGTTTCCCAAGGGGGCCAGACGCAGCACCTCTATAGAGGGTGCCTCGGTGGAAGTGATCGGCATCGCCAAAGGGGCCGGGATGATCCACCCCGATATGGCCACCATGCTGTCGTTTCTCTTTACCGATGCCGCCATTACCCAACAGGCGCTTCAAACACTGCTGTCACGGGCCATTGAGGAGAGCTTCAACAGCATTAGCGTCGATGGTGATACCTCTACCAACGATACGGTGCTGCTCTTTGCCAGCGGTGCAGCAGGGCATGCCGTTATCGACGACCCCGACAGCCCGGAAGCAGCCCCGCTCATGGAGGCCATCTTGGGGGTGTGCCTTGATCTGGCCCAGGCCATCATCCGCGACGCCGAAGGGGCCACCAAATTCGTCACCATCACCGTCTCCGGGGCCAAAAGCCGGGCCGATGCCAAGCAGGTAGCCTTCTCGGTGGCCAAGAGCCCCCTGGTAAAGACCGCACTCTTTGGCAGTGATCCCAACTGGGGGCGGATCCTCTGCGCCGTGGGCTACGCCAAGGTGCCTCTGGATGTAGATCGGATCGCCATTCGGTTGGGAGATGTTACGGTGGTGGAAAATGGTGTCCTTTCACCCGGTTACCGGGAGAAGGATGGCGCACGGGTGATGGGGGAAGAGGAGATTGGAATCTCTATCGACTTGGGACTTGGGGATGCTTCGGAGCAGGTCTGGACCAGCGATCTATCGCATGGGTATGTGACGATTAATGCGGACTATCGGACTTGATGCTCTTGTTTTTTGGGACCCCGTCTCCCTTGCCCCCTCTTTTTTTCTTTGGGGGACTCTGTCCGCCTTGCCCTCTTGTCGGGACTCTGCCCTGGACCCGCCGGAAGGCCTGAGGCCCTCTGGACTCCCCAAACCCAAAGGAGCGTTTATGCCTACTAAACTCGATGACCAACCCGCTACCCGCCTTCGACGCAGCAAACCTCGTAAATCCTTTCCGCCTTGCCAACTCTGCAAGGCCGATAACGGCTTTACCTGGAACTGCGAATGCGGCTTCGCCTTCTGTCACGAATGCATGAACGCCAACCTGACGCTGGTAAAATGCAACGGACGCACCTGGGGCTGCCCGGAGTGCGGACGTAGCCACATCCTGGCACGAGGCTGATTGATGTCCCCTGTCCAATGGCCCAAGGTCAAAACCGCCCTGCTGGATATGGACGGCACCTTGCTGGACCGCCACTTTGATGATCACTTCTACCTGGAGACCGTGCCCCACGCCTTTGCCGAAGCCCAAAAGATGGCATTGGAAAAGGCGCGCCACACAGTCCTGGCCGCCTACCGAAAAGCGGAAGGTACCCTGGCCTGGTACGATATCGACTACTGGTCAAACACCCTGAAGCTGGATATTCCGGCCCTTAAAAAGGGAGATGCCCACCGTATCCAACCTCGTCCCCAGGCCATGGCACTGCTAGCCTTTCTCAAGCAAGCCGGGCTGTCCATCCATCTGGTCACGGATGCCCACCCGCGATCACTCAACCTCAAGCTGGAACATGTGGATCTGCGCCCCCACTTCCACAGCATCATCACCAGTCACCAAATCGGCCTGCCAAAGATGGAACCGGCCTTCTGGAGCCGACTTCAAGAGATCATCGGCTTTGACCCAGCCACCACGCTGATGGTGGATGACTCCGAAAAGGTGCTCGCAGCCGCCGAGACCTTCGGCATCGCACACCTGCTCCACATGGCACACCCAAGCTCCGACTTGGCCCCGCAACGCTCTGAACGTTTTCCATCGGTGCACTGCTTCTCCGAGGCGATGACACCACCATCCCGGTAGCGTCGGAATACCGACACCCGTCATGGATGCCATACAGATGGCGCTTTTTTCCCTATCGGCCCCCCAACGCCGCATGACCTGCCTGGCACCCACGTAGCGAAATTCGCGCCATCTGCCTGAAATAATGCCCAAATAAAATTATTCCCCACAGACTAGCCATTCTGGCATTGAAGCTGCTTTTAATTGAAGTACGCGGCCATTGACGGCGCGTACCGAGCGAATGGATCCAGACCAGGTCCAGTTGGATCCTCAAGGAGCAACACCACAATAAGAACGGATGGCGGCTATGCTGTTTTCAAGGCGGGACAAACAGAATCAACCCAAGCAAGAAGGGTTGGATCAACGTAAACTGGGTCAGCTGTTTCGCGATGGCGACTTTATCTTTGCAAAAGGGGATCAGACCGATCACCTCTATACCATTCAATCCGGCGAGATCGCCCTCTATCCCGGCAATCCCATAAAAGAGCCCTGGCGTGAGCCGATTGTACTGAAACAGGGCGACATTCTCGGCCTCACCTCGCTGCTGGGCGCACCCACACGGTCCATTACTGCACGCGCTATCGGCGATACCTGGCTGCTGAGTCTGGACCGCAAACGTCTCATCAGCCAGATGCATACCGACCCGTCGCTGGCCTTTCGCATCCTCACCCGTGCCATTGAGCGCCTGCAATATCTGGCCGAGGCATTTCCACAGTCGGAAGAGGAGCACCATCTTATGGGCAATCCGCTCCACGCTGGCCACTCCATGCCCAACTATCACGACCCCATGAACATGCGTATGATGGCCAGACAGAGAAGCTGAAACTCCGAAGCCGGTCCCCAAACACCTCTCTAAAAACCAGAGAGAGCTCGCCTGTGGAAACCGACCTCAAAACGCTGTGGCCCACGCTTAATCGCTGGACGTTCGTAGCCAGAGGCGCTTATTCGCCGCCACTCTCATGCGAAACCAACTCAATGCCTGCATACTCGGCGATCCCCTTGGAGCGCTCGTCTGGGTAACTCCCTGCAAAAGCCACCTTGCGAATGCCGACGTTGGCCAGCGCCCCCATGCAGGATCCACACGGCTGGCAGGTAACATAAACCGTGGCACCCTCCAGACAGATTCCGTGACGAGCGGCGTTGGCAATGCCGTTGGCTTCGGCGTGGGCACAGACGCACATCTCCAAACCCTGACCGCTGGGCAGACCGGCCTCCCGACGGGGACAGCTCGTTGGGTGGGGATAGCCGCTGGGCACACCGTTGAAACCGGTCGCCAACAGCCGTTTATCCCGCACAAACACCGCCCCCACCTGTCGCCCTGAAGCGCAAGTACTCATCTGAGCCGCCAAATTGGCGGTCTCCATCCAGTGCCGATCCCAACTTGGTCGTTTCATCCGGCCCCCCGCAATATTCTCTCTGGTGTTTACGTACCAAACGGCATGGTGGTGGAGAAGTGAACCCGATCACGCCCACCACGCTTGGCCTCATAGAGCGCCCGATCCGCCGCCACGATAATCTTCTCCGGCACGCTGCCGCGCCTGGGCCGTCCCATGGCAATGCCAACGCTGATGGTGACATGATCGGCCACCTGGGAGCCCTCATGGGGGATGCCCAGTGCAGCAATATTGGCCCGTAGATTCTGTGCCACGGTAAGGGCACCCTCCTGATCCACATCCTCGGCCAGAATGACGGAAAACTCCTCACCACCATAGCGGGCGACATGATCGCCGGGCCGTTTCACCGTCTCATCCAGCACCTGCGCCACCTGTTTTAGACAGTCGTCACCATCCTGATGGCCATAGGTATCGTTAAACGGCTTGAAATAATCAATATCGATCATGATCAAAGCGATATTCTTCTTAAGACGGGCCGAACGACGGCACTCCTTTTTGAGAAACTCATCAAAGTATCGCCGGTTGGCAATGCCGGTAAGCCCATCGAGAAAGGTGAGTCGGGTAAGAATGCGGTTGGCATCGGCCAACTTGCGGGTGACCTCCAGAAGCTCCAACTCCCTTGCCCGCCGACTATCGATCTCCTCCTTGAGACGCAGCACCGTGGAGACCCGCGCCAACAACTCCATCTCGTTGACAGGGCGCATCACGTAGTCCACCGCGCCGGCGGAAAACACATGAGGCAACTGTTCGGGTTGACCGGGCGGCATGACCATCATCACCGGCATATCCCGAAGATGGCGAGACTCTTTCAGCACCCGACAGGTGTTGATTCCCTCCTCCCGACTGCCCAGATCGGCACTCATCAAAATCAGCTTTATCGACTGATCCTCATAGCCATCGCGGGGGTTCTCTCCCAATCCCAGCATTTCGAAGAGGTGCAGCGCACTATCCGCTTCAAGAATCTGTTCAAACGATCCCAGTTGCAAAATCTCCCGCATCTTCTGCCGCTGCTCCGGGATGTCATCAACGATCAGTATGGCCATTCACTCTTGCTCCTCAGCTCTTTCAACGGGTCCGATTCCCTTTTCAAACCTACGCTGTATAATTCTTACTTAACAGCTCTCAACCCTTGTGCCCCTAGGCCTCTCCCCCTATTCAACACCTCCGCTACACTTTTTTTTCTTTGGACAACACCCCCCGATGTTGGCTACGGTGATCTTTTTTCTCATTGTTGATTGGAGTTCACGTCGTGAAACGAACCCATCTGATTTTTATTCTGTTTGCAGCTCTTCTAAGTGCCTGCTCCCCCAATTCCGACCGCTCCCAGGAGCGATTCATCACCGTAGGAACCGGCGGCGTCACCGGGGTCTATTACCCCACAGGGGGTGCCATCTGTCGCATGGTGAAGAAAAATCGTGCGCAGCACAACATTCGCTGTAATGTCGAGTCTACCGGCGGCTCCATTTACAACATCAACACCCTGGGTGCGGGTGAGTTGAGTCTTGGCGTTGCACAAGCCGATACCGCCTTCAAGGCGTGGCACGGTCACCCGCCATTCAACAACAAACAAGAGAAATTGCGCGCCGTAGCAGCTCTGCACCCAGAGATTGTCTCCCTGGTAACCCGCGCCAGCGCCAACATCAAGACTCTGGCCGATGTGCGGGGCAAGCGCATCAATACCGGCAACCCCGGCTCCGGAAGCGAACGAACCGCCTCGGAGCTGTTTAGGGTCTGCGGCATCTCCAAGGATGATCTGGCCCATGAGGGTCGCCTAAAAGCCGCTGAAATGCCCGATGCGCTGCGTGACGGCAAGCTGGACGGCTACTTTTACGTTGTGGGCCACCCCACCGCCAACATCAAGGACGCGGCCTCCAGCGCCCCATCACATCTGGTCCCTCTCAACACGCCCTGCGTCGCCCATATGGTGGCGGAACATGAGTACTATGTCGCTGCCGATATTCCCGGCGGGCTCTACAAAGGCATCGATCAGGCCACGCCGTCGTTTGGCGTCAAGGCGCTGCTGGTCACCACCACTGAGGCCCCTGAGGATGTGATCTACAACGTCGCCAAGGCGCTGTTTGAAAACATCGACGACTTCCGCAACCTACATCCGGCGCTGCGCCAGCTCACCGCCGAATCCATGCGCGAAGGCGTCACCGTGCCGTTCCACTCCGGGGTGGAGAAGTACTTCCGGGAGCGCAACTGGAAATATTAGACCCGACCACTCACCGATCCTAAGTGTCGGACTCCACCGTGGTCGCCCGGTGGTAGCGGTTTCGAATCGCCCGGTGCAGCCAGCGGGGCATCAACCAGTTGGTGGCGGTGTTGATCATCGCCATGCGCACCCCTTTCCAGAACCGAAAACGCCGCATTCTGGGCGACATTTCCGCCCCCCAACGCCGGTTGAGACGAAACCAGTTGCGTACATGGCGAAAGGGAGCACTCAGGTTCTCATCATGGTGGCGATAGATGGCCAGAAAGGCATCCTGAAACGCAAAGCCATGGCCGCTACGCGCTAGCCGTAGCCAAAGATCAAGATCCTCCCAGGTGTTGAGATAGGGATCCTCCCGAAACAGCTCCGGCAGCCCCATCAACGCCTGACGGCGCACCATGACCGTGACGGTGATAATGACGTTGTGCATCAAAAGCCGCTCGAACCAGCCGCCACTTTCCAGAGGTGGCGGCGGCAGATACTCCCGACCCAACGCCACCAACTCACCACTCTGATAAGAGACCAGCATCTTGCAGAAAACAAGCGCTGTTCCAGCCTGCTCCGGGGCCTCAATAAAGGCCACCTGCTGCGCCAATTTCTCTGGCTTCCAACGATCATCGGCATCCAGAAAAGCCACATACTCCCCCCGCGCAACCCGAATGCCGTCATTACGGGGCCGAGCCGGGCCGCCAGAGTTCCATGACCTCTCCAGCAGTCGCAGGCGAGGCTCCTGAGCCATCAAACGACGAATATGCCCCCGACTCTCATCGCTGGAGGCGTTATCCACCACAATCATCTCCCAGTCGTCAAAACTCTGGGCCATCACCGAGCGGATGGTCTCTTCAATATGGCGCGCCCCGTTGTAGATCGGCGTCACCACCGAAACCTTGGGCAATGGGGCATCCGCTGCCGGGGGGGCCTGCTCTGTTACCTCTGGGCTGTTCACCATGACGCAGGGGCTCTCTGAAGCGGTTCTTCAGCCATCACTCAGCCGCAAACGATGCCTTGCAGAGTAGCAAGGTCTCGTCCAGGGCCTTATCGATACGGCCTCGGGGGGTAAAGCCGATATCCTCCAACTTGGCCACCGAGTAGTGCAGCGTCTGGCTGCTGCTCTCTCCCGGTGCTGCCTCCGGCCTGGAGATAGGAGGCTGAAAACCCAGCGTGACATCGCAGCGCTCCACAATGCGCCGGGTCATCTCCAGCACCGAATGCGACGCCCCGCCGCCCAGGTTGAACAACCCATCACCCCAGGCTATATCCGGCAGCGTCAGTAAATGGGCCATAGCGTTGCCGATATCTTCCATGGTGATGAAATCACGCAGTTGATGACCCGCTGAATGAAGCGTCAGGGCGTGCTTGGTCACCGCCTGACGGCATAGATCATTCACCAGCAGCGTCCAGCGATCCACATCGGGATCCGCCGGAGCACCAATGCCGTTGGAGAGCCGCAACACCAAGCCGCGAATCCGACCCTGACGACTGGCTGTAAGCACAAAGTCCTCCGCCGTGCGATGGGTAATGGCGTAGGGGTGGCTTGGCTGCGGAAAGCTCTCTTCGGTGAGATCTCCGACCAACGGTGCACCATAAACATGGGCCGTGGAGAAGTAGACAAAGCGCCCCACCCCCTGCCGC
>JADFWT010000170.1 GCA_015233785.1 Magnetococcales bacterium
CGATGAGAATCGAGATGGGGTCACGCATCCAGAGCAGGGTGGAGAGTCCCACGGTGACCGCCAGGAGCCCGGAGAGCAGCACGGCATTGCGCCGTTTTACCGCCGTGGCGGCCAGAAAGATGGCTGCTCCCCAGAGGACGCTGCCGAAGTAGCCGGAGAAGGCGGTAAAGAGCCGCACGCCGCCCCGATGGACACAGAGCCCGCCTTCGCTCCACATCAGCTTGATGGAGACGATCTCACCGCCGGTGGCGATGGCGGTCAGGCCGTGGCTCAGTTCGTGGAAAAAGGTCTCCAGCAGCCGAAAGGGCCAGCTCAGAAGAGGAACCTCTCCCGCCGCAAGGGCCAGAAGCACCATCCCCAGCAGAATCCAGCGCGCTTTGTTCATGGTTTTTGGTTTGCCTTCTGCGCTATGTTTTAACAGGCGCTCCAGCCGCTCTGGAGCGATCCGACGAGAGGAGCTTACGCCCGATGTCCAATCCCTGTCCATCATCAAACAATCCCACGGGTCTCTGCTTGCAGGGTGTCCCGGATAAGGCCCGTTCCGCCAAGAAGGTGGAGCGCAAGGTGGTCTGCCCCGATTGTAAAGGGGTGGGGGGTCGTTTTGAAGGGGCGGATGACTGCTGCTTTGAGGGGTGCTGCAACGTCACCTGCGCCACCTGTGGCGGCACGGGCGAAGTGTGGCGTTTGAGCTGATCTGGAACGCCCCTTTGTGGACGGGGCTCTGCTGACTGGGAGTGTGTGGATTTATGTCCCAAATCGATGTCTACGATGCGGTTCAGGCTTTTGAGAATGTTCTTCGTCAGGGGTTTCAGCATCTGGCCAGCTATGAGATCTCTTTTTCCATCACCGAAAAGCCGGATGAAAAGCAGGAGAAGAAGCGCATCAAAGAGGGGCGCAAAGGGGCCAAGAAGCTTGATTTTAAGGGGCAGAGTAAGGATCTGGAGAAGATTTACGACCGCTTTTGTGAGCTGCGCTCCTTCTTCTACTATCTCTACAAGAGTGATCGTTTGGCGCCGCGCATGATCCGCTCCACCCAGGAGTTGCCTGAGTTTTTTCTGCGCATGCCGGTCTGGTATGTGGAGGAGCGCGACGAGAGCAAGGATCGAATCTCCAAGAAGATTCGCCATGACAATCCAGCCCTGCTGCACTTCTGCCAGATGGTGGGCTCCGATGCATTTGCTTGGGCGCTACAGATGTTCAATGTGGAGCATCGGGAGTTTGAGGACCACCACGGCGACATCATTCCCGGCTCGCTCATCGAGTTGGCCCGCAAGGGTCGCAAGGGGTTTGACCGAATGGTTTTGATGACCTCGGATCACGGCCTGGCGCCGGGGGTGTTTGGCGACCGGGAGTGGCCCCGAGGCTCCGGGACATTTTTGGTGGGATTTTTGAACGCCCTTCCCACCACCATGATTGTGTTGGGCTCATGGGCCAACACGGGGCGCCTGCTGGACTCTCGGGCCATGGTGGAGTCCACCATGCTCTATATCGGTGGCCATAAACATCTGCTGGGCAAGGTGGAGAGTCGGCGTTGGTTTCATGGTGACCGGGAGAAGTTCAAGAAGGATGACGAACCGGCGATACGCTTTCTTAGCGACGGCAAGGCGTTGACCCGCTTTTCCGACCAGATGATCAAGGCGCATCAGCAGGGTCAGGTGGTGGAGTTTCTCAAGGGGGTGTACCACCCGGAGGCGACGCACTTTTTCTCTCGGGGCAAGGTGTTTGCAAAGGAGATGTTCGGCGGCCATGCGGAGCGTGGGCCGCGCTCTGTCAGCGGTACGGTGATGGACGCCTCTTCGCCCTCTGCGGCAGCGGGGTCGGCCTCTGGCATGTCCGGTTCAGGGGGCCGTCCGGCACCGCGTCGAAGTGGTTTTTGGGGGCGTGCGATTCGTGCCCTGGAGACGGTGTTTCAGGATCAGGGGATTCGTCCCGGCGAGCTGGAGTACAAGGGCGATGCACCTCTCAAGCGTTTAGAGCATAAGGGTGATGGTACTCCCAAGGGGCTGGAGTATAAGGGTGATGGCCCCCCCAAAGGGTTGGAGTATAAAGGCGATGCTCCCCCCAAGGAGCTTCCGCCGCCGGATGGGCCGCGTGGCTATCTGCCGCCGCCCAAGGGGCACAAATAGAGAGATGTGTGGAATGCAAAACCGTATGAGGCGGCGGATGTGGGTGGGGAGTGTTGAATGATAAACGCTATGGTGGCTGTTATCGCCTTGGTGCTGGGCGTTTTGGGGGTGTGGGCCTGGTGGGGGTCGATGGTGGAGTTGCTGCGCGGTTTGGTGCCGGTGTTGGCGATTTTGTTGGGTGCGCTGGCCACGGCGGCAGGGCTCTCCAGGCTTCCTTTGGGAGGGGCCGAAGGGGAGGTGTCTGGTGCCTCATCTCGCCGGAGGAGGGTCAGCAGCCTGTTTCTCAAGGAGGATTGGTGGGCCATCTGGCTGGGGGTGGGGTTGGTGCTGTTTGCGCTCTTGACCTTCTCCGGCGACCCAGGGCTTATGCGCTCTCTGGCCATCAATCCCGGCGGCCTCAAGTGGAGTGATATCGATCAGTTGGGGCTGCACTTTGTGGAGAATATCCATCTCTATGCGGTGCAATTTTCGGTCTGGGCTATCTTTTTCGGTGTCACCTGTCGGGTGATGGGCATCCGTTTTGATCACTTTTTGGCCAGCTTTTCGGTGCTCTATCTGGTCTCCATGGCCATCTTTGCCGTAAGCGGTTGGGAGAGCGCCTCCAGCTACAATCTGGAGCCCCCTTTGGTGGCGCTGCTGTTGGGGCTTCTGCTGGCCAATACGGTGCGCATCCCCACCTGGATGGATGCAGCGCTCAGGGTGGAGTACTACGTCAAGTTCGGCATTGTGCTGTTAGGGGCTACTTTTCCCATTTCGCTGGTGCTTTCCGCCGGGCCGGTGGCTATTGGTCAGGCAACCTTCATCTCTCTGGTGAGTTGCTCCACCATCTACTTTGTCGGTACGCGGGTGTTTGATCTGGATCGACGGTTGGCGGCGGTGCTCAGTGTGGGGGGATCGGTGTGCGGTGTCTCGGCCTCCATGGCCATTGCGGCGGCGGTGGGTGCCAAGAAAGAGCATCTCTACACCTCGGTGACCCTGGTGGTGGGGTGGGCGCTGGTGATGATTGTGGCGCTGCCGTTTATCTCCCAGGCGTTGGGACTTCATCCGGGGGTGGCCGGGGCCTGGATCGGCACCTCGGAGTTTGCCGATGCCGCCGGGTTTGCCGCCGCCAGTGCCTACGGCAAGATGGCGGGCAACGAAGAGGTAGCCATCAAGGCGTTTACCCTGATGAAGGTGATTGGGCGAGATCTCTGGATCGGCATCTGGGCGTTGGTCTGGGCGCTGGTGGCGACAACCTTCTGGGAGAAACGTCCTCCAGGGACCAAGATGGATCGTCGTGAGATATGGCGGCGTTTTCCCAAGTTTGTGATTGGCTTTTTTGTTGCCTCCATCATCGTCTCCATGGCTGTGGCCCAATACGATGAGGTCACCTTTCAGGAGGTGGTGAAGCCGGAGCTTCTGGCCCCTCTTGGAGCCTTGCGGGGTTGGGCCTTTATCTTCTGCTTTCTCTCCATTGGACTTACCACCCGCTTTCGGGAGTTGAAGGCGGTGAATATGCGCTCTTTTTCTGCTTTCAGTATCGGCGTGGTTATCAATGTTATTACTGGTTTTATTCTCTCGGTCTATCTGTTTGGGGAGTACTGGGCCAGCTTGTGAGGGGCGGATCGTTGGCCGATGAGGGGGCGGATCAGCAGAAGGGGCTTTGTGGCGACTGTCGTCACTTTGTGGGCGATCCGCAGGCGCTGGAGCGGGTGCTTCCGGGTCTGCGGGCACTCTCTTCGGCGTTTGGCTCGGTGCGGGCCGATAGCGGCTGGTGCGCTCTGCTGGATCGCTTTGCCGTAGCCCGGGACGAATGTGCCGACTTTGCCGGAAAGTGATCGCTTTTCAGGCGTTATGCGGCAGAGAGACAGTCATTTTCTACCAGCTTGTCCAACAGGATTTTCTGGGTGATGGGTTTGGTGAGATAGTCGGTACACCCCCCCTGAAAGAAGGCTTGAATCACCTGCTTGGGAGAGTCCAGGGCGGTGATCATGATGACCTTTGCCTCATCGCTTCCGGTGATCTCCCGCTCTCTCTCGATGGCGCGAATTTTTCGGAGTGCTTCCTGTCCATCCATGCCCGGCATCATGATGTCCAGCAGGACCAGATCGTAAGGAGCACCTTCCAGAAGCTCCCCTTCGAACATCTCCACCGCCTCCATGCCGTTGCCCACCATGTCGCAGGATGCGTGATTCTTGAGCATCACCCGCAGTAGTTTGCGATTTTCGAATTGATCATCAACGATCAGAACCTTCATAACAGCGCACCTCTGTCCTGTTTATTGTTGTAAAGCTTTTAACGCACTATACAGTTCTTCCTCCAGGCTTGCCAAAACCTTGTCGGCTTGGACCCAATCTTCCATCTCGGCATAGCCGCGAATTTTTATGGTGCGGGTTTTGACCCGAGAAGCCCCAACATGGGCCGCCACCTCTTTTAGCCCCTCAGAAGTTTTGACCGCATTGGCGCTATCCTGTTCCATGCAATCGTTTTTTAGTCGCTTTAGGTGCGTTTCTGCATGCTTGATAAAATCGTCACGATATTTCTCAAACTGCTCTGGCGTCTCTTTGGTGGGGGTGAGAATGGAGATCGCCTTGCTTGCGCCGCGCCGCCGTTTTTTTTGCAGCGGCTCCTTCAGTCTTCTGCTCTCCTGCGGGTTGATGGGTGCGATGGCCTCATGGGGTGGCAGTTCTTGAGGTGGCTTGTCTGGGGCGTCTTGGGGTGTTTCGCGTTTCAGGGCGCGGTTGGCGGCCTGGAGCAGCGTATGCCAGCGAAGCGGTTTTT
>JADFWT010000171.1 GCA_015233785.1 Magnetococcales bacterium
ATGAATTCATTCAGGCGCTGCCCACCCTTCAGCGCTGGGAAAAACGCGCCGACGCCTTCGCTGTGTTTACCGGTATCTACCGCTATAAGAATGTCCCCGGACGCCACTTTGCCGACCGGGATGCCTCCAATCTGCACGCTCTTCTTACCCGACGCGGCCCCTTTTTGGATGACTCGGAACATGTGCGCATGCGCCTCAATGAAGAGGCTAGCCGTGCAGTGATTCTGCGGGATCTCAACTGGTTGCTTAGACAGGGAAGCATCAATCCAAACGCGATGTTGTTGTTCCAGTTTTCCGGCCACGGCAAGGCGGTGCTGGATCCCAATACCGGCCAGACACTGGATCTGCTGCTGGTCCCCATGGAGATTCGGCCTGAACAGGTGGATGCCCAAAACGCCATCTCTCTCAACTGGCTGAAAGGGCAGATTAATCGTCTACCAAACAAAGATATTGTGCTGGTCATCGACGCCTGCTTTGTGCCGGGGGGTGAGGGGTGTCTGCGCCCAAGTAAACGGCTATTAATTACGCAGAATCACTCTAAATCCAGCCCATTATCCACCAAAATCGGTACGGTAAAGGGCGATAGCACCAGAGCTTCCAGTTCTGCTGCTGCCGACTCCGGCGCTCCGGTGCCCCTGGCTGGCATCGCGCCGCTGGAAGATGGTGGACCCGGCGTCGGTGGCAAATTGGCAAAACAGGTATCGAAAATTTTCGGCGGCTCCAGTGGTTCAAAAGCCTCAGCCAATCCCGCCACTGAAGCCCCCTCCAAACCGGCAGAAAGCACTGCTCACCATAAAAACATGGACCATCAAGCCAACGACATCCATGTCGCTTCACTGCTGATGCCTACGCCCCACGCCTGGGCCATCGCCTCCAGCGGGACAGCGCCGCCGGCACTCTATCCGCCGGGGCGGCAGGGAGCCTTCACCTATCATCTTATCAAAGCCATGCTTGGTGAGGCCGATGGTGCAACCGGCGATGCCCTGGATGGCTGGGTGAACCTTGCCGAAGCGTTTCAATACGCCAAAGAGCAAATGAAAATCAAAGCCCTCTCCAACCAACCCCTTCTGACGACGCCATCCAAGGTGCGGCTGACCCGCACCGGCGGGGAGCGATAGATGATGATTGGGCGCAAACGGCTGGGACTGGGGCTGGCGTTGCTGGCAATCATGATGACCCCCCTCACCGCCTGGGCCTTTCTGGTTAATGAGTGGGATCCGCTCCAGGTGATCGGCGTCGGCAAAAAAGCCCCTGAGCAGGCCATTCCCGGCAAGCCATGGCATGAGCCGGTGAGCGGTATGGATTTTCTCTGGATGCCCGGCGGCTGCTTTAAAATGGGCAGCCCGCCCAGCATTGAAGGCCGGGAAGATGACGAAACGCCCCTGCATCAGGTGTGTGTTACCGGCTACTGGATCGGCGTACATGAAGTGACCCAAGGCCAGTGGCGACGTATCATGCGCAATAATCCGGCCCGATTTAAAAAAGGCGACGCCTACCCGGTGGAAAGGGTAGCCTGGGAAGATACCGAAACCTTTCTTGGCAAGCTCAACCTACGCTATCCGGGTCAGTTTGCCTTCCGACTGCCCACCGAAGCCGAGTGGGAGTTTGCCTGCCGGGATCGCGGCGAACGGGTCCGATATGCCGGTGGTAGCGATCTGGATCGAGGCAGTTGGCATCGCGGCAATAGCGGAGATACCACCCAGCGCACCCAATCACGTCGGCCGACCCGCATGGGGCTGTTCGATATGAGCGGCAACGTCTGGGAGTGGACTCACGACGCCTATCAAATGCAGAGCTATCGCAGGCTGGGGCGGGATAATCCGACCCTCAATATCAGCTCCCCCTATCGGGTGATTCGCGGCGGCGGGTTCGGTAGTCAGGGAAATACACTGCGCTGCGCCAATCGTGGCTTTGAACTGTTCTCTACCAAGCGCTCCGATCTTGGATTGCGCTTGGTGCGGGCCTATAACCGAGCGTACTCTTCTGAGCCGCCGTCTCGGGAAGAGTTTCTTAAGTATTAGGGCGTTTTCCTTGACCCGACAGAAGGCGTGATGCCCTCTGGACTGGACTCCCCAATCATCTCCTTCTGCTCATCTCTCATCTTATGAGATCTTGTTATGGACGTATTACTGGATATTGCTGAACCAGGCGAAGCCGCCAAACCCCACGATCCTCGACCGGAAGATCAACGCCGGGTAGTGGGTATCGACCTGGGAACCACGTTCTCCTTAGCAGCGGCCATCGATCAGAAACACAAACCACGCTGTATTCCTGATGAAAAAGGACGCTGCTCCCTACCATCTGTGGTCTACTTCGACCCGAAAGAGGGCGAGAATGGCGTGACGGTGGGGCATTCGGCACTTGCTCTGGGACGAACCGATCCACAACACACCGTGGCCTCGGTGAAACGATTGATGGGGCGCGGCCTGGGAGAGATTGAGGCCGCTGAACTGCGACTTCCCTACGCACTGGAGGCCAGCGACGGTGGTATGGTTCGCCTAAAGATGCAGCATCGCCATCTATCACCGGTGGAGGTCTCGGCGGAAATTCTAAAACATCTGAAGCAGCGGGCCGAAGCGGCTTTGGGGGGATCGCTATATGGAGCAGTGGTGACGGTTCCAGCCTACTTTGACGAGGCCCAGCGCCAAGCCACTAAAGATGCAGGAAAGCTAGCCGGACTCAATGTGTTGCGACTGGTGAATGAGCCTACCGCGGCCGCCCTCGCCTATGGGCTGGAACAAGAGCAAGAAGGCACCTTCGCCATCTATGATCTGGGTGGCGGGACGTTTGACATCTCCATTCTTAAGCTCTCCAAAGGGGTATTTCAAGTGCTCTCTACAGGCGGAGATGCCGCCTTGGGAGGGGACGACTTTGACCATGCCCTGATGGAGTTTTTACTGAAAACCATGGGCCAGGACAACCCCGACCCAGGGCTGATTCAGACCGCCTTGCACGCTGCGCGTCAAGCCAAAGAGGCCCTCACCGAGACCCAAACCACCACCATCACCCTGCCCTTGCCGGACGGCAGCCGCTTTCATCACGAGCTAACCCGAGATGCCTTTGACGGCCTGATTAAAAAGCTGGTCCGTGCCACCGGCCTGCCCTGTCGGCGCGCTCTTAAAGATGCTGGACTCAAGCCACAGGATCTTAAAGGAGTGGTGCTGGTGGGAGGGTCCACCCGTGTGCCGTTGGTGCGGCAATTTGTGGCGGATCTCTTCAAACAGGCCCCTTATGCCGATCTGGATCCCGACCAGGTAGTGGCCCTCGGGGCGGCCCATCAGGCGGATCTGTTGGCCGGTAATGATCGATCCGGCCTGCTGCTTCTGGATGTCACGCCTCTTTCATTGGGGCTGGAGACCATGGGCGGTATGGTGGAGAAGGTGATTCCGCGCAATAGTCCGGTGCCCACCGCCCGAGCTCAGGAGTTTACCACCTTCAAAGATGGCCAGAGTGCCATGGCTATTCATGTAGTACAGGGCGAGCGGGAAATGGTGAATCAGTGCCGCTCCCTGGCCCGCTTTGAGCTGCGTGGTATTCCCCCCATGACCGCCGGTGCTGCCCGAATTAAAATAACGTTTCAGGTGGATGCCGACGGCCTGCTCACCGTAGCCGCCAGAGAAGAGACTACCGGCGTGGAGCAGTCCATCGAGGTGAAGCCCTCCTACGGCCTTACCGATGATGAGATTGAAACCATGCTTCGGGATGCTTTGGAACATGGCGAGGCGGATGTACAGAGCCGCTTGGTCAGCGAAGCTCGGGTGGATGCCGAACGGGTGATACATGCCATTGAATCGGCCCTGAAGCAGGATGGCGATCTACTTAATCCGGAAGAGCGCGCCGGAGTTGATCAGGCCATTGAGACCCTGCGCCAAGTGGCCCAGCTTGATGATCATCAGGCAATTCAGGATCAGGTTCAAAGCACCGACAAGGCCACCACCTTTTTTGCCCAACGCCGTATGGATCGAAACGTGCGTGCCGCCATGACCGGCCACAAGGTGGATGACTTCGCCTAACCCATTATAGATAGAGACCATATCATGCCGAAATTGACGTTTATGCCCATGAATAAGACCGTCGAGGTAGAAGTGGGAACCTCGGTACTTGAGGCGGCGCACCATAACGATGTGGAGCTGGAAGGGGCCTGTGAAGGATCCCTGGCCTGCTCCACCTGCCATGTCATCATCGACCAGACGTGGTACGACAAGTTAGATGAGATCTCCGAAGATGAAGAAGATCGCCTGGATCAGGCTTTTGGTCTCACCATGACCAGCCGCCTGGGGTGTCAGGTCATCATGTCCAACGAGTTGGACGGTTTGGTGGTTACAATTCCCGAGTACTCGCTCAACATTCATCTGGACCAGCAGTAGGAGAAAACCGTCATGAAGTGGACCGACGTATACGATATCGGCATTGAACTGGCCGACAGCAAGCCGGATATCGACCCGCTTTCGGTACGATTTACCGACCTTATGAAATGGGTGATGGAGCTACCCGACTTTGACGATGTTCCTGAACGTTGTAGTGAGAAGATTCTTGAAGCAATTCAGATGGCTTGGCTGGACGAGCGGGATTGAGAACTTGAGCTTGGCAAAACCCTTGCGCTCTCACCTCCTCAGACCAATCTCCCCGGCACCCGGCCGCCTCTTCCCATTTTCAAGAAGTACGCCCCCTCCCCAACCCATCTCAACAAAGCGCTACAGAGAGCGGATTCATAAGATATTTTCATGAAAGCGCTTTTTTCCGTGCGTCAGGGGTTTACACTGCCGGATGGATTTGTATAATGAGCCTTCCTTTATATGGGCGTGCGTGTTCTATCATGGCACTATGTGAGGGATTTTTGGGGGCCGTTAGCTCAGTCGGTAGAGCAGCAGACTTTTA
>JADFWT010000172.1 GCA_015233785.1 Magnetococcales bacterium
AAATTATGTTGTT
Source organism: Magnetococcales bacterium (assembly GCA_015233785.1). GTDB lineage: Bacteria > Pseudomonadota > Magnetococcia > Magnetococcales > JADFWT01 > JADFWT01. The sequence goes on from JADFWT010000172.1 coordinate 14, forward strand.
AGCTGTAGATTTAGACGGAACTTTTTTTTTTTTTTCCTTGGAGGATCGCCAACAACTCTATCAGCTTATTTCTGCTCACCCAGGCATCGACCTCGCCTTTGTCACAGGACGTGGTCTAGAATCTGTGATGCCACTACTCGTAGACCCAACAATACCGGAACCTTGCTACATCATCTGTGATGTGGGCTGCACCGTGGTGGATGGCGTTACCCTTCAGCCAGTTGTCGATGTCCAGGGGCATATTGACAAAATCTGGCCTGGTGAATATACCATACAGGAGGCGATTAAACACATTCCCGGGCTTGTTCGTCAAGACGTTCCCCAAGAGCGTCGTTGTTCCTATTTTGCAGAACCCGAAGTGATTGTAGAGCACATGACTGAGCTGAATACAATCGGAGAGTCTCTAGGTTGTGATGTGCTTTATTCTGCTGATTGGTATCTGGATTTCCTGCCTACTAACATCAATAAAGGCTCAACCCTGACTGCACTTCTGGAGTATCTAGATATTCCGAAAAAGGACGTGATGGTCGCAGGAGATACGCTGAACGACCTGTCGATGTATGAACACGACTTTGTTGGTGTCTGTGTCGGAGAATCTGAAGACGCGCTGCTGCAGGCAACCAAAGGCCAATCTCGTGTATATCACGCTCATGCACCGGGTGCAGGCGGAATCCTTGAAGGTATCAGTCACTTTGGGTTTCTGGGGAAGGAGGGAATTGAGGCTGAGGCTAGGGACGAAGTAGAGCCGGGAACCTCTGATCTAGTAATCGTGTATCACCGCCTTCCGTTTGAAGAGCATGTTGAAGACGGCGTGTTGAAGCGCCGAAATCACAGCTCTCCTAACGGTATCATTCCGACCTTGGCGAGCTTTTTTAAAGGAGGTAAGAAAGGGGCCTGGGTGGCTTGGTCAATTAAGGACGATACCCTTGAAAAATTTGAAACTCATGTAGAGGTGGATAAAGAAGAGTACCCAAACCTAGTGGCCGCCCGTGTGGCGTTAACCAAAGATGAAGTGGATATTTTCTACAAACGCTTCTCCAAAGAGGCATTATGGCCGACGCTACACACATTTTGGGAACGTGCCACATTCAATGAAGACCACTGGCAGGTGTTCTGCGAAGTAAATCGCAAGTTCGCTGAACAGGCAGCAACAGAATCATCTGAAGGCGCGACAGTCTGGTTGCACGATTACAATCTTTGGATGGTTCCAGCATACCTGCGCGAATTACGTCCTGATCTGAATCTTGCCTTTTTCCACCACACATACTTCCCTTCGGCGGATGTTTTCAACGTTCTGCCATGGAGAAAGGAAATTGTTGGCAGTCTATTACAGTGTGACTATATAGGTTTTCATATCCCTCGTCAGTCGGAAAATTTTATCGATGTTGCCCAGGGGGTAATACCGTTTGAAGTAGTTGAACGTACAGGCTGTGCACCGCGTTTTCTGACATATGGATGCGCAGTCGGACTTGATGAGATGACCACTGAAATTCGGGTGGATAAACGTTCCATTCGTCTTGGTGCCCACCCTGTTGGAATTGATTTGAGCCGTGTGCAGTGCGCATTGGAAAGCCCCCTGATTCAGGAGCGTATGGCAGAGCTGCGCAATGAGCTAGAAGGCGTAAAAATGGTGCTTTCGGTCGAGCGCCTGGATTATACCAAAGGAATACCTGCGAAGCTTGAAGCCTACGAACTTCTGCTAAAAGCTAACCCAGAGCTGCACGGGAAAGTTACGCTGGTTACCATCTGCGTTCCAGCAGCAAAGGAAATGACTGTATACGACGAGTTGCAGAGTGAAATTGAGCAGGCCGTAGGGCACATTAATGGCCGCTATGCCCAAGTCGGATGGACGCCAGTCAAATTCTTCTTCCGAGCCGTGCCCTTTGAAGAACTGGTGCCTTACTATGCCATGGCTGACGTGATGTGGATCGCTCCATTACGCGATGGTCTCAATCTGGTAGCCAAAGAGTATGTTGCAACTCAGGGTATGACAGACGGGGCCGGAGTGCTAGTGCTTTCTGAATTTGCCGGTGCTGCTGCCGAAGTAAAAGGGGCTGTTTTGTGTAATCCACATGATCCGGTTGAAATGTCGGACATCTGCTATTTTGCGCTATCCATGCACCCAGGCGATGCTAGGGCCCGAATCAACGAAGCATACGCAGTCGTTAGTTACTACAATCTTGCGTACTGGGGCGATGATTTTCTTAGCGCGGTTTCTAAGAGTGTGGATAAAAACGGTTGTAGATCTCAAATATCTCGTCTGAGCCAAATTTGACTATTAAGCAAAGAACTCAGATCAGCAAAAGATGACCTAACTTGACTATAAATGGTAATTTTTTTGACTTGAGATTGTTCACAGGGAAGGCTGGATAGGGCTTCAGCCTACCAAAGCCGGGTTTTGACAATGAGCTATCGGAGACGTCAGTCATGAAGTCCTGGATCTTTGAAAGTTGAAGAGGTGGTATATCAGGCTGATTGGCGTTCGTAACAGTGATGTAAGAAGAGATTGTGTCCAAACAATTGGTTGCGGTACAGGGATAAGTAGCGTTTTCAACGTGGACAAAGTTTTGATGAGGGACAACATTTACAAGCAGCGCAACCTCCTGGCGGGCCACAATCGTTCTATTAAGGTATACCCATGACTGATTCAAATCACGGACCCCGGCACAAAAAGTACAACTCCCTGTTCAGCTTCGTTCAAGACAACCTGATAAATCTGGTTGCTGCGGGAATCTTCATCATCATTGGCTTCAGCGTCGGCATCGTGGCCCCTAACAACGAGATCGCTTGGGTCTGCGACACCCTGCTGTTGACGGTTTATCTGTTTGCGTTCGAAGTGGTGCAGATCGATGTCGCAGCCATTACGGTCATGGTGATCCTGGGGATCTCAGGGCTTATCGGCCCGGTTTTGGGTCTCACTGGCCCGCTCGTGGATCAAAATCACCTCTTTGACGGCTTTTCTAGCAATGCGGTGATGTCGATCATCGCCGTCATGATCATCGGTGCGGGACTCGACAAGACCGGTCTCATGACCCGGGTGGCCGCCGGCATACTTAAGGTCAGCGGCCGTTCGGAGACCCGGGTGGTCCCCATCATCTCCGCATCCGTCGGCGTCATTTCCAGTTTCATGCAGAACGTAGGCGCCACCGCTCTGTTTCTGCCGGTAGTCAGCCGCATTTCTGTCCGCACCGGCCTGCCCCTGAGCCGTCTGCTCATGCCCATGGGATTCTGCGCCATATTGGGCGGTACTATCACCATGGTGGGCTCCAGCCCCCTGATCCTTCTCAACGACCTGATCCTCGCCTCCAACCAGAATCTCCCGGAAGAGGCAAAAATGGCCACCTGGGACCTTTTCTCCGTCACACCGGTGGGAATCTGTCTGGTATTGTCCGGCATTCTCTACTTCATCATCGCTGGCCGTTGGGTACTGCCGGCAACCAAGCAGGCCAAGAACTCCCCCGCTACCGGCGACACCGTCATGAAATATTTCCAAACAATCTATGGCTTGGATTACGCCATGGCCGAGGTGGAGGTGACTTCTGGCAGTGCCCTAGTTGGTTTGACGATGGATATGGTTGAGCGTCAGGAGGGTATTCGCGTCATAGCGGTGGCCAAATACCGGGAGGCGCCCTACATCGGCGCTGGTGCGTTACTGCATGAGACCGGTGTGGAGGAAGGTACAGTGCTGGGTATCATGGGTGCCTTCCAGAACATCAAAAATTTTGCCGAACGGTTCGATGCAAAGGTCAACCGCAAGCTCAAGACCTTCTCCGAGATCCTGGCGCCCAATAAGGCCGGCATCGCCGAGATCGTCATTCCCCCCGGTTCCAACATCATCGGCAAGAGCGCCCGCGACATCAAGCTGCGCACCCGCCTGGGGATGACTCTGGTTGGACTACACCGCCTGGAACAGACCTTGGGCGAAGGCGAGGGTATCCGCGACATGCCCCTGATCGCCGGCGACACCCTGGTGGTTCACACCTCCTGGGAGGCACTCCACCATCTGCACCAAAACCGCAAGTTCAACAACCGCAATTTCATCGTCCTCACCTCCGAATATCCCCACGAGGAGCAGCGCCCACACAAACTGGCATGGGCCGCCACGTTCTTCGGGCTCGCTCTTTCCCTGGTGCTTTTCAGTGAATTGCGCCTGGCCACCTCGCTGCTCTTCGGTGCCGTGGGAATGGTGCTCTCCGGGGTTCTCTCCATTGAGGAGGCCTACCAGGCCGTGAGTTGGAAGACTATCTTTCTGCTGGCCAGTCTGATCCCCCTCGGACTGGCGGTGGACAGTTCCGGCACCGCCGCCTGGATTGCCTCACTTGTCCTGGTGGCCATGGGGGAACCGCCCCTGTGGATGATGCAACTTGCCATCGCCGCTCTGGCTACCGTCTTCACCCTGGTAATGTCCAATGTGGGGGCGACGGTGCTGTTGGTGCCCTTGGCCATCAACATCGCGGTGAGTTCCGGTGGCGATCCAGCCCTCTTTGCCCTGACGGTGGCCATTGCCACCTCCAACTCATTCCTCATTCCCACACACCAGGTCAACGCCCTGATCATGACTCCCGGCGGCTACCGGGTGATCCACTTCATCCGCGCTGGCGGCGTCATGACCATTCTCTTTCTGGCGGTCATGATCCCGGCCATGAATCTTTTCCTTTGACCTGTGAGATGTCGCTGGTGAATCAGCTGTACCACGTATATGGTCCTATTGGCGTTATAACGTCTATAGAACCGCCTAATTTTTAAATTCAGTCAGTGGTCCGATAAAAAGCAATCTGATCGTTGATGATCTTTACAGCTGTAGAACCCCAATAGATCAGACTCAACTGAGGAATATACATTAA
>JADFWT010000173.1 GCA_015233785.1 Magnetococcales bacterium
GGGGCGACCCCTGATCAAGAATCCTCCCCTTATCCAGCACCATCAACCGATCACAAAGCTGGGCGGCCTCTTCCATATAGTGAGTGGTCAGAACCAGGGTGACCCCGGTCTCCTTGAGACGCCGCAGCTTCTGCCAGATCAGGTGGCGCGCCTGGGGATCAAGACCGGTGGTGGGTTCGTCCAGTATCACCAATTTCGGGCTGGCGATCAGGCTGCGTGCAATCACCAACCGGCGTTGCATGCCGCCGGAGAGCTCTCGTACCAGGGCATCGCCACGGTCGCCAAGTTGGGCGAATGACAATAGGGGATCGACTCTCTCCTTCAGCTCGGCTGTGGAGAGGCCGAAATAGCGTCCGTAGACCAACAGGTTTTCCCGAACGGTCAGGTCGATGTCCAGGCTGTTATCCTGGGCGACCACGCCGAGTCGGGATGGGGTTTCGGTCTGGTTGGGGTTCATGGGCAGGCCAAACACCTCCAAGGTGCCGCCATCTTTGGGCGTCAGGCCTACCAGCATGCGCAGTGTAGTGGTCTTGCCTGCACCGTTAGGGCCTAAGATGCCGAAGCATTCGCCGGGCATGACCTGAAAATCGATGCCGTTAACGACCGATTTGTCGGCGTAGCGCTTGGTGAGATTTTTCGCCTCTACCACCGGCTTGTTGTCGGTCATCTTCTTCTGTCCTCATCTTTTGGGGTGTGCTATTTTTTGACTATGGCCATCATGGCGGTGGCGCTTTCGGTTCAGCAAGCTTTTTCTGGGGCGCGGCCTCAGACTTCCCCCAACACCTATCAATGAGAACGTATTTATGAAGCTTCTTACCAGCGCTGAGATGCGCCAAGCGGATCGCCGTACTATAGATGAGTTGGGGTTACCCGGTATCGTACTGATGGAGAATGCCGGGGCCGGGGTCGTGCGCACCCTCACCGAGAAGATGCCCAATCTTGGACAGCGGCGCGTGATGGTGCTGGCAGGTGGCGGCAACAATGGGGGGGATGGTTTCATGGTGGCTCGCTCTTTTCTGCTAGCGGGTGGGCGCTCCATGGTGGTGCTGTTTGGTCGGGGGGGGGAGCTCAAGGGAGATGCCAAAACCAATCATGATATCTACCAGAAGCTCGGTGGCCGGATCATTGAGATTGCCGGGGAGGGGGATCTGGCCGATTTTCGTCGCTGGATGGCCCACTCGGCCGTGGTGGTGGATGCGGTGTTCGGTACCGGTTTGACCCGGCCTGTGACCGGCCATATGGCCCAGGTGTTCGAGATGGTCAATCAGTGGTCGATTCCGGTGATGGCGGTGGATATTCCTTCGGGGGTCAATGCCGACAACGGTCAGGCGCTTGGAGCAGCCATCAAAGCCGACTGGACGGTGACCTTTGCTGCTGAAAAGATTGGCCATCGCATGCACCCTGGAGCCGCTCTTTGCGGTGAGGTGCACTGTGTGCCCATCGGCATCCCTTCGGACTATATCGAGCAGACCAACCATAAAGTATCCCGCAATCTTCCTGATGATCTGGCGTTGCCGGAGCGCTCGTCCACGGCCCATAAGGGCACCTTTGGTCATCTGATGGCGGTGGCCGGGAGCGTTGGTAAGAGTGGAGCGGCTGTATTGACGGCTTTGGGGGGGCATCGTGTTGGCGCTGGATTGGTGACGGTGGCTTCTCCGGCATCGGTACAGGGACTGATAGCTGCTCAACTGATCGAATCGATGACCTACCCATTGCCGGATGATGTAGCCGGAAATGAGCTGGGAGTCGGAGCCGCCGAGGCGTTGCGGGCCAGTGGTGTGACACCAACGGCGACGGTGGTGGGGCCTGGATTGGGCGTCGGTGATGGGGCGCGGGAGTTGGTGGCGACTTTGGCGGCCTTTTGCAAGACACCGCTGGTTTTGGATGCGGATGCCCTTAATGTATTGTCCATGGCTCGGGAGCGGATGGTAGAGCTGTTCGAGACCGCCGATGCGCCGCGTGTCTTGACGCCGCACCCTGGTGAGATGGCCCGTCTTTTGGATCGTGCTGCTGCGGCGATTCAGGGGGATCGGTTGGAGTATGCCCGTGAGGCCGCCAACGGTTGGGGTGTCTGGCTGGTACTGAAAGGGGCCGGGACGGTGATTGCCGCACCGGATGGGCGCGCCTGGATCAATGATACCGGCAATGCGGGTTTGGCGGCTGGCGGCAGCGGGGATTTGTTAACGGGTATGATCGGTGGTTTTCTGGCCCAGGGAGCAGCGGTTGAGATGGCGGTTCGGGCGGCGGTCTGGCTGCATGGGGCGGCGGCGGATGCGGTGGCCGAGGAGCGCGGCGCAGCGGGCATGGTGGCGACGGACCTGTTGGATGAGGTGCAGAGGATGCGCAATAATTTAAAATAAGAAGTAGATTAAAAGAGAAGAGAGGTGGGTCTGGGGGAGATTCTTCTCCCACAGCGGGGGCAAGGGGCGGAGCCCCAAAAAGAAACATGGAGCAGACGGATGGAGTACCGTAAATTCGGCAAAACCGGCCTAAAGCTGTCAGTTTTCACCCTGGGCACCATGCGTTTCCTACACGGCTGGGAAGAGCCTTACGATGAACTCCCGGAAGATAGCCTGGAGCATGCCCATCAGGTGATTCAGGCAGCGCTGGATGCCGGTTTCAACCTCATTGAGACGGCAGAGGGGTACGGCAAGAGCGAAGCAATCATCGGCCAGACGCTGCCCAAGCTGACCCACCCCCGATCCAGCTACAAGGTCATGACCAAGAGCTCGCCCGCGGAAAGTGCCGATGCCATGCGCCGTCAGGTGGAGGCGGCTTTGAAGCGGCTCAATCTGGACCATATTGAGCTGTTCGCGGTCCACGGCATCAACACGCCGGAGCTGGTGACGGAGACCTTGAAGAGAAACGGCTGTATGGAGGGGCTGGAGCAGATGCGCGATGAAGGGATCATCGGCCATCTTGGCTTTGCCACGCATGCGCCGGTTTCGACGGTGCTGGAGGCGATTCGAAGTGACCGCTTTTCATTCGTCAACATGCACTACTACGCCCTGCGTACGGAGAAAAAAGCGGCGCTTGATCTGGCGGCCTCCATGGATATGGGGGTGTTTATCATCTCCCCCAACGACAAGGGCGGACGGCTCTATGAACCTTCGGAGAAGCTGCGTCAATTGACGGAACCGCTGCATCCTGCGGTCTATAATGAGCGCTGGATTCTAGCCCATCCCCATGTTCACACCATGAGCGTCGGTGTCAGTGAGCCGGGTCATGTCGATCTTCATCTGGAGAGCTTGAAGAGGCGACCTTTCTGGGGTGCGGAAGAGCGTCGTGCTCAGAGTCGTTTGTTGGCAGCCCAGGTGGATTCAGAGCTGGATCGCTGTGCCAACGGCTGCCGAGAATGTCTGCCTTGCCCGGAACGGATTGCCATTCCCGACCTGTTGCGGCTCGACCACTATCGACAGACTCTGGATATGGCGCTATACAGTACGTTTCGCTATGGGATGATGAATCCCGATGATCATTGGATGCCCGGCGCAAAGGGTGATATTTGTACCCGCTGCGATGAGTGTCTGCCACGCTGCCCCCAGTCGCTGCCGATCCCCGACCTGCTGTTTAAGGCCCATGAAGCGATGCATCAGGATGACCCCAAGGAGAGCTGAATCATGGATGAGAGTGACGTAACCCGAGAGCTTCGTCAGGAGATGGAGACCCGTATTCGTCTTCAGCCCGATTATGCCCAGAGGGTGGGAAACTTCGGCTTCCTGGAGCTGGAGGAGAGCTGGGGGGATGAGGCGACCATCATCAACACCGCCCGCGTCTCCACCACCAACCGGCGGGTGGAGAAATTGGAGGATTTTACCGATAAGGAGCGCCATCTTCTCTACCATCTGCTCTCTCATAATCACGGTACGCCCTTTGAGTCGGTTCATTTTCGTTGGCGGATTATTGCGCCGATCTTTGTGTTTCGGCAGTGGATGCGCCACCGCATTGGCACCTTTAACGAGTTCTCCCAGCGCTATCGCAAACCGCTCTCCGCCTTTTATATTCCCGATACCGAAGCGCGCAGCGTGGATGGTTTCGAGCTGCTGACCGAAGAGCAGATGAAGCGTTATCAGCAGATTATTGAGCAGACCCACGCCTTTTATCGGGAGACTTATGACGAGGTGTGCGGACGCTTGGAAGAGGCGGAGAGCTCTGGGGAGATCAAGGCAGGGCAGAGCGGGCGTAACCCTTATCGGGGGCGAGCGCGGGAGCTGTTGCGCAATGTGATGCCGGTGGCCACCTATTCCGATGTCTACTGGACGGTGAATTTCCGGTCGTTGATGAATTTTTTCAATCTGCGTCGCAAGCCGGATGCTCAATATGAGATTCGTATGTTCGCTGACGCCGGTTATGAGATGTTCAAACGCCGCCTGCCGCTGTTGGGCGAAACCATGGATCGGGTTTTAAAAGAGCGTGGCGGAGCATGACGACCACCCCGGAAGAGCATCAAAAAATCAAAGTATTCGGTCGCAAAAAAGGAAAACTGCGTCCCGATGAGGTGGCGCGGATGGAGCAGCAGTTGCCCGGCATGTCGCCGCCGGAAGCGGCGGATCGGAACGCGCTGCGTCGTGGATTGGGGTTGGATGCCGGAGAGGGGCGTATCTGGTTGGAGATCGGGTTTGGTAATGGGGCCACCTTGGCCGAGTTGGCGGCCCGTCACCCGCAGGATCGCTTTATTGGTGTTGAGGTGTTCTGGGAGGGGATTGTCAGTCTGATGAAGCGGCTTGATGAGAATGGTTCCGATAATGTCCGCGTGGTGCGGGAGTCGGCCCAGTGGTTGCTGGATGGCCACCTCCCGCCGGGCTCGGTGGAT
>JADFWT010000174.1 GCA_015233785.1 Magnetococcales bacterium
TAGAGAGCATCCCGGAAGATACCGCCGCACTCGTAATAGCTGGCCCCGAAAAAGGCCTGTTGCCCCTAGAGGTGGAGCGCCTCTCCAGGCGGTAGGCGAAAGGCGGACGACTCCTGGTGATGGTGGATGGCACCGAGCCCACCGGCCTGGAGCCGTTGCTGAAAGAGCACGGTATCACCTTTCTGGACGGGGTAGTGATCGATCCGGTCTCGCGTCTTCTGGGAGGTGGCGTCACGTCGCCGCTGGTGAGTCAGTACGACAAAGATCACCCCATCACCTCCCGCATGGGCAGTACTGCCAGCTTCTTCCCCGACGCCCGCGCCATGAAGCTTGAGCAGGTCGAGCACCGCGGTCACGGCAAGCGTCAGATGCGCAGCGTACTGTTCAAAGGAGCGACTCAAGGTTGGCTGGAGACCGGCGCGCTGGATCAGGGTCAAGTTGAGTTCACCCCGGATAAAGACATGAAAGGCCCGGTCACGCTGGGGGTGGCTATCCACGAGGAGAAGCAGCGTCTGGTGGTGATCGGCGATGCCGACTTTGCCGCCAACGCCTATGTCAATGCAGTGGGCAACAGCGATCTGTTTCTCAACGCCGTGCGCTGGCTGGCGGAAGATGAGAACTTCATCGCCATCAAGCCAAAGCAGGTGACCGATGCCGGGTTGGTCATTACCCCCACCGGCGGCATGCTGCTCTCTTGGGGTCTGATGCTATTCGGTCCGCTATTGCTGGCCGGCATCGGCATCATGATCTGGATGCGCCGCAAGCGTCTCTAGAGCCCCATCACCCACATCGTACATCCAGGCTCTTTTCAGGGTACTCGGGCCGGGGAATCACCGATTGAGAGAGCCTCATGGCACCCAATACCCAGAAACAAAGCGTCCTCATCGTCAAGGCCGACCCAGCCATACGGTCGGCCCTGACGCAACTTCTTGAGAGGAGTAGTAATTTCTCGGTACTGGATGCAGTGGAGAACCCTTTTGTCGCCGCTCAGGTGATGGCGCAGCAGGCGCCTGATCTGCTACTTCTTGGCCTCGGCATGAAACGGATGAGTGGGCGAGACTTCCTGAAGAAAGTGATGTCCCAGTACCCGATGCCGGTGGTGATTTGCGCCCACCAACTGGATGGAAATCCATCTCTGGCAGCTGAACTGCGCGACCTCGGAGCGGCGGGACTGATCGTTATGCCGAAGCATCATGGGGTCCATTTCCTTAAGGAGAAGTCGACGCTGTTTCTCCGACAGCTTCAAGCCGCCCTAACCCCACCTCGCCAACCGACGATGCACCGTCCACGTCACCATACGCCGAACTCTAAATTTTCTCACCACGCCGAAGCCCCAACAGCAACCGTCAACAAGTCCCGACCTCCGGCCCGTGGTCGCACCACACACTCCACCTCTCATCCGCCCCCCAAACACACGGCCGATGTCATCCTCCCGCCCCCAACACCAGGCCATCGCCACCCCCGCACGGAGCCAATCATCGTGATTGGGGCCTCTACCGGTGGTGTGGAGGCGCTGACTGCGGTCCTTAAGATACTGCCAGCGGATCTGCCCGGCATCGTCATTGTGCAGCATCTACCGGGGCACTTCAGTGACACCCTGATTACCCATCTAGACAACTGCACCCCCCTCAAAGCTCGGCTGGCACGCGATGGTGAGCCAATTCAACACGGCATGGCGCTTCTGGCACCCGGAGATTGCCATACCCTGCTGAAGCGGCAAGGGCGTTCGTATGCCATTCGGCTTGTGGAAGGACCGCCGGTACGTCGCCACCGCCCAGCGGCCGAGGTGTTGTTCCGTTCTGCGGCCATAGAGGCCGGCCCCAACGCCATCGGCATCATCATGACCGGCATGGGAGATGATGGGGCACGCGGCATGCGGGAGATGTTTGATGCCGGAGCGCAGACCATCGCCCAAGATGAAGCAAGCTGCACAGTGTTTGGAATGCCCAAGGAAGCCATTGCTCTGGGCGGTGTTCGGCGAATCATCGCCCTGGAGAGCATGGCCGAGGAGATTATTCGTCTTAGCCGCACCTCTCCATAATGGTTGGATCCCTTGGCGGAAATGCTGCTATGATGGAGCGCTTCTCATGATCAATCATAAAGGCGTTAAACTTGCACCAGGCAAGAAACGGATCGCACAGAACCATTGCAACGCATATCTTGATTTAGGAACTCTTCATGGCCGACAACACCCAGAAGGGACCGGGAAAAGTCTGGACTCCTGGACTCAAAGACAACGAGTTCCGCCGCTTGAGTGAGTTCATCTATAAGCAGGTGGGTATTCTGATGCCCCCCTCCAAGAAAACCATGCTCTCGGCCCGCTTGCAAAAGCGCCTTAGTATTTTGAAACAGTCCTCCTTCACCGAGTATGTTGATTGGGTACTGGATCCCAAACATGCCGGTGAAGAGCTGATCCATTTCATCGATATTGTAACCACCAACAAAACCGACTTTTTCCGCGAACCGGCCCATTTTGAATATATGAGCAAAACGGCCCTACCCGCATTGGTGGAACGATTTGGTGCCGGCGTCTCCAGGCCGCTTAAAATCTGGAGCGCCGCCTGCTCTTCTGGTGAGGAACCCTACACCCTCGCCATCGTACTACATGAATTTGGCGAAACCCTTCCAGCCCGTAAGATCAACGCCAACGTTCTGGCCACCGATATATCCAGTCGGGTTTTGCAACGGGCCAAAAAAGCGGTCTACGAATCGACAAAGACCGATCCCATCGCCATTAATCTCAAGAAAAAATATCTGCTACGGAGCAAAGACCGCTCTAAGAAGCTGGTTCGCATGGGGCCGGAGCTGCGCAACATGATCAAGTTCCGGCGGCTCAACTTCATGGATAACGATTACGGAATCGGTGATAAAATGGACATCGTATTCTGCCGTAACGCCATCATCTATTTTGACCGCCCCACCACCGAGGCCATCGTCAACAAGTTTTGCCGCCACATGACCCCCGGCGGCTATCTCTTTATCGGCCACTCGGAAACCCTGAACGATCTCAAAACCCCCCTCGAACCGGTCGCCCCCACCATCTACCAACTGCCGGGATAACGGCCCCCATAGAAAAGGCCCGAAGAACATTACGCACTTCGGGCCCTTTTTATAGTCATCCTCTATCCGTGCAATTCAACCCGGCCTGGCCGGCCTTTGCACGGATTGAACGACGATTTACTGCCAGTTTCTCTGCATGCCGAAACCAACATAAGGACGGGAGAAGTTCATCTTCTGCTCATCGGTCAGCGCCTGCATCAAAGCGTTGCTGGCTTCGTACTCACCGCGCTGCCGCTTCACCTGAGCTTCCATCTCTTTGATCTGAGCATCGCGCTGTTTCTGGTAGTTCTCAAAGTTGAACGCACCTGGCGCCATCGGCTTCATGGGCTGGGGCTTGCGCATCTTCTCAAACATCGCTTTGCTGGCGTTGCTCTGCTCGGTGACCGCCTTGGCATAGGCCTCCCAAGCAGCTTTCTGGGCGTCGGTGATGTTCAGACGCTCTTTGAGAGCCGACAAACCCTCTTCAATGGTCTTGCTGGGCGCGCCATAGCCTTTTCCCATCTCAGGCATAGCGGGCACGCCTTGCCCACCACGACCCATCTTGCTCATCATCTTCTGGTGGTGCTCACGCATCTTCTTATTGCGCTCGGCGATTTCGGCCATGCGCTCTTTGTGGTCCTTCATGAACTTGCTGTTGTCATAGGTCGGCATGTTGCCGCCCATCATGTGGGGGCAACTACAGGCCTTCTTGCTGTCGCAGCCGCACGCCTTCTTGCCGTGTGCATGGCCCTGACCAGACTGTTGGTATCCGCCCTGGGATGCCGGCGCGCCATATCCCCAACCACGGTTCTGATAACCACCCTGAGGACCGTAGCCCGTGCCACGCTGCTGGGCATTGTTGGCGCCAACATTTCCGCCCTGGGGACCACCGTAGGGGCCGTAGTTACCCTGGTGGGGGGCGTAGCCGTAACCTGCGGCCGGTACGTTCTGTCCACCCCAACCCTGCGGCTGAGTGCCGTTCTGGGCTGAAGCCAGGGCGCTGCTGCCCGCAATAACCATCGCTGCAACAAGCCCTAACACACTTCTCTTACTCAAGGATTTCATTCCTATACTCCAATGATTTGATTTCAGTAGCATTCATCGACATATTCCGAGGGTCCAACCAACGCCCCCTCTCGAAAATAACGCTCCATTGGACCGGAAACCTGGAAAAATGTTCCGAGAAAAAACCGGATCGAACGCGAACGTACAGTAACACTGCAAAGTGTAACCATTTTGACAGCTTCAACACCAATATTTCTTTTCTACAGCACACAATTCCCTTATCAATGGTCAATGTACAGGGGTACGTTTCAGAATCCATGGCACCTTATTCCAGCCGATGGCATGCTATGTTCAGTAGGGTTGCGTATAAGAACTTGATGACGGTCAAACGTTGTAGATATAGGCTGTTACCTTGCTTCTCAATTATTGGTGCAGCTTACCGATTCACCATTTATTATCACACAGTACGCCACACACTTTGGGGAAGGTGTCAAGATGGTTGAGCTGGATCTGATCAATATCGACAATATTATCGAAAAAAATGGCGTGAAACTGCCTGCTGAGACCAATCCATCTCACTTGGTAATCACCGGTCCGCCGGGATGCGGAAAAACCACCCTGATCGAACGCCTGGGCGGCTGGCCGGAAGAGGGTTATCTGGACATGTCATCCGATGATTGGTGGCTCTCTTCGGCGCTCCACTACCGGCCCAGGGAGCTCCACTTTGGATTACCCTTTGTGGGGTATGAGACGGCAGTTCCCGTCTA
>JADFWT010000175.1 GCA_015233785.1 Magnetococcales bacterium
ACAGTCGTATAAACCTATTGAATGCTGACCTGTTGTATCCACATACCAGAGAGGAATCATCATGCCGACCAAAGATAATCTTCAATCCGCCTTCGCCGGTGAAAGCCAGGCCAACCGTAAATACCTTGCCTTTGCCAAGAAGGCAGAGACCGAAGGATTTTCCCAAGTGGCGCGCTTGTTTCGTGCCGTTGCTGAGGCAGAAACCATTCACGCACACGCTCATCTGAAGGCCATGGATGGCGTCCAGTCCACCACAGACAATCTCAAAGCAGCGATAGACGGGGAGAAGTACGAGTTTACGGAGATGTATCCGGCCTTCATCAAGGAAGCAGAGGCCGAAGGGGAGAAACGGGCCGTGCGTTCTATGACCCATGCCAATGAGGTGGAAAAAATCCATCATGATTTGTTCACCAAGGCACTGGAAGCGGTGGAATCTGGCAAGGATCTGAGCGATCAGGCTGTTTATGTCTGCCCGGTCTGTGGCCATACGGAAATGGGCACTCCTCCAGATAACTGCCCCATCTGTAATGTGAAAGGTGAGCGTTTCGATACCATTAGCTAGTTGCTTGTATCGACTGAGCGTACCATTTGAATCCTGAGCCGGGGATGGACCCGTTGAAATGGAATCGTCCCCGGCTCATGCAATCTCCATTGATTGTCGATGGGGTGATGTGTCATTCGTGTGAGAGCCATGCCATACATTTGTGATGTTTGTGATTGGGTTTATGATGAGTCCACGGGTGATCCCGATGGCGATATTGCTCCCGGAACCGCCTGGGAAGATATCCCGGATGATTGGGAATGCCCTGTTTGCGGTGTAGCCAAAGATGAGTTTACCCAGGTTGAGCCAAAAAAACAGGTGTCGGAGGGTGACTATCTCGCGAAATGGCGACGAGATTCCGATACCGTTGAACCCCAAATGAAAGCCATTTTCTCCAAAGCCCTCACCGGTGCCGAGGAGATTTCACCCATGCGCACGACACTCTGGCGCAATCTCCTGGAGGATATTGTCTTTCTTCCGGCTCAGTTGGCTCATGTCCCACTGGACAAGAGCGAATGCCATCCTGAGATGTCCGTTGTGATCGGTCCCAAAGCGGAAAAACCACTCAAATTGTCGCTTCCTTTTTATGTCTCTGACATGAGTTTCGGTTCGATGTCTCGTGAGTCAAAGGTCGCCCTGGCCAAGGGAAGTGCGGCGGTCGGCACGGCCATTTTCGGTGGTGAAGGCGGCCTTCTGGAAGAAGAGTTTGATGCCGCCAGATCCTATGTTTTTGAGTATTCAACCGGCCACTTTGGCGCGACAGATGAGAATTTGAGAAAGGCGCATGCCATCCAGATAAAAGCTGGTCAAGCGGCGAAAGCTGGCCTGGGCGGCCATCTGCTTGCGGCTAAGGTAACGGATGAAATTGCGCGTGTGAGAGGGGTGGAAAGCGGAAAGGATGTGATCTCTCCAGCTCGGCATATGGACATCCAAACACCACAGGATCTCAAGGATAAGGTGGACCAGTTGCGCCAAATGAGCGCGGGACGTCCCGTTGGCATTAAGATCGTTGCCAGCCACATCGAACAGGATCTGGAGGTCGCTCTGTTTGCCGGTGTTGACTTTATCACCATCGATTGTCGAGGTGGTGCCACAGGGGCGGCGCCTGTACACATCAAAGATAATGTCTGTATTCCTGCACCCTATGCTTTGGCACGCGCACGGAAATTCCTGGACGCATCTGATCCTGAGAAGAGCGTCTCTCTTCTGATCACAGGCGGCATGCGGACATCCGCTGATATCGCCAAATGCTTGGCAATGGGGGCGGATGCCGTTGGTTTATCCACAACAGCCATGATTGGCATTGGCTGCCAACAGTACCGAGTTTGTCATAAAGGGTCATGTCCCGTGGGCATCGCGACCCAAGATCCCGATCTTCGTTCCCGTTTGGACGTTGAGCAATCGGCCAAGATGTTGGAAAACCTGTTTACAGCCTACCGGTATGAGATAGAAGAATTTATCCGTATTTGTGGGAAACGATCTGTCAGCGCATTATCCTCTGAGGATCTGTGTTCCTTGTCACGGAGTTTGGCCATTGGAACAGGTTTATCATTTGCTGGGATTAGTCGCGACTCTGGATCCCCGCCTGCGCGGGGATGACAGTGAGAAGGGGGTGACGTGTAGTAATTAAAGGCAATAGCTGGATCTATTGATCCAGCTGCGCCATCTCTTTCTGAATCCGAGCCTGTAACGCCTCTTTGTCGGAGGAAGGTTGCGGTGGATCCACCGCCTGAATGGAAGAGACAGACTCTACAGAGGGGGATGCTTTAGACGGTGGTGCACGCCGCCAGCGACGCAGGGCGGCGGCTAAGACAAGGCCCCCTACCAATAAACCGACGAAGGGTGCCGCCCAGAGAATCATGTTGGAACCGGTCTGGGTGGGCTCCAGGTAGATATAGTCGCCATAACGCTGATGAAAGTAGGACTTGATCTCTTCTGGGGATTCTCCCGCTTGAACCTTCTCCCGGATGATGGCCAACATATCCTTGGCTAGGTCGGAGTTGGACTCATAGATCGGTTGATTTTGGCAGACGGCACAGCGTAGCGTCTTGCCAATTTCTCGCACTTTGGCTTCGGTGGGATCCTCGTCCGTGGTAGCGGCATGGAGAAGAGGGACGAAGAGCCAAGCGGCCAAGAGTAGGATGCTCATCAGGGAACGCTTCATGGTGTGCTCTCTCCTGCGGCGGGTGTAGTGGCCGCTTTTCCACCCAAATGCGGCAGGAGAACCTTTTCAAACCACCCTTTGTAGATGGGGCCGGTGTGTTTGAGGCGGATCATCCCTTCAGGATCGATGAGGAACGACTCGGGGGCGCCGTAGACGCCCCAGTCGATGGCGATTTTCTGACGGGTATCAAAGGCATGAAGGTATCCAGGATTCCCATAGCGACGGAGAAAAGAGAGACCACCTTCGCGGGTGTCGCGAAAATCGATGCCAATGATGGCAAAGTCACCTCGAACACGGGCGCGCATGGCCAGTTGGATGAGGTCGCGATGTTCGACAACGCAACTCCCACACCAGGAGCCCCAGAAATTGACCACCACCCACTTGCCACGATAATCCGCCAGCCGCACCCGTTTTTTGGGATCTTGGAGCGATTCGGCGTCAAATACCGGGGCAAGACGATTCACCAGAGGGGAGGGGATATCGCGTGGATTATTGCCCAACCCCAAGGCCATCAATAGCAGAATGGCAAAGATAACCCCGAGCAGTGCCCACTTCCAGAACGACGTAAACATGGTGCCTCTCTTCGTCAGTCTAGGACTGCTCGCGCTCAACGGCCCGATAGCCGATATCCCAGCGGCAGTAATGATCCTTCCATGCGATCTTGCTTACCGCTTCATAGGCTTGTTTTTGGGCACCCGTGGCGCCTTCACCCAGAGCCGTTACTCCTAATACTCGGCCTCCAGCGCTGACGGTGGCGTTGTATTGGAGCTTAGTTCCGGCATGGAAAACCATCACATCGTCCAACTCGCCCGCTTGAGGCAGGCCCGAGATAGGATAGCCCTTTTTGTAGGATCCCGGATAGCCCCCAGCCGCCATGACAACACAGAGTGAGGTGCGCTCATCCCAGGTGAGCTCGGTCTGTTCCAAGGTGCCTTCAGCGGCGGCCAGTAGGGAGGGTACGATATCGGATTTCAGGCGGAACAACAGCGGCTGCGTTTCGGGGTCTCCCATGCGGGCGTTAAACTCCAGCACTTTGATCTCGTCGCCGTCGATCATCAAACCGGCGTAGAGAAATCCCTGATAGGGGCGTCCCTCGGCGGCCATGGCTTTCACCGTGGGATGCATGACTTCATCCATGGTGCGTTGATGCAGCTCAGGGGTCATGACGGGGGCGGGCGAATAGGCGCCCATGCCGCCGGTATTGGGGCCGGTGTCGCCTTCACCCACGGCTTTATGATCCTGGGAGCTGGCCAGAGGCAGGATGCGTTCGCCATCGACGATGCCGATGAAGGAACACTCCTCTCCGGTGAGAAACTCTTCAACCACCACTTCATCACCGGCATCACCGAATTCGCGTTGAACCATGATGCGATCAACGGCACTCAGAGCCTCTTCCACGGTTTGGCAGACGATGGCCCCTTTGCCGGCGGCGAGCCCCGATGTTTTGACCACGATGGGGGCGCCCTGTTCACGAATATAGGTTCGGGCGGCTTCGGCCTCGGTGAAGACCTGGAAGGCGGCGGTGGGAATCTCATATTTGGCAAACAGGTTTTTCATGAAGGTCTTGGAACCCTCAATGGCGGCGGCGGCCTTGGTGGGGCCAAAGATGGGCAGGCCTGCTTCTCGGAAGGCGTCTACGATGCCGATCACTAACGGTCCTTCTGGACCGACGACGGTCAGGCCAATTTCCGCTTCCTGGGCGAAGGTCAGCAGGGCGTTCACATCTTCCGCGCCGATGGGTACATTTTCCGCCAGTGAGGCTATGCCCGCATTGCCGGGGGCGCAATAGACCTTCTCCACCAGCGGGGATTGGACCGTTTTTCCGGCCTGCCTGTTGGAGAGATTTTGTTAGCTCCCACCACTCACCTCTCCAGCAATATCTCTATCATTCTCGGAGGAGATCTGAATATTTCCGACCTCTCCCTAAAAGGAAACCATTTTTCTTTGGAGAGTTCCTCCATCGAGATGTCAGGCAAGGAGCAGGAATTGAAAGGGCTGGTGACACTGAATTTCGATGATCTTTCCCAATTATCTAACCTT
>JADFWT010000176.1 GCA_015233785.1 Magnetococcales bacterium
TTTCATGATGGTTCCCTTTCTTCGTTGGATAGAAAAATTTTCATTAGTGCTGGGGCCAGGAAAAAGTCTGCGATCATGGCCAGTGTTACGGCGCTGGCGGCGATGATACCAAAGTTGCTGGCGGTGCGGATCTCTCCGAGCAGAAAGACCAAAAATCCCGCTGCTAAAACTGCACTGGTTATCAGAATGGCTCGACCTGTGCTGAGTAGTGTTTCCCGCACCGCTTGATCGACATTACCGCTGGCGTCAAAGTAGCGTTTAAAGTTGTGCATAAAGTGAATGGTGTCGTCTACCACCAGCCCAATGGCGATGCTGCCCGTGAGCATGGTGGCAAAATCGAACGGAATTCCGATCCATCCCATCAGCCCCAGCACCAGCATAATGGGTAGAAGGTTGGGTGCCATGCTCAACAGCCCCATACGTAGATGGCCGATCAGCATGACCATAAATAGGGTGATAACCACTAGGGCAAAGGTATAGCTCTTGACCATACTGGTGAGAATGGCATGCATGGTCTCTAAAAAGAGTGTCGCGATGCCTGTGACAACGATCTTTGAATCGGGAAAATGGTCGGTAAAATAGCTCCGAGTCTTCTGAATATAAGGGGCGTAGTAGACCGCATCCAGAAATGGTGCCCGCATTGAAAAACGCACCATGGAGAATTGGGAATCGACCATTTTCTCCAGATCTTCCGAGCCGCTGCCCTCAAAGAGCAGAAACTCTTGGGCGGTAAGGTTACGGCTTTCTGGTAACAGATAGTGTGCGGCCTGATTTTCGTTTAGGGCGCGGTTTACCTCTTTGAGGATGGTCGTAATGGTTGACGCCTTTCCAATCTTTACACCACCCACAGACTGGGTTTCAAAGTGGTGCACCGCCTCTTCCAGACGGCGGGTGAAGGCGGGCTCATACAGTCCACCCGGCTTTCCGGTATCGATCACAACTTCTAGGGCAACGGAGCCTTTCATGGCAGCGTCAATCACTTCAGAGTCCACCCGGATGGGGTTACTCTTGGCAAGCCAAGACATGGCGTTATGACTGAGGCGAAGTTGAGCCATACCCGTGATTGCCACCACCAGAAGAAGTGCACAGACCAGCAAAATTCCCTTAGCATTGCGACATGAGAAGGCACTGATCGACGCCATGGTGCGGTCCATTAGCGGGTTGTGCGAGGAGGTTGCCTCCTGTGGTGGAATTTTTACGGGAAAGAGTGAGATCAATGCCGGTAGAAGCGTTATTGTATAGAAAAAAGCCAGACCAATACCGATAGGGGTCACCTGACCCAACTGTACGACTGGTGCCATATCAGCAAATGAAAACGAATAGAGACCCGCTGCTGTGGTGATACTGGTCATCATCACCGCCAGTCCTGAGTGGCGAAGGGCGTGGGCAATCGCCTCCTGGCGGTCGCCGCCGTTTTGGCCCAGACGCCGGTAGAAAATGGTCAGGATATGTACCGAATCCGCCACCCCCACCACCAGCAGAAAGATCGGTAGAATATTGGTGACTAGGTTCAGCCGCAGCCCCATTGCCACCAGCGTTCCCAGGGTGGAGAGAATGGTCAGAGTCACGACCAGTAGCGGATAGACCACGCCTGTCACGCGGCGAAACATCAAGGCCAGAAAGATGACCATCATCCCCATAGAGAGGGGGATCAGGGTCAAGTTGTCCCGCTCTACGGCGCGGGTGATTCGGTCGGTAAAGGCGGGGTTGCCTGCCACATGAATGGTGAGTTTTTGCTCACTGCGATAGCGGCTCAAGATCGGCGTGATGGCTTCCATCATCTGGCGATATTCACCGGTACTCACATAGTGCCGAGGGGCAAAGGGATCGTTGGAGGTCTTGACCTTGGCACGCTTAGGAGGGGTCGGTTCGGTGGGGGATTCGTCAAAGTTCTCCAGGCCATCACCTGCGTCCTCCCCAAAGGCCAGCGGGTCATCAAAATTATCCAGTGCGGCATCAAGGTTGTCACTCTCGGTGTGATCCACCACCGCCACCGGCTCGATCAGCATGGCTGTGAACCGCCCATCTGCGCTGATCAGGTTATTGATATAAGCCGGATTGCTCATGACCCGATTTTTCAGTTCGACCATCGCTTCTGGGGTGGTTGGAGTCGTTTCAATCAACTTCTCCACCACCAGCACATCCTCCTTGCCATAGGTGCGTCGGGCGTTGACCAAGCTGGTGATCTTTTTGATATACGGAACCTTCTCCCCGATCTCCGCCTGCATGGTTCGCAGGGTCTCCAGGAAGGTGTAGTCAAAGACCTCTGGCGGCCTAAAGACGACCATCAACTCGTCATCTTTGCCAAAACGGTCGCGAAAATCATCGTAGGCCACCAGCGCCGGATCGTCGGGAGAAAAGAAGCCCTCATTGGAGGTATCGATGGTCAAACGAGGTAGTGGTGCAATCAACAGGGCCGAGACGATCCCCACCAGTAGCAGGGTAATGAGCGGATGTTGGGCGATACCCATACCCAGTGCAAAAAAGCGCGTTTCCATCCAATGTTTCAGCCGAGTCATGCGCATCACGCACTCCTGATTTCGCAGAGGGTTGAGGGGGCATCGTTCTTGACGGTGAGGGTTGTCTCATGGTCCCGATAGTGGAACGTAATCCCATCATCGCCCGTCATGGTAAGCAGCAGCGGTTCCAGGAAGTTGGGCCAGAGGTGCTCTTGGGGGGCGATCTCCATGAATGACTGCATCATGAGTAGAATGTTGCAGTCGTGGGAGATGTGTAGATGCAGCCCTGGGTAGCGTCGGCGTCTCTCCCGTAAAAAGAGGAGTTGCGCCTCGGCAGCTTGCTGGGGGTCAGGATAGTGTCTCCCGTCCAGCGTCTGGCCCAGCCAAGCCCGAACAAACCCTGTATCATCGTAATGGCTGAGGTGATCATTTTGAAAGCGCTGCACATGCTCAGGCGTGAAGGGAGGAAATAGAGCCTCATTCGGCCCGTGGTTGATCATGCCCAAATGGGGAGAATCATTCCCTTCTTCGATAGCTTTGGCAGTCTGGCCACAGCGTGGTACCGGGCTGTGGAACAGTTGCACCTGGGGATACTCTGCTCCGACCTCTGCCCCCATTCGTTTTGCCTCACGGATGCCACTATCCGTGAGCATCGCCTGATCAGCTTTGGCGGCATCGGTGATTTGGGTGCGCTCGCCATGGCGCATCAGCACGATGGTACTCTCCGGGGGGTATGCTCTTAATTTTTGTAGGATGGTGAACACTTGGATCCCCCCACTATCGCTTGCCACTATCAAGCTGGTCTATGACGGGTTGAAAGAGTGATCGCACCTGGGGATTTTTCTCTGCAGCCAACAGGCGTTCAAAACTACCCCGGACTTTGTTGTTGGATCGTACCACGGAGTTGTAGCAGTAGGCGTATTGATCAACAAAAGCTTTTTGAAAGCCGTAGGCGGCAAAACCATCCACCAGACGCTCCCACACGCCCCAGCGGCCACCCCCCTTGGGTGCGCGCCAGCCGGTAAAAAAGGGTGCCATTGGTCGGTAGCCGTCTGCCACGCGCAAGGTAGCATCATAGGCCAGATAGGTGGCGATCAAGGGGCTGCCATGCAGGGCAGGGGGGATATCCTGTTTATTGGACTCCGTGAGGTCACAGCTGTTGAGGGAAAGAAAATAGTCCATGGGGTTCTGCTGCTGGTGGGAGGGGCTGCCGGAGTCATGGCGCTGTTTAAAATCCAGCGAGCCGGGCAGATCTGCCAATACCGTGGCTTGAAGAGAGAGATGGTGTTCATTGCAAAAGTCGGCCACATCACGTCCAGTGTGGTGTTCCAGATCGTGAAAATAGTTACCGGGCAGACCGAAGATGAACGCCCCACAGATTGAAAAACCTTCCGCTTGTAGGGTTTTGATTGCCTGAGCATAGTAGGCTCGAACGTTGAGTCCGCTCTTCTGGATACGCTTGATTAAAAAGGTTTTTCCTATGGCTTGCAGATCTTCTAGAATAAGTGATTCAAAGCCGATGAAGAGCTGTGTTGCGCCGGATTGGCGCAGCTTTTTTCTCAGGTCAGGGCGGTGGGCGACATCAATAGAGATCTGTGCCGAATAGTTGACCCGCAGATCGCTCTCAATAATGGCATCAAGCGTTGCTTCCAGATCCCCACCGCCCAACAGGAGGTTATCCGGTAGAAAATAGAAAAAGCGATTGCGAAAAGTGATGCCACCCTTTTGATAGCTGGCCAGTTCGGCAACGAAGTCGGCAGGGGTGCGTTTAGTCAGGCGGCGTTGATCCTCCTGAAGCGAGGAGATTGAACAAAAACTGCACGAGTAGGGACAGCCTAAAAATGGGGTTGTCGAGTTAACTTGGGCCTGGGTGTTGAGATGCTTACCGATCAACGGCAACCAGCTAAAGATGCCTTCCGGCGCTGCCTTGGGGAGTTTATTGACGTTCTGCGCCCCCCAGACACCATCCTCGATTGTGGTCACCCCCGTGTAGGTCCGCTTGAGCGTGCCACCATTTAAATCTTGCAACAAGGTATCCACCACTTGACTATCCGCAGGCCCCACCACGTGGACGACACGATCAGGGTCGGGAACATAGTTGCGAATGAAACGGTCTACATCCTCCGGTACAGCTGAGATGTGAATGCCCCCAAGGACAACGGGAATGCCAACGCGGTTGAGCACCAGTGCCAGGGCCGTGGCGGTGATAAAACCGG
>JADFWT010000177.1 GCA_015233785.1 Magnetococcales bacterium
GGACGAGGTGGTCTTTCGCGCTCTGAACGGCTCTCTTGCATGGGGAAGCGTATGGCAGGGGTTCTGGGCCATTGCCAACTGGCGCCCCTTTGACCTGGTCTCCGGTGTGGTGGTGATCATGCTGACCATGCAGTGTCTGCGCGGCGATGACGGTGGGCGTTTTGTTCATGAGCGGCTGGCCAGTCTGGCGCTGTTCGGTCTGGTGATAGCCGCCATCAAGATTTTCGCCTTTGAGATTGTCATCGGCGAGGTGCTGAATTACGACCGGGTGAGTCCCAGCCGGGTTCTGGAGGGGGCGGTATTTCTAAGCAAAAAAATCACCTGGGTCAAAGCCAAGGATGCCAGCGGCAGCTCTTTTCCCGGCGATCACGCCTTTGTGCTCAGCATGATGATGGCCTTTGTCTGGATTCATGGTCGCCGGCGCATGGGGCTGTTGGCGCTGGTCTGCTTTTTCCCATTTTACCTGCCGAGACTGGTAGGGGGTGCCCATTGGGCCACCGATGTGCTGGTAGGTGGCGGAGCTTTGACGCTGATCGGCGTAGGTCTCTGGTTTGGCTCGCCGCTGCATGGGGCCATGGTAGGATTGTTGATGCGATGGACTCCGAGACCGTTGGCGCTCATGGCCAGAGGCTTGGGGTTTAAATAGTTGGGGTGTCCAGAGGAGGTCACGCCTTCCGGCATGTGCAGGACGGAGTCCCGCTAGGGGGGCAAAGCTCCACCAAAAGAAGAGAGGGAAAGGACGATATGAACACAATGCGAACCACAATTCTTCTAGCCGCCTTAACGGCCCTCTTTATGGTGGTAGGCCAGGCTTTAGGCGGCCAAAGCGGCATGATGATCGCCCTGGTCGTAGCCATCGGCATGAACTTTTTCGCTTACTGGTATTCGGACAAGATGGTTCTCTCCATGTCCGGTGCGGAGGAGATTGGGCCGGATCAGGCCCCGGAGCTGTTCGAGGTGGTGGAGGAGCTGGCCAGGCGGGGCGGATTGCCGATGCCCAAGGTCTACATCATGCATGATCCCAACCCCAACGCCTTTGCCACTGGCCGCGACCCCCAACACGCTGCCGTGGCGGCCACCACGGGTCTCTTGCAGATTCTCAACCGGGATGAGTTGGCCGGTGTCATGGCCCACGAGCTGGGGCATGTGATGAATCGGGATATTCTCATCGGCACGCTCTCCGCCACCATTGCTGGAGCCATCACCATGCTGGCCAACATGGCTCAGTGGGCGATGATTTTCGGGGGGCGAGATGACGAGGAAGGAGGCGGCGGAGGTCTGAGCGCCATCTTGATGATGATTCTGGCCCCATTGGCAGCGACCTTGATTCAGATGGCCATCTCCCGCTCTAGAGAGTATGGCGCCGATGCCGCCGGGGCGCGTCTCTGCGGCGATCCGCTCTGGTTGGCAAGCGCCTTGTATAAGCTTACCGAAGAGGCTCAGCGCACACCGCCCATGCAGTCGGTGGAGCGCAATCCCTCTACCGCCCATCTATTCATCGTCAACCCCCTCTCCGGGGCTTCGTTGGCGAGTCTCTTTTCCACCCATCCTCCCATGGAGGAGCGGATTCGACGTTTGCAGGGGATGACAGGAGCACAATGATCAAGATCGCCCCCTCTATTCTTTCCGCCGATTTCTCCCGACTCAAAGAGGAGATTGAAGCACTCGAACAGGCCGGTGCCGACTACATCCATGTGGATGTGATGGACGGCCACTTTGTCCCCAATATCACCATCGGTCCGCCGGTTGTGGCGGCGCTGCGCAGACGCACCAAACTGCCATTGGATTGCCACCTGATGGTTGAGCCTGTGGATCCCTATATACCGGCTTTTGTAGAGGCCGGGGCCGACATCATCACCGTGCATGCCGAGGCCAGCAAGCATCTGGACCGCACGCTGCAACATATTCGTGATTGTGTGGTCAACAGCCCTTCCGAAGAGACTCGTTCTCGGTTCTGTCGGGTGGGGGTCTCCCTCAATCCGGCGACGCCGTTATCGGCCATTCAGCATGTGATGGACCGGGTGGATATGGTGCTTATTATGAGTGTCAATCCCGGTTTCGGCGGTCAGGCGTTTATCCCTGAGGCGCTGGAGAAGGTGCGTCAGGCCAGAGCCATGATTGAGGCGACAGGTCGCAAGATTGAGTTGCAGGTGGATGGTGGTGTTAATATGAAGACGGTGCGCTCGGTGATTGAGGCCGGTGCGGATGTCTTTGTAGCGGGAGCTGCGGTGTTTGGCGGTGGCGACTACAAAAAGGCCGTGAAGGAGCTGAAGCGGGAAGCGAAAAAATAATCGGGGTGTCTCAGGGCTCTGCTCATGCTCTCTGGCCGGGCGGGGTGGAGCCATTAAAAAAACTGGCAGGAAAACTGCAAACAGTCCTCATTGAAGAACCACGACAAGAGGAGTATGTGCAGTGAAAGCAAAATTTGCCTGGGGTCTTGTGGCCGCAGCCTGCCTGTTTACCACCACCCTTTGGGCGGCCCCCACCCATCGCAAGGGGTGTGAGTTTCCCTTGGAGGGGGTTCAGGTGTGTTGGGAAGCTACCGGCGAGGCGGGTGACGCCTATGCCCCTTTTCCAGAGATTCACTTTCTGCCTGTCTCCCGTGATATTGCGGGCCGGGAAGAGGTGTTGGCAAGTTACACCCGTCAGATCTATCGGCAGCTGCTTCCCAGCGGCCTTGCTCACCGCCTGAAGATGGAGTGGGATCCGGTTTACTATCTTGAGCAGGCGGTGGATCGGGGCTGGCCCACCAACGACTGGCCTACCATTCTCTGGGTGACGCCCAGGGTGCTGAAGAACAGCAGTATCGCCAGTCCTGGTGTGGTGGATTGGGATGTCTACCTGATTGATGGCCGCAAAGGCCATAGTGGGCGCCTGATTCGTCGTTTGCGTGTGCGTGTGCAGTCTGACCCCAAAGTGCGTAAAGATGACGTAGAGACCGCCGCTATTGCCGCCGGATTGATTTCGGTGGGCGCATCGAGTGCGGTGATGGAAGGGATTGAAGAGGCGTTTGGGGCGGTGAGCATCATCGGTGGTGCTGCATCATTGGCCCAGAAAGCCCCACCGGAGTCTGGCGTCTCGTTGGAGTTGATGACGGAACTTGCGGTTCGTCAGATGCTTTTTCTGCTACAATACCCGGTGGAGGAGTTGGATCCGGTGGTGCCGAAGCCCAAGGGATTGATTGCCCAGGTGCTTAAACACACCAATACCAAGCCGCCGTCCAAGTTGGCCTCCGAGCCGCCATCGGCCTCGGGTACGGCCCACCTGCCCAAGGAAAAAGGGTGGGTGCAGCGTTTCTTTTTCTGGTAGAAGGATTGATATGCTTTTTAAGAAGATTCAGCCTCAGGTATGGGCCTTTGATGCCGAATGGGCTCCGGACCCGGTTTCGGGACGGCTGCTCTACAACCTCCCCGAAGATATGTCGGATGAGGATGTGATGACAGAGATGTGGCGCGAAGGTGGTGCTACCGAAGAGAATCCCACACCCTACCTGAAGACCATCCGTTGCCGTTTGCTCTCCATTTCGGTGGTGGCGCGCACTGTGCGGCAGGATGGGGGTGTTTCCTTGAAGATTCTTACCCTGCCCCGCGATATCAACGACCCGGAGCAGTGTGCGGAGCCGCACATCTTGAAGACCTTTCTGGAAGCGGTAGGCGAGCGTAAGCCGCAGTTGGTGGGGTACAACTCCATTGCGGCGGATCTGCGTATCATGGTGCAGCGCAGCATCACCAACGGCGTGCAGGCGTCGGACTTTTGCAAGCGGCCCAACAAGCCATGGGAGGGCCCGGATTATTTTGCTCGAGGCAGTGAGTGGAATATTGATCTTCAAGAGATTGCCGCCATTGGTTATGGACGCGGCACGCCCTCTTTGAACGAGCTGGCTACCCTCTCTGGAGTGCCGGGCAAGATGGATGTAGAAGGGGTGATGGTTCCCCGTCTCTGGCTGGACGGCAAGATGGAGAAGATTGTCAATTACAATGAGTTTGACGCTGTAACCACCTATTTGGTGTGGTTGCGGATTGCCTATTTCGGCGGCTTTTTTACCCCCAAGCAGTATGAGAACGAGCACGACCATTTATACTGTTTTGAACTCCAAGACCGATATGGCCGTAAGTGCTCCATCGAACATCCCCATATGGAAAATGGCGAACTCTCTGCGGGACATGTCGAGATCGGAAGTGCTGGCTTGTCTGCTGGAGACATGATTGAATATCTATATGATTTTGGGGATTGTTGGGAGTTCAAGATTACCCTTGATTCAATTGATGAAGACGAAGGACTCAAGGAGCCAAAGGTTCTTGAACGCCATGGTGAGCCGCCTATTCAATATCCACCGTATGAAGGTGATGACGAATGGTAGCGTGGATAACAGAGAGTGGTTCTATTGATCCAGGCAAGTTGCCAATCGATCAAATCATGGAAAAAACTTTGGATTCTGATATTGATGGATTCAACGATGCCTGTCGTATCCTGCAATCCATGCACATACACGGAAAGGAAGGAGCTGGCATCTTTCTCCTTGGTTTACTGCATCACTTCAAGGATGATTTAAAGCGTTTGATTGGAGTTGTAGAGGGGCTTCAACTGTTTCGGACAAAACAATGTGCTGATGCTCTAATATTGGAATTGCGTCGGGTGAAAAATTCCAATACCACCAGAGTGTATATCAACA
>JADFWT010000178.1 GCA_015233785.1 Magnetococcales bacterium
ACCATCCCGGCTTGACCCACGCCCCCCGTCGCGGGATTGGGGTTTGCTCTCAGCTCTCGGAGGTCGCTCCAGAGAGATATTCAGATCCTCGTCCGGCCACACCACCGGAATGGCGTTGCCAAGATAGGTCTCAATCGCCTCCAGATTATAGGCACCCGCCTCATCTACCAGGGCGATGGCGTCTCCCTTGGCCCCAGCTCTCGCCGTACGCCCAATACGATGCACATAATCTTCCGGCTGCTCAGGCAGATCGTAGTTCACCACATGGGTGACATCATCAATATGCAGACCGCGCCCAGCCACATCGGTCGCCACCAGCACCGGCATCTCGCCCTTCTGAAACCGTTGCAACACCCGCATACGCTTGTTCTGCGGCACATCGCCAGAGAGATATCCGGCATCCACGCCGTTAAACGGCAGCCAGCGATTCAACCGCTCGCCCATACGCTTGGTGTTGGTGAAAATCAAGATACGCCGCGTCTCATCCCCCGCCTCTGCCAGCACCTTGCGCAACCAACCGGTCAACAGACCCAGTTTTTCATGCTGCGATACGTGAAAAAGCTGCTGCCGAACCTGATCCGCCGTCTTCACCTCATCGTGGGTGGCGATCCAGTCGGGGTCGTCCATGAACTCGTAAGATAGCTCCTGGGAACGATAGGAGAGCGTGGCCGAAAACAGCATCGACAGGCGTTCAGCGGGAGGCGGCAGGCGGCGCAACAAAAAACGTAAATCAGCCACAAACCCCATGTCGAACATGCGGTCCGCCTCGTCAATCACCAGCGCTTCCACCTGCGAGCAGGTGTAGACTTTCTGCTTGAGATAGTCGATGAGACGGCCCGGCGTGCCGACCAGCACATCTACCTGACCGCTATGCAGACGCTTACGCTGCTTCTCATAATCGACCCCACCATATACCGCCGCTACGTTAAGCGGCACCTCAGCACCCAGACTGGCGGCATCCCGCTCAATCTGAACCACCAGTTCACGGGTGGGGGCGATGATCAACGCACGAGGCGTGCTCTGATCCGGCCGAATGCTCTCAGGAGCGCGCGCCCGCATCAGCAGACGCGAGTAGACAGCAATCAAAAAAGCCGCCGTTTTACCGGTGCCGGTTTGAGCCTGCCCCCCCACATCGCCCCCTTGCAGGGTGCGAGGCAGGGTCATCTCTTGAATATCGGTGCAGTCGGTAAAACCGCAAGCGCGTATGCCCGCCATCACTGGCTCAGGTATGGCCAGCTCGGAAAATTTCATGGGGCGTCACCTTCTGGCGGCGTCCGCGCGCGTCACCAACTCTGTCTCTGAGGAGAAAGGGAGCCGAACGACGACGCGCGCAAGCCACTCCATCGCATCCATCACAGCAGACCACAACGGGCCGCTGCAACAATGCGCGGTTGGGAGACGCCCTTCGACTCCTGGAATCCGCGTCAGGAAGCGGAAGCGAGTGCCAGCTCTTTCACCCGACGATTGAGACGCTTGACCCGGCGCGAGGCCTGCTTCTTGTGAATCACACCATTCTTGGCACTGCGGGTAATCACCGACGATGCCTCGCGAAGCGCACTCTGTGCCGCCTCCACATCACCAGCTTCAATCGCGGTCATCACCTTCTTGATGAAAGTGCGCATACGGGAACGAGCCGCCTTGTTGCGTTCAGCACTCTTGGCACTGACGCGGATTCTCTTGATGGCGGATTTAATATTGGCCACTTGACGAAAACTCCTCTATCTCTTTCAAATAAGCCGTCACACCGAGTGCATCTTGGCGTTGGAGCCCAAATTCGGCAACGGCTTATGCCTTACGTACGTAACGTGACAGATTATGCGGCCCACCCGATCCACGTCAAAGATATTTATGGAATGAATGATACTTCCCCCACCTCAACGAAAAAAAATGGACTGATTCGTGCCGTCGGCACCATCAGCTTTTTTACCCTGCTGTCACGGGTGTTGGGCTTCGTGCGCGATATCGTCATCGCACGCGGCTTCGGCACCGGGATGGGAGCCGACGCCTTCTTTGTGGCGTTGAAATTACCCAACTTTCTGCGCCGCTTGTTCGCAGAAGGCGCCTTCAGCACCGCCTTTGTGCCGGTATTCAGCGACTACCTCACCCAGGGGGATCCCAACGAAACCCGAAAGGTGGCCAAGGCGGTCTTTACCCTGCTGCTATCGGCCCTGCTGCTGGTCACCGCCCTGGCGCAACTGGCCATGCCCTTTTTAATTCTGGTCATCGCCCCCGGCTTTGCCGATCAGCCGGACAAGGTGCAACTCACCGTCGAACTGACCCGTATCACCTTTCCCTATATTCTGTTCATATCGCTGACAGCGCTGGCTGGGGGCATTCTCAACAGCCACCGAAAATTCGCCATACCCGCCGCCACACCCATGCTGCTCAACATCACCCTGATCGGCGGCGCCACACTCATCTCGCCCCATCTGGAAACCCCGGCCATTGGACTGGCCATCGGCGTCTTTCTGGGCGGTGCGGCACAACTGGCCTTGCAAATTCCGGCCCTTAAACAGATCGGCGTCCCATTCGGCTGGCGCTGGCAGCCCCACCACGAGGCAGTTAAACGCATTCTCAAGCTGATGGGGCCGTCCATTCTCGGCGTCTCCGTGGCCCAAATCAACCTGCTGTTTGATCTTTTTCTGGCCTCGTTTCTCCCCGAAGGCTCCATCTCCTACCTCTACTACGCCGACCGGCTGGTGGAGTTCCCCTTGGGACTGATCGGCATCGCCATGGGCACTGCTATCCTCCCCGCCCTCTCTGCCAAAGCCTCCCAGGGCGATATGCACGGCCTGCGACACGATCTGGACTTCGCCCTAAGGCTCATGCTGGTGATCAACCTGCCCGCTGCGGTGGGACTCATCGTGCTGGGAGATCCCATCCTGTCACTACTTTTTGAGCGCGGTGCATTTGACATCAACGCCACCCGCCTCACCGCCCAGGCCCTCACCGCCTACGCCACCGGCCTGCTGGCCTTCTCCGCCATCAAGGTGCTGGCGCCGGCCTTCTACGCCATGAAAGACACCAAAACACCGGTACGCATTGCCATTATCTGCCTGATCAGCAACATGGTGCTCAACGTCATCCTGATGATTCCCCTCAAACATGCCGGGCTGGCGCTGGCCACATCCCTGGCTGCTTTTCTTAACGCCGGGCTGCTCTACCGCGCCTTGAAGGGACGCATCGATTTTTCCCTGGGTACCGAGGTGTGGCATACCACGCTCAAAACTGCCGGTGCCAGTCTGGTCATGGCGGTTTTTCTGCTGTCGTGCAAGGAGCTCTACTGGCAGCCGGGCATGGCGGATCTAACCAAGACGATCATTCTGCTACCCATCATCGGCGGCGGTATCGGGATGTTTTTGGCGGTGGGATATGTGCTGCACATTCGGGAACTTCGGGATCTGGTGACGGCTTTGCAGCGTCGCAAAAAGTCCTCATAAATGAGGCTTCTCCACTACCAGCCAACAGAGCTCCCCATCCATCTGTGGTGGGTCCAGGGCATACCCCTCCAACTTCAGCGCCCGTGAGATGCTCGCCAGCGACTCACCGCTACGCAGGTGGATGCGTAGCTGCTGGCCCGGCTCCATGGCCTCCAGTTGCAGCTTTACCCGCACAAAGGTCATTGGACACTGCTCACGGGTAATGTCGATCTCTGCGTCTGCCATGGCGCTCTAGGGGGCCTCGCTGCAGATGGGGCAACCGGGACGCTTCCGGGCCTCAATGGGGCGAAAATCCACCGCGCCGGCACGAAACAGCACCCCCCCCACCTGCCCGGTCTCACCGCCCAGACCCAACAGGCGGCGCAGAGCCTCCATGGCCAGCATGGATCCCACCTGACCCGGCACCATGGGCGATAACACCGCCCGTGCCGCCCAATCGATCTCCGCCTGACCGGCCTCTTTGAACGCCGCACCCAGGGCCGACTCATGACAGTTCAAACAGGGCGCAGCCGCCGCACCATTGGTGCCCACCACCCAGCCGACATCCCCAGAAACACCACCGCTCCAAACCGCCGCATTACACCCCCAACCAGCCGCCGCCGCAAGACGACGACTGAGCGGCGTTCCCACACAATCCAGAAGCAGATCGACACCATCCATCAACGACCCGATCTGCTCCGGCGTGGCCTGTTCCACCACCGCTTCAATGGAGATATCAGGATAGCGCGCCAGTAACCCGTCACGGGCCGAAAGCGCCTTGGCATGGCCGATATGCGCCGCATCGTGCAGCGGCTCCAGCGCCAGACGCGCCCCATCCACCACACCGTCATCCACCAGCCGAATAGAACCCACACCGGCCCCAGCCAGATAGAGCAGCGCCAACGACCCCATGGCCCCAGCTCCAAGCACCAGCACACAAGCATCCAGCAGACGCTTCTGCCCCACACCCCCCACCTCCCGCAACAGAATCTGGCGAGAGTAGCGCTCCATCTGATCGGTTGAAAACATACCTTAAATCGCCCTTCCGAAGTGCTACAGCCCCCGGAAAAGATCCGTGGAGAGATAACGCTCGGCAAAACTGGGCAGAATAATCACAAATCGCTTGCCTTGATACTCCGGCTTCGCGCCCATCTTCATGGCCGCAGCCACCGCAGCACCCGACGAGATGCCCCCGGCAATCCCCTCGTAACCGGCCAGACGGCGGGCAGTCTCCAGGGCATGCCCATCG
>JADFWT010000179.1 GCA_015233785.1 Magnetococcales bacterium
ATTTAATGTGTTTTTCAATCAGGATGCAATTAGTGTTGCTTTTAACACTGGAGACTCAGGCTATCACACAAATGCCAATCACAATATTATTGACATCTTATTGAATTTTTTTACACTCATCCCCTATATACTCTTCTACTGGTGGGACAGCTATCTGTATGCAGGAATTGTCTTCATTGTTCTATTGTTTGGGGCGCTGATCGTCTCAATTCGTTCTAAAAGTTTGACCACAATAGTAGAAGAAAATGTACGACCATTACATACAAAGACATCATTCAATACCCAGCGACTGATTCTCGGGCTGGGTATCCTGTTACTCTCTGTCTCACCGAGCGTTGTACCAAAAGCGTTCATATTTGTTGGGTACCGACAGATCATTATACCGTCGGCTCTTATTGCAATTTTCATGGCTTGGTCCCTCATGCTGATTGTCGCGCCGCTCTCAAGACAAACTTCCCAAAATGCTTCAGGCTCATTTCTTAAAAAACATATGCTCAAATGGGTATTGATCCCACTACTTTTTTCTCTGGTTGCTATCGTTCAGCACCACATTAATACCTCCATGTTTGTTTATCATAATGAATACAAAATAATTTACACATCAGTTGCAGAAAAATTGAAAAAAAACAAAGATCTGAAAGACATACTATTTGTCAGGCGTCCATCATCCGATCCTATTATTGATAATAACGAATTATTTAATAATATTTCATCTGTCAAACAAGTTTGCTATTCTAATTCAAAGGAAACACAGCGATGCCTATTACCCTTTGAGTATTCAATCTTCAGCATGATTGGTAACAAATCGCATGATGACATCGTACTCTTGATGGTTGCGTCAATATTGAAAGAAGCAGACTATGGAAAGCCCATCAGACTGTGGATGACGCATGATACGCAAACCCTATCAACTCCGCTGCAAACCCTTCTCCCTCCCAAAATATATGACAATAGGATAGAGCTTCCCATCATTCGCTCGGATGGGCGGAACATTGTGGTGGATCATCAACTCGACTAATGTCTAACCGTCCGTAGCTTTCCCAGTACTTTGCAAAGTTAAGAGGAGTGCCTCATGTCTCCTGTTTCCCAACCATGCGCCATGCTGGTCGTGGCGGCCGGGCGCGGCAGTCGATTCGGCGGTAAGATCCCCAAGCAGTACCGCCCACTGGGTGATATGCCGCTGCTGCTGCACACCTTACGTCGTCTACATTCCCACCCCCTGATCACAACCATTACCCCCATCATCTCCGCCGATGATGGTCACTGGCTCCCCTTGATGAAGCCCCATCTGGCCGCACTGCCCAAAGTGACGACGCCGGTTTACGGCGGCTCCGAGCGACAGATGTCCGTGGATAATGGCCTTCGCGCCCTGAACCTCCCTGAGAACGCCTGGGTGGGTATTCATGATGGCGCACGCCCTCTGGTCTCCCTGGCGCTGCTGGATCGACTTTTTGCAGGTCGCGCCGAGTGCGATGGCGTGATCGCCGCCCTTCCCGCTGCCGATACTCTCAAAAAGGTGGACGAGAATGGCATGATTGTGGCCACCGTGGACCGTACCCCCATCTGGCAGGCGCAGACGCCCCAGATATTTCAATATGGTGCCATTCTTGAGGCCCACCGCAAAGCCCGCGAGAATAACCATCTGGGCACCGACGATGCCTCGTTAATGGAACGCGTTGGAGCCCGCGTGCGTGTGACAGTAGGCGACCCCCTTAACCAAAAGATCACCCGCCCGGAAGATCTGGCCATGGCCGAACGGCTTCTTAAAGAGGAAAATGCATCATGAATATTCGTGTGGGACAGGGGTTTGATGTCCATCGCTGGGTGGATGGGCGCCCTTTGATGCTGGGGGGGATGGAGATTCCACACAACCAGGGCCTGTTGGGCCACTCGGATGCCGATGTACTCCTGCACGCCATCTGTGATGCCCTATTGGGGGCTGGAGGGCTGCGGGATATTGGCCAGCACTTCCCGGATAGCGATCCACTCTATAAAGGGGCCTCAAGTCTGATGCTGCTGCAAGAGGTATATGGCCTGTTGACCAAAGAGGGCTGGCTGCTGGGCAATCTGGACGCCACGGTCATCTGTGAGAAGCCGAAGCTGGCCGAGCACATCCCAACCATGCAGCTGACCATCGCCACAGCGCTGAAAGCAGAGCCGGATCAGGTCAACATCAAAGCCACTACCACCGAAAAACTTGGCTTTACCGGGCGAAATGAGGGTGTAGCAGCCCAAGCGGTGGTTCTGATTGCACGTGAGGCGCATCGTCGCTCATAAGGTCACCCTCCTCCTGTACGGCTCCATTCCGGGGCAAAACTGCTTCCAAAGCGTCATACTCCAGATCAAATATGTCCGCCAACCGTGCATCCACCACCTGACCAAAAGCGATGGAGATGCCCTTTTGCAGGGGAGGCAAGATCCGCTGGGCCTTGCGTACGCCATGTTCAGCCAAGGCCAGCACATAAGGCAGGGTGACGTTACTGAGCGCTCTTGAGGCAGAGAGCGGTACCAGAGCAGGCATGTTACGCACGCAGTAATGAATCACATCATCCACCAGATAACAGGGTGCATCATGGGTGGTGGGCCGTGAGCTCTCCATGGATCCTCCCTGATCGATGGCCACATCCACCACCACCGATCCAGGCTCCATTTCGCGTACCATATCTCTGGTCACCAGCCGGGGAGCCTTATCGCCAGGGATCAATACACCGCTGATCACCACATCGGCCTTAACCACCGAGGCTTCGATACTCTTCGGGCTGGAAAGCTTGGTCTTCAGATTTCCCTGGGTGGTGCACTCCAGTTGGCGCAGGCGGTTGGCATTGATATCAAGAATAGTCACTTCAGCCCCCATTCCGGTGGCCAATTGGGCGGCGGCACGCCCCACCACACCGGCCCCAATCACCGTTACCTTGGCCGGATCTCTCCCTTGAACGCCGCTGAGCAGAATCCCCTTCCCCCCCTGAGCCGACTCCAAATAGTGAGCCGAAACCTGTACGGCCAGCCGTCCGGCCACATCGCTCATGGGTGCCAGAATCGGCAAAGCACCGCTTTTCTCCTCTACAGTCTCATAAGCCAGGGCAATCGCCCCGGACGCCAGCAACGCTTCAGTCAAACTCCGACTGGCGGCAAAGTGGAAAAACGTGAAGAGAATCTGCCCCTCGCGAAGCAAGCCGTACTCTCTGGGCATCGGCTCCTTGACCTTCATCACCAGCTCGGCCAGTTGAAACACTGCCTTGGCATCTTTGACGATCTTGGCCCCGGCCATTCGATAGGCATCATCGGTGAAACCACTACCGATCCCGGCATGTCTCTCCACCAACACCGGATACGCCTTCCGCGTCAGAACCTGCACAGCTTCGGGCGTCAGCGCCACGCGCTTTTCACCCTGCATGATTTCACGCACCACACCGATGATCATCCCACACCTCCCAGGTGCTGACGGATAGAAATTCATTGGGTGTAACGGACCTGATTATTAAGACAGGATGCGGGAGGTTTGGTTTCAGGAAATCGACGGAAAGGTGTCAGGCATTCTTTTTCCACTGCCCAGAGGGAGACTGCACCCAATGTTCCAGGATGCAATCAGCCTCTAGATAGTGGCGAAACAATTTTCGGCTACTGGTAAGCTGGGCGGGGGAGCTGCCATCGACAAAGTGAATCACCATATCGTACTGATCCAACCTATCCAGAGGCTCCAACCCCAGATTGATCAGAATGCTGGCCCGGTTGACGTCCAACGGCTCCAGGGCAATGAGAACCGGCTGCCGATCCGGGTAGGGGGCACTCCAAACGGCGTGGGGTAGAAACCCCTCCTCCGGGTAGCGCCATAGAAAGCCATCCCACTCGTGCGCTTGGGCTACACCCGAGGCCAGCAGTAACACCCGCATCTGCTGCTCATAGGCTTTGTTCAGCAACTGCACCGCCGCTGGCCCCATGGCGTTGGAGGCCGGTTGATAGAAGCGCACCAGCGGCGGTTCTTCCTCTTTTAGTCTCACGACTCAGCCAGCCCTTCAGCATAGCGGCAGAGAAGCGAAACCCCGACACCCACGGCCCCCTTGGGCACATGAGGCCGTGTGCCAGAGAGATCCCAACCGGTTCCGGCAATATCCAGATGGACCCACTTGCGCCCCTCCCCCACAAAGCGCGACAGAAAACAACCGGCTGTAATGGCTCCAGCGTCTCGCCCACCAACATTCTTAATATCAGCGACCGTGGAGTTGATCTGCTCTTGATATCCAGCATACATGGGCAGCGGCCAAACCGGCTCACCCGCGATATCCCCAGCCTTACGCAGCGCCTCAATCAGGTCGTCGTCATTACCCATCATCCCGGTGGCATGGCTGCCAAGCGCCACCACACAAGCTCCGGTCAGAGTCGCCAAATCGATGACAGTATGAGGTTCGAAGCGCTCGGCATAGTGCAGCGCATCGCAGAGAATCATGCGCCCTTCGGCATCGGTGTTGACCATCTCTACATAGATTCCCTTATAGGTTTTGATGATATCACCGGGCCTTTGGGCGGTTCCCGAGGGCATATTCTCGGCGGCAGGCACCAGACCGACCACGTTGATGGGAAGTTTCATCTC
>JADFWT010000017.1 GCA_015233785.1 Magnetococcales bacterium
AGATGGGCATGGCAATGGCGGCCACCACCGGTTGAACATATCCAGCCATGGCCAGTGGAATCGCCGCAACATTATAGAGCAACGAAAAGGTGAAGTTCTGCCGAATCACCGCCATGGTAACACGGGAGAGCTCTATCGCCCTTGCTGTGGCTTCAAGTCGGTCATTAATCAACGTCACATCGGCGGCGGCAATGCTGATCTCCGAAGCCCCCTTTACCGCCATGGAGACATCCGCCTGCGCCAGGGCCGGCGCGTCGTTAATGCCGTCACCCACCATCACCACCACCCGACCAGCCTGCTGGAGTGCCGCCACCCGCTGGGCTTTTTCATCCGGCAGCAGGCCCCCTTGGGTATGATCCATGGCCAGGGCCGCACCCACCGCCTGGGCCGAGGCGGGCCGATCCCCGGAGAGTATGGAGGTTCTCACCCCCGCCGCCTTGAGACGCCGAACCGCCTCCGGAGCATCCCGGCGCAGGGCGTCGGTGAGGCCGATCCAACCCATAAAGCGCCCCTCTTGCAGACACCCCACCCAGGTGATGAGAGGATCTTCATCGGGAAACGGCGGAATGCTGGGAGCATCGCTCAGCAGCTCGGGACGACCCACCCGTGTCAGGCGTCCGTCCACCCGAGCCGAGATGCCGATGCCGGGTTGGTTGACCACCTCGGTCACCAGGCCGGGCTTGGGAACTTTACGGCTCAGAGCAGCCTCCACGATGGCGTTGGCCAGCGGGTGTTCCGAACGACTCTCCACCGCTGCGGCCAGCCCCAAAAGCTGCGCCTCGGAGATCCCGGACGAAGGGACCAGATGACGCAGCGAAGGACGACCTCTGGTGAGGGTGCCGGTCTTATCCAAAATCACCTCCTGCGCCCGGCTGAGTCGCTCCACGCACTCGCCGCCGGCCATAAGAATCCCCTCTTGAGCGGCCCGACCGGTGGCGACGATCATGGCGGCTGGGGTGGCCAGTCCCAAGGCGCAGGGGCAGGTGATAATCAGCAGCGATACGGTGTGAATCAGCGCCCGATCCGGGTCGATGCGCACCCAGTAGAGAAAGGTCAAAGCAGCCAGAATCAAGATGGCACCGACAAACCAGGCAGCGATGCGGTCGGCCAGGGTCTGGATGGGGGGGCGTTCCGACTGAGCCCGCTCCACCAGCCGCACAATACGAGCCAGGGTGGAGTTCTCCCCCACCCGTTGTGCCTCAAAGGTGATGGCCCCTTCCAGATTGACGGTGCCCGCCGCCACCGAATCCCCCGGCCCCTTCACCACCGGCATCCCTTCACCGGTGAGCATGGAGGCGTCGATAGAGGTTCGACCTTCCAGAACAGGTCCATCGGCGGGCATGCGTTCACCCGGCTTTACCAACACCCGATCACCCGCTTGCAGGGCGCGGATGGGGATCTCTTCCGGATGGCCATCGGGATTGATGCGGGTGGCGGTTTGGGGTTCCAGACGCAACAGGCGTTCGGTAGCTCCGGCGGCCCGACGCCGGGCCGAGGACTCCAGAAAGCGCCCGGTGAGCAGCACAAAGACAAACATGGTCACCGAATCGAAGTAGACCTCCCCCTGGCCGGAGACGGTCATCCACAGGCTATAGAAATAGGTCACCAGCATACCCAGGGCGATGGGCACATCCATATTGAGCCGCCCAAACTGAAGCCCACGCCACGCCCCTTGCAGAAACAGCCCGCCGCTATAGAACACCACCGGCGTGGCGATAAGCAGCGATACCCAATGGAAGAACTCTTTATATTTCGCCTCCATACCCTGGAAGAACCCCGCGTAGAGCGCCACCGCCAGCAGCATCACATTTCCGGCACCGAACCCGGCCACACCCAACTTCATAAGCAACGCCCGGTTGCGACGTTGAAAGCGCGCCTCAATGCGTTGGGGATCGTAGGGCTCGGCCCGATAGCCGATGCGGTGAATGGCGGCGATAATCTCCGAAAGCCGGGTCTGGCCCGGATCCCACACCAACCGCGCCCGATGGGTGGAGAAGTTCACCTGGGCCTCTCGGACGCCGGGGGTGCGCTGCATCACCTTTTCGTTAAGCCAGACGCAGGCGGCACAGTGAATCCCTTCCAGCAGCAGATGCACCTCTTGATGACCATCCGGCAGGGCGCGCAGGTACTGTTGTTGAAAAATTTCGCTATCGAAGGCGGCCTGAAGCGCTTCGGAGGGCTCTTCGGGCCGGGGGCCGAAGGGGGCGTCATCCCGCTGCTGGTAGTAGGATTCAAGCCCGGCCTCGTGAATCAACTGATAGGCGGTTTTGCAGCCGCTGCAACAGAAGCGCAGAGGCTCTTGTCCGGCCTGCTCCAGCAGAATGGGGGCACCTGACGGCGTCGGCAGGCCACAGTGATAACAAGGGTCGGTCGCAGACATGGCGTCCCATGAGTCAGGGGTGGATAGAGTAGTGGTCTCGGTTTGAGACCGTCATGGCATGATTCGGTTCAATGATGCGGGAGTGCGGTTCATGGAACAAGCGTGGAGTGAGCTGGCGGCGATCTTTCTGGGGGGCGTGTTGACCAGCGCCCACTGTGTGGGAATGTGCGGCGGGTTGATCGGGGCGTGCGCCTTGGGATTTCGCGGCGAGGCGGTCTCGGTGTGGCGCTGGAGAATGATGGCACCCCACCTGCTCTACACACTGGGCCGGGTGGGCACCTATGTGGCGCTGGGGGCCATGGCGGGTCTGGCCGGAACCCTGGTCTCGGTAACCGGGCGCATGGTGGGTATTGGCGGCTTGGTGTATGGCCTGGCCGGACTGGTCATGATTGTAATTGGCCTGACGACCTTGGATCTGCTTCATCTGCCGGCGCTGGATAACGGCCCATCCGGCTGGATGCGCCGGGCGGCAGGACGTCTGATGCAGGCGGGCTCGGTGTGGCGGGCGCTGCCTCTGGGGATGCTTTCCGGGCTGCTGCCCTGCACCATGCACTGGGGGTTTCAGGCCCAGGCGGCGGCCAGCGGCTCTATGATTGGCGGCATGCTGGTGATGCTGGCCTTCGGGTTGGGAACCGCCGGGCCGCTACTGCTGTTTGGTCTCTTCTCCAGCCTGATGAGCGCCCGCCTGCGCCGCTGGATGCTCAGGTTGGCCGGTGGGCTACTGGTATGGTTCGGCCTCAAGGCATTGATCAAGGGGTGGGGGGTTTTTACGGCGTTTTTGGGGTCGGTGCCTCTGGGGGGGTGATAGGATGGTTATCCATCTTCTCCAGCGACCCCCCATCATGGGGCACGATGGATTCGGTCGTCAGCAGCGGTGCGGCGTCCAGATGTTCGGCATTCATCATGTCGGCAGTGCGCTGAAAGACCGATAGAATCTGCGTCTGCTCCCAGGATCTCAGCTCGTTGAACTGATGCACGAAGCTCTCATGCAGTAGCGGCGGGGTTTCGTCCAGCAGTTTCAGCGCCTTTTCGGTGACGGAGATGTTCACCTGTCTGCGGTCCTTTTCGTTACGGACCCGAACGATTAACGCCTTTCGCTCCAGCCGCAACATGATATCCGCCACCGTAGCCCGGCTTAGATGCACCCGCTTGCAGACCTCCTGCGCGGTGATGCCGTCCATGCGGGCCACCTCGTGCAGAATCAGCGCTTGGGGTGTGGTGAGGCCGTGCCGTTTCTGCAACTGGCGGGATTGCAGATCCATGGCGCGAATAATCTGTCGCAGCGCGATCAATACCTGTTCGCTGGTGTTGCTGGGCGCTTCGATCATTCTGTAGATCCTTCGTGGCGATGGGGAGAGGAGACGGGAGGGAAATCAGCTCCTGACACATACAGGACACGAACCATTTTCTCAAGACAAAAACAGCTCCTTAGGTCCGCCAGCCCAGGACTCATGCCAACCTGCCTATTGTCTATCACCCAATATTCTGTTAGGGTACGAACCATTACGGCCCTGCCTATATTTCATACAATCGGGGCCTTCATGGGCATCATTCGGGAGCAGAAGGTTCGTGTGCGGTTTATGCGGTGAGATTAGGTGGGATGAGCGGGCAGTTGAGGTGTCCGACATTGAGGCGATGATGAGAGAGATGGCCCCCAGAGGGCCAGAAGCCAGCGGTCTGCACAAGGTGCATGCGGGCATGGTGTTCGGCCATCGACGCCTGAAAATTATGGACCTGAGCGAGCTCTCCCATCAACCCATGGTGGATGATGAGCTGGGACTTGGGGTGGTGTTCAACGGCGCGATTTACAACCATCCCGAGCTGCGCAGCGAACTGAAAGAGAAAGGCTACCGCTTCGCCTCCCACGGCGACACCGAGGTGCTTCTCAAAGCCTATCACGCTTGGGGCGAATCGTTCGTACACCGACTGAAAGGGATGTTCGCTTTTGCCCTTTGGGAGAAAAAAAGCGGCACCACCCTGCTGGTTCGTGACCGACTGGGCATCAAGCCGCTCTACTATGTCCAAGATGGCGGCGGTCTGCGCTTTGCTTCCACGCTACCGGCCCTGCTAAAGACCCCCAATATCGATACCCGCATCGATCCTGTCGCCCTGCATCACTATATGAGTTTTCATGCCGTGGTTCCGGCGCCCTACACCATTCTCAAGGGGGTGCGCAAACTGCCGCCTGCCAGCCTGGTGCGTCTGGGGGCCGACGGCTCATGGCATCAGGAACGCTACTGGGAGATGACCCACGGCGACGGACCCGAACTGGATGAAACGGCCTGGAAAGAGCGTCTACTTCATGAGCTGCAAGGGGCTATCAAGCGGCGCATGGTGGCCGATGTGCCGGTGGGTGTGCTGCTCTCGGGTGGGGTAGATTCCAGCTTGGTGGTGGGCATGCTGGCCCAACAGGGGCAACGGGATTTGCAAACCTTCTCGGTGGGCTTCGAGGAGGTGCATGGCGAAAAGGGTGATGAGTTCGTCTACTCCGACCTGATCGCCAACCACTACGGCACCAAGCACCACCAAATCATGGTGCCCTCCCAGCAGGTACTGGAGACGCTTCCCGCCTGCATCCGCGCCATGTCCGAACCCATGGTTAGCCATGATGTCATCGGTTTCTATTTACTCTCCCAGAAAGTGGCAGAGCACATCAAGGTGGTGCAGAGCGGCCAGGGAGCCGATGAGGTGTTCGGCGGCTATAGCTGGTATCCGCCCCTGTCCGGCAGCCGTGACCCGGTAGGCGACTATGCCCGCGTCTTTTTTGACCGGAATCATCAGGGCTTTGCCCGAGCGGTGCAACCCGCGTGGCTGGGTGAGGATTACAGTCTGGCGTTTGTTCGGGAGCATTTTTCCCAACCCGGTGCCGACGACCCGGTAGATAAAGCCCTGCGACTAGATACCACCATCATGCTGGTGGATGACCCGGTGAAACGGGTGGATAACATGACCATGGCTTGGGGTCTGGAAGCCCGCGTGCCGTTTTTGGATCACGAACTGGTAGAGCTGGCGGCAGGCATCCCTTCCGCACTAAAGGTACGCGATGGCGGCAAGTGGATCCTCAAAGAGGTGGCTCGTCAGGTGATCCCTGCCCAGGTGATCGACCGGCCTAAAGGCTACTTCCCGGTTCCAGCGCTTAAGTACCTCAAGGGACGCTATCTGGATGTGGTCAAAGAGGCGCTACACGCCCCGGCGGCCCAGCAGAGAGGACTATTTCAACCAGAGTACGTGACACGACTGCTCAACGCGCCCACCGATCATATCACTCCGCTCAAGGGCTCCAAGCTCTGGCAACTGGGACTTCTGGAACTCTGGTTACAGAGTCACGGTATCCAACCATGACCGCCCATAGAACACCCCCGCAAGCAAAGAGGTAACCCATCATGTCCGTACGATCCGGTCGGGCCGATCCCATGGATGTGCATCGCATGGTCTCCCTGAAGAACTGGGGCGATCCACCCAAGAGCGA
The DNA here is from genome assembly GCA_015233785.1 of Magnetococcales bacterium. Classification (GTDB taxonomy): domain Bacteria; phylum Pseudomonadota; class Magnetococcia; order Magnetococcales; family JADFWT01; genus JADFWT01. The sequence goes on from JADFWT010000017.1 coordinate 5,850, forward strand.
TGCGGTGGAGGAGATGAAAGAGAATGTGGCCGTGGATTGCGGCTGGGGTACACTGGCGTTCGGCCAGACCTTCTCCTGCATGGAGTCTCTGGCGAAGGCGGTGCTCAGCGAAGACGACGCCCAGCGCAATGTGGCGCTCTATCTACGCGATCCGCATGTGCTGCTGTCGCTCTACCCACAAAATCTATTTCTGGACCCGTCGCACACCTTTCGCCTGAAGATGGACGATTACCGGCCCTCGGCCGCCCCTCCTCCGCCCTTCGAAATCCGCCCACTGGCTGGACAAAAAGAGGCCAAGCAGGTGAGAACCATCTACCGCAAACGGGGCATGGTTCCGGCACGCAAAGGTTACTACCGGCAGAGCAGCCAACAGAAAAGCGTCCACACCTTCGTGGCACTGAATAGCCGCTCCGGCGATGTGATGGGCCAAGTAATGGCGGTAGATCATGTGCTGGCCTTTGACGATGCCGACAACGGCTGCAGCCTCTGGGCGCTGGCGGTGGATCCCCAGACCCCCACCCCCGGCGTGGGACGGGCGCTGGTGCGGTATGTGATTGAACACTTTATGGCCAAGGGTCGCTCGTTTTTGGACCTGTCGGTGATGCATGACAATCTGCGGGCCATTGGTCTCTATCGCAAATTGGGCTTCGAGCGGGTCAACGTCTACTGCCTGAAAAATAAAAATCCCATCAACGAGCCACTCTTTACCGGCGAAGAGCCCCCGGAAGAGCTGAACATTTACGCCCGCATCATCATTGATGAAGCCCGACGACGGGGCATTGCCGTAGAGGTAATTCACGCGTCGATGGGCTTGTTTAATCTCAGTTTTGGTGGGCGCACCATCAAATGCTGGGAGTCCCTCTCCGAGCTCACCCCAGCCACCTCTATGAGCATCTGCGACCGCAAGGACATCACACATACCATCCTGAAGAAAGCTGGACTCAAGGTGCCGGATCAGCAGGTGGAGTCGGGCAAAAAGAGCAATGAAGCCTTTCTGAAAAAGCATGGCCGACTCGTGATTAAACCGGCTCGAGGCGAACAGGGCCAAGGCATCAGCGTGGATGTCAGCACAAAAAAGGAGCTGGCCACGGCCATTCGCAAGGCCCGGCAGCAGTGCCCGACGGTGCTTCTGGAAACGCTCTCATTGGGCGAAGATCTACGTATTATTGTGATTGATTACAAAGTGATTGCCGCATCTGTTCGACGCCCGGCCTCGGTGCAGGGCGATGGGGTCAAGAGCATTCGGCAGTTGATTCGCAAGCAGTCCCGCAGGCGGGAAGCCGCCACCCATGGCGAAAGCCGCATTCCCATGGATCAGGAGACCACGCGCTGCGTGTCCAAAATGGGCTATAACATGGACGACGTGCTGCGCGAAGGGGTGACCCTGGCGGTACGCAAAACCGCCAACCTGCATACCGGCGGCACCATTCACGACGTTACCGAACAGCTCCATCCAGCTCTGGCCAAAGCCGCCCGTAGTGCCGCCCAAGCCCTGGAAATGCCCGTGACCGGACTGGATTTTATGGTACAGTCAGTAAGCGAGCCTGAGTACGTCATTATCGAAGCCAATGAGCGACCAGGACTGGCCAACCACGAACCTCAACCTACGGCGGAATCCTTTATCGACCTGCTGTTTCCTCGCACCCGCACGGAGAACCTGATTGCCTGACACCCTCATCGACCAGGAGTACATGCTCGGCCTGCTCAAGGATCTGCTGCGCATTCCCAGCCCCTCGGGCATGACCGACCGCATCGTCGAGCACATCTGCCTAGAGCTGGGAAAACTGGGCATCCCCTTTGAGCTAACGCGTCGCGGTGCCATCCGTGCCACCCTGTTCAGCAAAACCGAAAACCATACCAGCCGAGCCGTGGTGGCCCATGTAGACACCCTGGGCGTAATGGTGCGGGAACTCAAAGAGAATGGTCGACTGGGCATCGTCGCCATCGGCCACTGGAACGCCCGCTTCGCAGAAGGGGCCCGGGTGACGGTGTTCGCATCAGGTGGACGAAAGTATCGCGGGACCATCCTGCCTCTTAAAGCCTCGGGACACGTCTATAACGAAGAGGTGGACAACCAACCAAGCAACTGGGATAACCTGGAGATCCGCCTCAACGAACGCTGCCACTCTCTTAAAGATCTATTTCAACTACAGATTCATGTGGGCGATACCGTGGCGGTAGATCCGCAGCCGGAGTTCGCTGAAAACGGCTTTATCAACGCCCGACATCTGGATGATAAGGCCGGTGTGGCGGCGGTGATGGCCGCAGCCAAGGCGGTGGTAGATCATAACGTTCCTCTGCCTATCAACTGCCATCTGCTCTTCACCATCTCCGAAGAGGTGGGCGTGGGGGCTTCGCACATCATGCATCGGGATTCGTCGGAGCTGCTTTCGGTGGATAACGGTGCCATCGCACCCGGCCAAAACACCTGCGAATACGGCGTCACCATTGCCATGCAGGACTCCTCCGGCCCCTTTGACTGGCACCTGACACGGCGTCTCATTGAGCTATGTCGCGAGTCCGGCATTGAGTACTCACGCGATCTATTCCGCTACTACCGCTCTGATGCCGCCGCCGCCTTGGAAGCCGGGAACGACCTGCGGGTAGCGCTGATCTGCTTTGCCCTGGACGCCTCCCATGGCTGGGAGCGCTCTCATGCCGACTCATTGCACTCGGTAGCCCGCCTGCTCACAGCCTATATGGCCACGACACCGGTCACCTTTTTGCTCAACGAACAGTAAACCAAATCCAGCCATGACCCAATCTCTGCAACTGGCCCTGGCGGCCATGCAAAAGACCGAAGCCCGACAAAACATGGATCTCTCCCGCCCGCTGGTCGAGGTGCTGACCCACTGGAGCGCAGAGAGCCAAAGCCCCTTGCACAATCTAGCCCGACTCATGGCTGACTGGGTGCGTCGCTGGGAGGTGCCGCTGTTGTGCGAAACCCCCGCACCGCTGGCCTCCATGCGCTACGCCTTGCAGGCCAATGGCCGCTGGAGACCCATTGAGAACTGGTCCAAAACCGTAGAGCGCTTTAACAAAGCGGCCCGGCGACTGGCTCTGAGACGGTGGCAGCTAAAGCATCAACGCAGAGCGCGTAAGACCGGACAGACCATGCTCGGGTCTGATCCAACCCCAGCCCTGACCGAGCTCATCTTGCAGGATACCGAGTTTCTGCACGACTGGGCACTTCAGCAGGAGATCTCCTGCGCCGAGCTTAAAGCCGGTTGGTGGCCTGACAGTCATCCACTCTTAACGATCTGAAATTTTAACAGTTCTATCACATTCCAAGCATGATCTATTATTCCAGAGGCCATGTCTGAAGAGACGCAGGCTCTACTGGGTATCACGCAGCGACTGACCTCTTCGGTGTTTGGGGCAAAAAAGGCCGCCAAGCTTCAAAATAATGGTTGACAGCGCCCTGGCGTCCGATGTAAGTTGACCACAGTTTCAGTTGGCTGTAGAATACTTGAAAGTAGAAAAAAAGACACTCCGTGCGGTATCCTCTTTGGTCCTCGTTGTACTCACAGTAACCTGATGGTTCTCTGACACATTCTGTTGATCCTTTGTGCGCGACGTTTCTTTTCTCTCAATATTACGCCAAATCCCATCTTTTTGAAGGAATGCAGATATGTCGGAACGTAAAACGGGTACGGTCAAATGGTTCAACGACTCCAAAGGTTTTGGATTTATTGAGCTGGATAACGGCGGCGGCGATGTGTTCGTCCACCATTCGGCCATCAACGCCAGCGGCTTTAAAACTCTTTCCGAAGGCCAGAAAGTGGAGCTCTCCGTAGTTGAGGGACAGAAAGGGCTGGCCAGCGAAAACGTGGTAGCTCTCTAAGCTTCCCGTCTAGCTCTTGATTCAGGAAAAAGCCGTCCTTCGGGGCGGCTTTTTTTGTGGGGGGAGCGTTGGCATTGATAGGCGAGAATGGCTAACGTCTTTTAAGCTGGCGCACAGCGGCTACGATACGGGCGTCTTTACCTGACCGTTGTTTGTGTTGCTCGGTATAGGCGTTGAATTGGTCTGTGAACAGCTTCTTGCCGTTGCTGTTGAAGCCTGGCATGTCGATATGGGGTCGGTAGGGGTCATCCTCGTCACACGGGATGAGCAGGTCATCCAGTAGCAGCAAGCAAGCTCCCTTGAGGTCCCATCGATCTGCTGGTGTGGCTTCAGCATCCAACATCCAGCGAATTTTTGATTCAATTGTGTCGGCGTTACCCGCCTGAGGCTGTACACCCCAGCTTCGGTTGTATTTCTGCCAGAGATGCAGCCCGTAGACTAACACAAACTGAACCGACGCCTTGTAGGGATCGGACTCCTCTTTATCTTTGCAGTATGTTTCCAGCACCTCCAGACACTGGGACAGGTCGGGGGGAGTTTCTTCGGAGCTGAAGAGGTTGAGGCCGATGGACCGAGCCTCCTCAACGTGAAAACGGTCGCCAGGTTCAGCTTTATTTTTACGTAGACGTTTTGCCACATCGGGCAGAAGATAATTAAAATAATCCGGCGACGCGATGGGATCGGCCCCATAATCCGGTACATGGACACGGGTCTGGAACAGGGATTCGTCGTCATAGGCGTCTGCGATAGCACGAGCAGCGTTAGTAAAGTGCTCTAAGGTACGCGGCTTGGTCCATTTTGTGTAACGACCGGAACGGTTGTTGATCCGCCATCTCAAAGTGGCATCTTTGTTATCCGTTCCGTCATCTTTGTCGTAGCGGATTTCTCCGGCGATGCGTGCCTCCCCTGCGCTCACCAGGGAAGGGTGTCCGAGCTTCTCAGAATCCTTCCCATCCATGCGCGGATTGCCCTTTTCGTCAAGCAAAGGCAGCTCCTTGCCCACTACCAGCCGCCCGTTGGCATCAATGGCCCAGATATAGATCTTAGAACGTTCTGGATCCAAGGGGCAGTGCTTGTCAAGAAGCTTTTTCATCTTCTTTTTATTGGCAGTCGTGGGATCTTGATGGTGGTAATAGGGGGTGCGGCAGTAGGGCACCTCTTCCAGCGGATTACCCTGTCTCACCCACTCCTCTTCCAGGGTGATAGGCGGCATATGGCGATGCAGCTCTTCATAGGGTTTAATATTGTGGGGTAGGGCACCAGCCCCGAATAGTGTATCGAGTCTCTCGCCCTTGGCGTCGCTCATCAGGTCGAGTTTTTCGATCTCAACCAGCTCTTTTTTTATCTCTTTATCGCGCGCTCTCAGTGTGGAGAGTTCATCCTTCTGCGCGTCATTTCGCTTGGCTGGTTTAATTTTGTTAAGCGTCTGTAGTCGTTTGCATGCCAAAGCCTGTTCGGTCAGAAGCATATGAAGTTCCAGCTTTTTTTTCGTCACAGCCTGACGAGCCCAAGCCAGGAAGATGTTGCTTCTTTTGGTTTGCGGGCTGCTCCGCTCCAGAAAGCCGTAGGGCAACAGGAAGGCATCCATATCTGCTTGGTCTTTCTGCCTTCCCCAGTAAGGGATCACATGCAACACCATGTTTTCGTCCCTGGCATCAGTAGCATCACAAATCACATCGAACATGGGCTGTGAGGGTTCATCCATGCGCAGAGCCCGGAGGCGCCACAGGAATAGGGGCCAGTTTTCAGTGAGGATATCGGCAGCGCGTTCATGGACAGGAGGATGTTGTTGCCACTCATTGCGCATCTCTCCTTTAAGATCGCTGACCTTGTAGAGTCGAATATCCCAGAGATAGCGCATATTGGCGAAGGGCTGGCCTCCCTTTCCGGCATCATTCTGACCGGGCCAGAGGCTTTCCAGCAGTTCGGCACGCAAGTTCGGATGGCGTTGGACCAACTGGTTGGCGAATGAGTGCAGGGCATTTTCAAACTCCCCGGCGGACTCTTCGGCTTGATCGTAATCAACCCTCACCTTGTGGTGGAGTCCCAACAGGAGGTCTTGAGGCAGTCTTAGCCAGGTCATGCCTTTGGCGCGGGTTGCCATGGCTTCGGCAGTAGCGGCCTTGGCCACGGCTTCAGCGGCTTTGGTTTCGGCGACAAGCGCCTCTGTTGCGGCTCTTTCGGCGGCCTCTTGAGCGGTATGCGCTCTTTGGGAGGCTTTAGCTTCCAGTTCGGATTTTTTGTCGGCGTTTTTTAGGTCTTCCAGTGCCTCTGCGGCTTCCAGGGCTCTGGTGTTGGCCTCATCCTGTTCCAGAGAAGCTCTTACTGCTTTTTCAGCGGCAACTTGTGCTTCCTGCTTGGCCTCATTGGCGGCTTTTATTGCGGACTTTGCCTCTTCGGCGGTTGCAGCTTTGATATCTACACTGGCCTCAGTGATTACATCGTCATGGGCCAGGAAATAACGGAGTTCGCCGCTGTGGTCGAGGCGGTTTCCGAAAGGGTTGTTTGGGAGGCAGACGCCGAAGGTTACCACATCGTTTTTATCTGTTTTTTCAGCATCGACAGGTCCATATCCGCCATCTTTCTCTCGTTGCAGACCTTTGAGGCCGCATTTTACGAATCCGCCTCTGGTATCGTCATGGACCACTAGTTTGTCGATGCAGTCGGCCACGGAGGCGATTTTGTTGTTTGGTTCGCCATCCATATTGCCGATGATTTCCGGGCCTGGCGGTTGGATATTTTTACGGCTACCCATGTGATAGCCGACGATGGTGATGGCGTGGGAGTCTTTGTGGATAAATATGGGCTTTGGGTCATCTATCCACTGCTTTTGTTCATCTTTTGCTGAAGCCACCATTTGTGTCGTGGGGGCATAGGGCTGGTAGCATCCCTGGCTAAGGATGGGCGCGGTGATACCTTGTGAGACATAGGCATGGGTCAGACGTCGCAGGTTGATGAAAGAGAGTTCTTGGGACTGTCCCTGGGCGGCATCGAAGTTGAGCGATGCGATGTGTGAGTGCAGCCCCATAGCGCGGACGGCTCTGGCCATAGCCCCGATGGACATACCCTGATTGAGGGAGGTGAGTGGTCCTTCCGCGCCGGTCTGTGTGATGCTGCCCGGTGAGGGGAAGGCTGGATTGTTGCGATCCAGTTGTAGGGCATGGAACAGGACCCATAGGGCGCTGGCGGCGCAAACTGAGACGATGGAGTCTTGTTGGGTGGCGGCCAGTGATTCGGACAGGATTAGGTTCAGGCCGAAGAGTCCATGTTCGTAGTCACGCAGAAAGGGGACCACATGAGCGGAGTCAACGGTAGGGTTTGCCCACGGATAGCGGATCACCATACGGCACATGTGCAAAGCTTGCCGATCACGCACCACCAGCACGGCCATCAAGCGTTTTCCGAGTTCCCTGCTGAGGATATCCTTAGCGGCCTGCATGGCACCTTTTTGCTGTTCCAGTCCTCGGAGCATACGCACCAGGGCGCTACGCGGCAGTCGGCCATGGAACAAGAAAATACGCCGACAGTATCGAGTGTAGGATCCAAAGGTGAACACTTCATGTTTTTGGTAATCGTGGAGTCGGTCTCTATCTACGTACTCATTTTCCACCAGCATGGTGATAGTCTGTTCGCTGAGTCCTTCCTCTTCGGCGCACATTCTTTCGAGGAGTTTTTTTAGGGTGTCATCGAAGTGTCGCAGCTGGCGATCCTCGCCCACGGCATTGGGGGATGTTTTTGCCCACTCAGCGATCACCCGTGTCAGGTTATTGAAGGTGTAGGTGAGGATACTAAAGGTGGAGGGTTCGTTCATGGGCTGCACACGTCCATGTTGGTTAATAGGGATTGCCGACACACGACAAGCCAACGCATTGGGCATCCCTCGTCTATATATGAGTACCTGTCACACACGAGTTGGAGCCCAGCATCAAGATCCTGGCGCAATACCAAGGATATTGGGCCTGCCGTCTCTCACGATTCATCAATAGTGTTGTCAAAGTGGCCTTATGTGTCAACAAGGTAATCGTGCAATTTATCTAGTTTTTATGATCAATAACCGAAGTGCGTTCTTGCCAGCATACAAAGCGATGATCTGTGGCAGCGTATTCCAGATTTTATTAGTATAACAATTTAACACTGCGAATATTTTGTTAAAGTTTGCAGGCTTGCGGTCGATAAGTTATTTATAGCGGATACACAACAGCATGTTATGTCATGACTTAATCAAAATTATAAACACTTCTCTTGGTTTTATTGAAAAAAATATCAAATGGCATGAAAATTGATGCCTTGACAAGTCATAACGTTCCGCGCACGCTCGTTGACAAGAGTACTAAGTTTGATTTCGACCGTCCCCAAGCCAGACGGTACATACCCTGCAAGGGGCCAAACGTGATGGTGGCGTGTGTAATGCACGTCACCATCCATTGGCTTGATACGCAGGATGAGAGGGCGAGAAGGTATTTATAACGACCATCCTTTCGCGAACCTCAGTCTACTCTATAGCGTGCCTGTGTGCGGCCTTGGCGCTGTGGTGTTGACGTGGTTTTGACATTCCGAAATCAGGTTTATTGGAAGGACGTACTCGTGAGAAAGACCTATAAGACCGAAGATCTGGCTCGGATGGCGTATGACGGTTACCGTCAGTCGCAGACTGCCCAGGCTCATAACGAGATGGAGCAGTTGTCCAGAAGGACAAAGGCTTGTCGTTCTGCAAAAACATCAGCTGAAATCAATGCTTTACCTCTTAGAAATGCAAGCAAACATACTTGGAGAGGCGAATAGTTCGAGCTCTCTCTGAGTAGAATTAAGAAAAAGGGTGTGGTCTAAGACGCGCCCTTTTTTTTCCGATATGTGCTTCACCAACTTGGAGATTGTTGGGTCATCATCAACAGCAATATTTTTCTTATTCATCACTTTATAGCTTCAAATTCAATTGATTGGCTAATGCCTTCGCCTCTTCTTTGGCTGCATCAAAATCGAACCCATCCACATTTCTCTGGATAGACGCCAAATCACTCACAGACACAAACTCAGAGATCTTCTTTAATACTGGCTCAACCACATCGGGATTTAACGCTTCCAATGCCGCCAATAGTTCTATGATCAGGCCTTGAACAATTTCGGCATCAAATGTTTTGGTGGGCTCACCATCCCCGACCTTGGGAAGACGGAGCTGTCCAATGGCCGCCCCTACCTCCTGCAAGGCTTGTTCAAGTTCCATCAACAGGGCATTGGCCCTCTCCAGCTTCCCCGACTTGATCTCGGCATCAATCTGCATCGCCAACACAGCCACCCGATCCATGGCTAAATTACCTGCCACCCCCTTTAGGGCATGAGCCACACGCCGAGCAGGCTCACCATCTTCTGGATGCTCCTTCAGCAGGCGTGACATCTTCTGCGCATCATTACATCGATCTGTGGCAAAGGCTGTAAGAGCTTTGGCATAGATATCGGCCGCACGCCAAGTTTTTATGGCGCTCTCATAATCCACCACTCGGGCCACAGGGGAGAAGTCCAAACCATCCTGACTCTGAATGTCAATGGTATGATGGGTATTAGGCTTACCGCCCCCGTGAGGTACGGCCTCTTCCATTGTGGCAAAAAGCTGGTCGAAATTTATTGGTTTACCTTCGACACCATCCATACCCGACTCAAGACACTGTCTATGATCCTCTTGCATGACACTGGCAGTCAAAGCGACAATGGGCAGGTGTCTACCAGTCGAAACCTCCCGTTTTCGAATCTTCTTCGTAGCTTCCAAACCATCCAACTCCGGCATCATCACATCCATAAGGATCAGATCATAGGTGTGGGCCAGACTTTCCTCGACGGCTTCGCGTCCATTCTTAGCCCAAAAAACCGTATGCCCCTGTTCCTCCAGGCGTAGCTTGGCCAAAGTGGCATTCGCTTCAATATCCTCTGCCAGGATCACTCTGAATAGGCGCGGAGAGATGTACTCCTCTGCTACATTGTCCCCCATCTCAAAGAGGCATCCCTCACTCTCCGTAGCCACAGGCATATACACAGTAAAATGAAAGGTTGATCCCTCTCCAGGTGTGCTCTCCACCCAGATCTCTCCACCCATCATCTCCACGAGCTGTTTAGAAATGGTGGTGCCTAGTCCTGTGCCGCCAAAACGGCGTGTCGTAGATTCATCGGCCTGGGAGAATGATTCGAATACCTTGGATGCTTGACGCTCCGTCATGCCAATACCGCTATCGATAATGGAAAAATGGAGCCTCTCTGTGCGCTCTCCAGGTTGCACTGAAATGGTAATATTTCCCTGCTCGGTAAATTTGATGGCATTGCCCACCAAATTGAGTATGACCTGCCGAAGTCGAGTTGGATCACCCACATAGCGTTTTGAAAGTTTGGTATCATAGAGCATTTTCAGCGTCAGCCCTTTCTCCGACACCTGATGCTCTACTGTCCGCAGAGCTTCCTTAACGGCATTGGGCAGATGAAAGCAAGTCGCTTCCAGTTCAAACTTGCCGCTTTCCAACTTGGAGACATCCAAAATATCGTTGATAATCCCCAACAGCGCCTTGGCTGAACTGAGGATAGTCCCCACATGCTGTGCGGTTTTCGGTGCGAGGGAAGGGTCCTTGATCACCACCTCGGAGAAACCGATAACGGCATTCATTGGGGTGCGGATCTCATGACTCATGTTGGCCAGAAAAGCGGCCTTGGCCTGAGCTGCTGACTCAGCAGCCTCCTTGGCTTGACGAAGCTCTCTCTCATGCCGCTTTTGAAGCGTAATGTCGGAGAGAAAGCCTACGAAAAAATCGCCGCCATTTTTCAGCGTTGCATGCCCTACCGCAAGGTGCGCGGGAAAGGTGCTGCCATCTTTCCTCCGGGCCGTGATCTCCCGACCTTTTCCGATAATTGTAGCCTTCCCCGTTTTCAGGAAAGCAGCAAGAAAACCATCATGCTGCGCTGCAATATCTGACGCCATCAGCATGGATACATTTTTTCCGATAACCTCCTCTTTATTCCAGCCGAAAAGCTTCTCGGCCGAGGGGTTGAAAATATGAATAATCCCTCTGGCATTGATAGTGATGATGCTGTTAACCGCTGTTTGAACAATTGCCGTTACTTCAGCCGTAGCAATTCCCACCAGCTCTTCCAGATGGTTACGATGCTCACGAATCTCCTTCTCAGCGGCTATTCGCTCCGAAATATCAGAGATCATGCCTACGAAGCGGGTCGATGAGCCGACCCTCATAATGCCAATGGCCAGATGGATTGGAAAGCGGCTGCCGTCCTTGCGTTGAGCCTCGACCTCACGCCCTGCATCCGTGATTTTCTTCTCTCCGGATTCAAGAAAATGGGCGAGAAATCCATCGTGGCGGGAGGCCGTCTCTATAGGCATGAGCATCTTGACATTCTGTCCCAACACCTCGGAAGGCGCATAACCGAAGAGCTTTTCAGCCATACGATTGAAACTTATAATGTTGCCATTCGCCTCAATGGTGATGATTCCATTGGGTGAGGTAGAAATCAGCGCATCGTTGGCCGTCAATTCCAACTCCAACTTTTGAATCATGGGACGGACAAGGTTTAAAAAGCGCCGGGCTCCCAATGCAATCAGAACTATTGCTAAAACAACAGCGATCAAGCCTGCCTGCACAATAGGCTGCCAAATTGTTTCTGAATTGATTTTTGTGACAAGGCCAAAACGTTGCCCTCCAATATCAACGGGGACATAAGCCGCCAATACGGAGACGCCTCGGTAGTCTTGCCCACTCACTGTTCCCATGTCACCCGCCAGAGCTTTTTTCATAGGAAGCGCGACGGGGCCTGCCATAGGAAGGGAGTACTCTGGCGCAGTGAGTTCATATCGACTTTGTTCATGGCGGCGACCCGCAAAATCCTTACCGAATGCCGTATAAATAAAAAAGAGTTGGTCATCGCGCTGTTCACCAAGCACAAACTCACTTCGTCCCTGATCATGGAGGAGCGAAAACGCTTCTGTTACTTGGACCAAGGTGGCTGCAATACTCCCGCCAGCATAATCATATTGGCTGTGTTTGCTGTCAAAACGGGCCACAGCCTCAATCATCTCTTTCTGGGCGATAACCTGCTCCAATAGACGCTGCTTCTGTCCCTCAAATGATGACCAGACGATTTGAAGCAGTGTATATAGAAGTACAATGGTCACAATGAGGGCCATGGTCCAGACAAGTTTTCTTCCACTAAGAATTTTGGAGGTAAGATGCATGGGCCTAACCTTGCTATTCGTGATCGATCATTCTGATGATGGGCATGTCCATCTGTCCAAGACAATAACACTTTTAATTTACCAGGATATTGATTGAAAGGGAGGTGACAAACGTGCTGTTCTCGCTTGAGACATATGCCTCTTGCTACAAAAGGAAGGCCTCAAGTTGGACCATTTGTATTGCATTTCCTGACAAGTTAAGGCGACTATACTCCCGACCAATTGACGCCTGTAGTGGCTAAGTTAAGGGACAACAACAGCCCGCCAATATACGGAAACTAAACCAATAGCAGTGGACCACATGGTTTGACATCAAGGACAAAGAAGATTGATTATTAATCGGCTTTAACCACCTTGACGGCAATAGGTCACGCTTTTTCCGTATGAGGATAACCATCAAAATTTGAAAAAATCCGCGCCAGCGCGGGTGCGAAACCCTGTACCACAGCACCCTGGGAGGGAGGAGGGAATATACTTAAAAGAGAGATGTCCAGACGTAGGGTTGGATTCCTGCGGCAAGATCGGTCAAGATAGAGAACATAAAACAATATATTTGCGCCGATCTGTAGGGTCTCCAAACAGGCCCTACAGATGGATAATCAATTTAAGGATGGATCATCGTGATTTATTCAGCCGTTAGAGCATCACTTTTCTATCTACTGTTATTGGCAGCAACAAGCGGAGTGGCTGGGTGGCCGATGCCAGCCCACGCCATCGATCCCCAAACAGATGTCCTCGGCGAGATCTGGAAATGGGCTGAGAAGTCCATCAACAAGCAGAAAGAGCCCAACCAGCGCAGGCGCGTAGAGAACCATCGTAATGTCAACCGGCATGCAGTAGAGAGGCACAATGTAAACAGGCGTCAGCTGGATAGGCGTACGGTCAACAGGCATACCACGGAGCGGCGCACGGTCAACAGGCAGCTCACCAGCTGGAAAAGAGATCCCCGCACCGCTGCTATTCAGAAACATCTGGCCGCGCTTGGCTTTAATGTCGGCAAGGTGGATGGCATGATGGGACGGCGTACCGCCCAGGCCATTCGCTCCTACCAGAAGATGGTGGGGATGCCAGTAGATGGCCGCATTTCTGACGGGCTGCTGGCGAGGCTTAATGGCACCCAGCAGCAAGCCAAGACCTATCAGGCTCAAGCACGCCCAGCGGCTCAGCCTCCTCAGAAGGCAGTGGCTCCACCCGCCGCCCCTCAGCGACCCTCAGCGACCCCCGTGGCGGTTGCAACGTTATCTGCCATTCCCCCCGCGATGGTCACTATGGAAGCCGCTGACGAGCCGGAGGTCACCTCCCAGGCCATGGCTAGCTCCTTGCCCGCCAACGAGCCGGTGGTGATGAGTTCTGCGCGTGAGGAGGTGCCAAGCCTCCAGCCCAACGCCATCGACTTCGGGCGCTACCATGCGCTGGTGATTGGCATTGATCGTTACAAACACCTTCCCGATCTGAAGAGTGCCGGAAAGGACGCCGGTGCTATCGCCAAGGTACTGGAGCAGCGCTATGGCTACCGGGTCAATCGGTTGCTGAACCCCAATCGTAAAGAAATTCTGTTGGCGCTGAATAACTACCGAAAGAGATTGAAAGATAATGATAATCTTCTGATCTATTATGCGGGTCATGGGCGGATGGACAAAGAGTCCGACAGCGGTTACTGGCTGCCCATGGAGGCCAGCGAGGAGGATGATTTTACTTGGGTCTCTCTGAAGCGCATCACCTCCACCTTGCGGGCCATGGAGGCCAAGCATGTGATGGTGATCTCCGACTCCTGTTACTCAGGCAAGCTAACCAGGGGACTTAAGATTCGGCATGTAAAGCCCGGTTATCATGCCCGTATAGCCAAAACCAGAACTCGGGTGGTGATGACATCCGGCACCCTTGAGCCGGTGCTCGATAGCAATGGCAACGGCCACTCGGTGTTTGCAGGTGCCCTGCTGACAACCCTCAAGAAAAACGACAGCCAAGTCACCGATGGCATCTCGCTGTTTCGAGCCCTTAGAAAGCGTGTTATGCTCACCTCAAATCAGAAGCCGGTCTACGCCAATATTCGTAAAGCTGGTCATGATGGCGGCGACTTTCTGTTTGTTAAAAAGCATTGATAAAGCACACGCCATCTTATGGGGTATGTCTATGGATTTGATAAGATAACCAGCTGTGGTGAATGGCAGCTGGTTAGGTTGATTGATAGCGGCTATTGTCATGCGTTTATTCTTTCATACACTCTTGGTGTCTCTTCTGCTTCTCTCTGCTTCGTCCCTGGTGGTGGGACTCTCTTCGCCTGCGCACGCTTTCGGACCGGGGGGAGCAGGTGGCTTTAACTCCATCACCCGCTGGACCCAGCAGGAGATGAAAAAGAAGAACAGCACCCCGCAGCGGCGATACGTACCGAGAAGCACTAGGAAAAGATACACACCAAAAGCCACCCAGCGGAGATACACGCCAAAGGCCACCAAGCCGACCCGCTATAGTCGTACGGTGAAGAAGCCTACCGCCCGACCCAAGAGCGATCCGCTGACCGCCAAAATTCAGCAACATCTGGCCAAGCTCGGCTATCATGTCGGCAAGGCGGACGGCCTGATGGGCAAACGTACCGCGCAGGCCATCCGCATTTATCAGAAGAGTCAGAGCATGCGTGTGGATGGGCGCGTCTCCAAGGCCCTGCTGGCGCGACTCACGGCCCCTCCCAAGCCGGTTGTGGCCACCCAGAAGAGCAGGCCTACCCCTCCAGTGCAGCCTGTAACTCTCGCCAAGGTGCCTGTGGTCTCCAAGCCGGAGATCAAGCGCCCAGAGCCGACAGTGGTTACGTCCGTGACCACGATCAAGGCCACCCCGGCCCCTAAGCCAATACCCGTAACAATGGCCAAGACCCATCCCGATCTTAAACAGGCCGCGCCAGCTATGGCGCTTCCGACGGTGGCGGTTGTGAGCGTACCCTCTCCAGAACCCAAGCACTCAGAGTCCCCGGCTATCCCCTCCCAGGTGGTGGCTAGCACCCCTGCGGCCAGCGAACCTATTGAGAGGAACATCGCCCGTCTGGATACCCCCACCGCCAAGCCAGGCACCAAAAAATATGGACGCTATCACGCGCTGGTGATCGGCATTGATCGCTATGAGCATCTGCCCAATCTGAAGACCGCCAACAAAGATGCTGCTGCCGTTCAGAAGGTGCTTGAAAGGAAGTATGGTTTTCAGGTCAGGCGGCTGAAGAACCCCAACCGGCAGATGATCCTTGCCGCGCTGAGGCTCTATCGTATAACATTGACTCCAAAAGATAATCTTCTGATTTACTACGCTGGACACGGCTGGCTGGATCGAGAAGCCGACAGTGGCTACTGGATGCCCAAGGAGGCCAATGAGGAGGACGATGTGGATTGGGTCTCCCTGAGCCGTATCACCTCCAACATTCGCGCCATGAAGGCCAAGCATGTGATGATCATCTCCGACTCATGCTACTCGGGCAAGCTGACCCGTGGCGTGCAGATTCGGCAGAAGACCCCCGATTATCTGGAGCGCATGGCCAAGACCAAGACACGGGTAGTGATGACCTCCGGTGGTCTGGAGCCGGTGCTGGATGGCGGCGGAAATGGCCACTCGGTGTTTGCTGGAGCCCTGCTGCGCATCCTACGGGATAATGAGGAGCCGGTCACCGATGGCTTAGCGCTGTTTCAGTCGGTACGGGAGCGGGTGATGTGGAATGCCGACCAGAAGCCGGAGTATGCCGATATTCGTAATGCTGGACATGATGGCGGTGATTTTCTTTTTGTTCGTAAGGGGCTATAGAGTCGATCGTGCAGAAGCCTGTTTTCAAGACTAAATCATGCAGCCATTAGCATTGGATGAAGATCTGGTCTCTGCATGAATCTCAACGCCCACTGTAAAATTTGGACAAAAAGAAGCCGCAGCTTCCTGAGAATGGCGCGGAGGTTGTAGCCGATGCCCGCCAGCAACGCGTTGGCTTTATCGCCAAAGCTGCCCCGCAGAAAATTTCGATCCAATCGGCCTTCATTCTTCTGGTGGCCAATGACGGGTTCAACGGCAGATCGGCGTCGCAGTTCTCTCCGAATGGTTGGCGTGACGCCTCGGCGCTGGCCGGAGATGAAGACCTTCGTGTCCGTAACACCGTGTCCTCTGTAGCCTTGATCCACATAGCAGCGTTCGGGCTTTTCACCCGTAAGGCGCTCCACCTGATCCAGGGAAGCTTTCAGAGTGTGTCCGTCATAGGGGTTGTTATCAAAGGACTGGATGCCGACCACAAAGGGCTCTCGGTTGGTGATGGCTACTCCGACCTTACTGCCAAATTCGTATTTTTTGTGCGCTTTGCCCTTGGCGATACAGACCACATGTGGCTCATGCAGCGCGTAGAGTTTGTTCTTGTCATGGGTTTTCTGGACCAACAGGCGTTCGGCATGAGCAAGCTCCTCTTTGAACAGGGCCAGAATCTCGGGATGTCCTTTCAATTTACGCCGAATATCTCGCACCACACGGCTCAGCCACGTACGAAGGCGCCGGATCTCACGACGCATCCGTTTGAGCTGTCGGGCATGGGCGTATCGGCCTGCTTTCATAACAGCTCGCGGCCCTTTGCGACGGTAGCTTTGACGGAGCGGAACACGGAACCTGAAAGCCAGCCTGACCAGACGCTCGCGGCTGCGGTTCAGAAGCTTGGCGTCAGTCGGGTGGGCGATGTTCTTGGGCTGAACCGTGGTATCCACAGTGACGCGCTTCAAACTGCTGGGTTTAACCGCCTCCACATCCAGCCCCAAACGGATGGTCTCTGCGAGTAAAAAACTCTAGCCCATCTTCTCCAATCCGTTTGCGCCACCGGCTGATGTCAGATCGATGAATGGGCTTTTTGTGGGTAAAAAAAGTTTCTCCACAAAGCGCCTGCCAATAGGGATTTTCCGGCCATCGATCAACCACTTCATCCTCGCTTAGGCCGTACATCGACTGGAGCATCACCAAGCCAGACATCATGCGGATAGGTATGCCGGGTCGGCCCCGATCTGCATACAGCGGTTCAAAACGATCCTCCAACTTTGACCAGTCAACACGACCCGCTAAACGCATCAGCTCGTGGTCAGGATTGCAGAGGAATTCCAAACGGGCATGGAATAGGTCGCCCTGGGGCTCAATAGTGCTTTTTTTTGGCTTCATGTTTTGCAAGGTTTCTGGGGGTTGGCACTGTTTCTCTTGCAATCTATTATGCTTTATCTATGCTAAAATATCAATACATTTCATGTGGTTGTGTGTTATTCACGATCGACTCTGGTAGCCTCTCCGTCAGGTCAGAGAGTTTGCGACACTATCCCTGCACCCACCACCACCTTTTGCGAGGGTGATCTACTCCCCGTTTTGTCTAACAGCCAACAGTTCATCAACTGCCCGGATTAACTCCTCAGGTAGCGCCGGTTTTGCCAAAATTGGAATGTCCTCAGGTAACTCAAACGAATGATTCGGCCCATAGCCGGTACAGACCAACACAGGAAGATCGGGTTTCAGTGCACGGGCCTTCTCAATCCATTCCGCGCCTCCCATCACCGGCATGCCAAGATCTATCACCACTGCGTCGTATCGGACTGGGTTTTCCTGAAAGCTGTTGAACGCCTCCAATGGATGGGCATAGGTCTTGACCACATAACCGGCACTGCCAAGTTGTTTTCCCATCAGGTGGACAATGTGCTCCTCATCGTCAATCAGCAGAATATTGCCCACATGGGTTTGCTCCTCCATCAAAGGGAGTTCATCCCCCGCAAGGCATGGCCCATTTTCCTGCCAAACAGGAAAACGTAGTTGGAACGAAGCCCCGCTTGCCATCTTCCCTTTTGTCGAAGCTTCAACCCTGTTGTCATTCTGGTTGTGGACTGTGATGGTGCCGTTGTGCCCACTCATGATGCCGTGGACGATGGAGAGTCCCAGTCCCGTGCCTTTGTTTACTGGATGGGTGGAAAAGAAAGGATCAAATACACGATCCAGGTGCTCTTCAGAAATGCCTGGGCCTTCATCGGCAACCGTCAACGCATAACAAGGCGCAGATGGGGTGTGACCAGGTATTCCGCACGCCTCCTGCAGCAGTTCCAACGCCAGAAAGATCTCACCATGTCGGCCCTCCATGGCCTGAATGGCATTGTTTAGCAGGTTGATCAGCACCTGCTGAATCTGGATTTCATCCCCAAAAATCGGATACTTGCACAGTTGGATGTCATGACGAATGGTGATGTTGTCGGGAATGATGCTGCTGACCATCGTCAGTGTATCCTTGCACAGGATATCCAGCATCAATGGTCTGAAAGAACCTTCTTGACTGCGGCTGAAGGTGAGCAGCTTGCGCACAATATCCCGTGCTTGCAGAGAGGTGGTATGGATCACCTGCAGGTCCTTGCTGAATTTTACCTGTTCGGCCAACTCATCACTCAAAATTTGTGTATAGCCAAGGATGATGGTCAGCTTGTTGTTGAATTCATGGGCGATTCCCCCAGACAGGGTGCCCAATGCCTCCATCTTCTGAGCCTGACGCAACTGATTTTCCAGATCAAGCTGCTTGGTGATGTCATCCCCGGAAAGCAACAGCCCCATGACCATGTGCTGATCATGACGAATGCGCGCACTCTTCCACCGAATCGTGCGCAATATGCCGTCGGAGCGTTCAATCGTACTGTCATTGTGCTCCTGAGATGCTTCTGCCGTGCCATGGAGAAGAGCGGTAAGGTACGTCTGTTCCACCTCACGCTGATGTTCTGGGATAGCAACCTCTGTCCACCGCTGACCTACAAGCATTTCCTGTGGGCGTTGTAGTAGGTCGGCTCCCTGGCGATTGATCATGGTAATGACGCCATGGAGGTCCAGAGCTACAAACACTGATCCTGCCAGATCCAAATATCTCGCTAGCTTGTCCCGTTCTTTCTTGAGAGCATCCTCCATCTCTCGATGTTCGGTGACGTCGGTACACACCCCTATCCATCGATAGGGCTTGTCCGATTCATCAAGCAGCGGCAACCCTTTGTCGCTCCAGTATCGGAAACGACCATCCTTCTGGCGAATGCGGTAACTGATTTGGATCGCTTTAGTGGAAGTGCGGTGGTAGTACACGGCCTTTTCCAAGGAAGGTTGATCTTTAGGATGGATCAATGCCAGCCATGCGCCGATGTCTTGGGAGATCTCTCCGAGTTCGTAGCCCAGAAAGGTGTCGATATCGTTATACCAACGCAGTTCATCACTCTTCACGTCCCACTCATAGATCAAATCGTAGGAGAGTTCGCCTGCTATGCGGAAACGCGCCTGACTTTCACGTAGCTTTCGCTCGGCCTGCTCAAGCTGAACCATTTTCTGCTCTCTCTCCCGAGTACGCTCCCGTAACTTTCGTTCGGTCTGCTCAAGCTGACCCATCTTCTGTTCCAGCTCCTGTGTACGTTCCCGCACCTGACGCCGGAGGGCCATGGTGTGAAACATCCATCCACCCAGAAGGATCAAAACCCCAACCACAATCAGCAATGGATAGAGCCAACTGGGGACACGGGTGATCCGGATACCCCAAATCCATTTTTTCATCAGCGCTTCGATGGTGGCATCTGGCACCTTTTCGAGGCCTCTCTCAATCTTTTCCAGAAGTGCCAGATTGCCCTCTTTGACAGCGGCACGCATATGCAGGGTATAAAGTGTATCCAGCACTCGGTATTGATCGGGCGATCCCATGGAGCGCATGAAGTACATCGTGGTCGGATAGTCGGATATGAAAGCCAGAATCTTTTCGCCAAACCCAGCTTCCACCAGCGCCTTGCTGTTGGGAAAATTCTGCAAGGTCATCTCGGGGTGGTGTTTGCGCATGAAAGCTTCCGAATAGCCACCAGCCACCACTCCCACAGCAATATGACCAAGATCTTGCAACCCGTTTGCTTTCAACTTCTGGGAGACGAACAGACGTCCCGGAATGGGCAGCAAACGCTTTTCGCTATAGTCCAAGAATTTATCCCTGGCTTCCGAGTAATAGATCCCGGAATGCATATTCGCAACGCCATCCCGTACCTGTTGGATGGAACCAGCCCAATCCACTAGATGAAATCGAATACGCGTTCCGGTCTGCTGGCTATACGCGCGCCAATAATCGATCAGCAACCCCTTTGGCTTACCGTGTTGATCCAGATAGGTGAAAGGAGGGAGTGCTTTGGAGCCAGAGATGACCAAAACTTCATGGCCTGATTTTGAGAAAGCCGAGGATGGGAGAATCCATGCAAAGAGCATCAAAACGAGGAGCGCACGTCTTCTCATCTGAATAGAGTATGGGATGTCGAGCCCCCAGAATATACCCACGCAACGATTCCTCGATCAGCCTTCCCTGATTTGCCTGGGGAGGTAAATGATCATCCTCCCAGCAAGCTACGAGTAACGGATAGCCATTCCGTCATCGCTGCTCTTGAAGAGCGCTTCCCCCGAGGAGAAAGTACAGCGTCCAGATGAAATGGCGGCAGCAAGGTCACTTGCCTGGGTCTCACTCAGGTCCGTGGCCAAACCTGAGGCATTCAAGGTATCCATCGATAAGTCTGACATCAGCTGTTCCTTTATTCACGAACGGTTCTGTTTGTAGGGGACGTACGGGATCAACCCCTGCTCGAAGGCCATATCCTGAATCTCAGGCGGGGCCTTGCGAACGTCCATGACCAGACCATTCACCTCCAACATCCAGACCATGGGGTTCGTCTCAATCATCTCAGGAATGGACCACTTCGGATCCATCTGTCCTGTGTTCAACGCCTGCGAAATCTCACGGGCTTTTCCAGAAGCGGTCCCTTGGCTGACGCCAATCTTGGAGCACAGCTCCTTAGCCGTCATGTGAGGCTCGAAGGTCGGATCCCAGAGGAAGTTGATCTGACCGAGGGCATAGACGACACCTGCGGCCCAGCTCTTCGGTCTGCCCTTCAGCACCGGTGAGGGACGCTTCCGACAGAGGGCCGCCGTCATGGCGCGGGCAAGATCGGCATAGTCCGCCGTCAGGTGAGCAGCACAGAAGGCATCGGTGATATCGATGACCTTCTCGTAAACGGGACGCATCTTGATGGGGACCTTGGAGGCGGAAGCACCACCACTCCGTGACCCTTGTTGGCGTGGGTCTTTGCCACTTTTTGACGTCTGACGCTTGTTGCCCTTGGAGTGGGAGCGCTTTGCGTCAGTTGAATCACCCAACCTATCCAGGCCCAACTCTTCCCACATCCAACTCGTGTCATAAGGCTCGTCCCCCTGGGCCTTGGCCCTGCGCATCTCATGATTCTCCAGATCCTTGAGCCACCGGATCACCTTCTCACGCCCAGCTTTTGTTCTCATGGCCTGCTTGGGCGTCTTGTCTCCGAGCGCAGGAATCCGTTCCCTCATGGTGCGCCTGTAGTGGCGATCGAATAGCTGCTGGAGGATCTTCGCCTTTTCCTCTGGTGGGATGTCAGAAGCATCATCGGGCTCATCCGGCTCTCCGCTCCCCTCCCTGGATTCCATGAACTGCTCCGGCGTCTGGTGGCTGGTCAGCGGTGGCCCTAACAGATCGCCTGCATGCTTGGTCAGTAGGGCCGCCCCACGGTCTGCCCTTCCTTTGGAGTTGACAGACAGGAGCAGACGCCCTTTCTTCAGCTCAAGCGTGCCCAGCACCGTCAGCCCAGACTCGTGCGTGGTGCTGAGAGCGACACCGCCGCTTTGGGATGCTGTTTTCTTTCTCCCACCCTCCATTTCTAGCCAGTTCCAGAAAGGATCATCACTCGGCTCCGACTCCATGCCTGGGATGCCGGATATCCTCTGGATCAGGTCAGCGTCCTTGCCAGCTTTGACAGGGAAATGAACCTCAGAGATCAGCAGTTCTTCGCCTTCCATGTTGAAGAGCGGCGTCTGGGGTCGTGTTGAATGCTCGATATTTTCAAGCAACCATGTGCTGGTGAAGACGTAAACAGAATCTGGAAGGATGATCTCCAGGACTTTCTCCCGAGTCAGATTTACACCCCTTGCCGCTTCATGCTTTCGGACATTCTCCATGGTTTGGTCCACGACTTCATTCAGTATCATCTCGACGCGATCTGCGCGTTTACGGCCATACGGAAGGATTCCACCGGAGATCACCGTCTTCTTCCCGACAGTGACGACTCGGGTAGCAATGACGTCCCATTTCGCCAGGGATTCCGAGGCTGCCTTCTCGATGACGGTCACCGGAGGCCCCCCTCGGATGAGATCCTGCAACACCAAATGACGTCCTGGGGAGAGATCGACAATTTCGTATAGGCTCATCACCGAGTCGCGCAATGCACGCAGGTACTGTTTGCCCGGACCAGCCACACGCCAGCTTCGCTTCTTCAGGAAGTCATCTACCACTGAGATGCTGTCAGGCGGGTATCTGCGGGTAAGGAAATCCTCAAATGCACATCCCCAAAGCGTCGTGGATCCCCACTCGCCGAGAATCTCTCCCAGCTCATCAGGATGCATATCGACCTTCTCACACACCGGCAGCAGGTGCGAATCCAGCAGCACCTCGTTCAACCGCTCCTTCCATGGATCACGACTGCAAAATTTGATCAGCTCGTCGATGGCTTTGTTTGAGGCCGTTCTCGACCCGCCTTTTTTTCTCATTTCAGCATCCACGCTTTTGGGTTGGACCTGGATGACATTGTATCACCTTCGCTGCCCACCTCCCCGGGATGCCATGCAGCATGTGTTTGAGATGAGATTACCAGCGCTCTCCGAATCCACTCTACCGCGCCAGGGAAATAGAGGTCACCCGCTCATGACAATAACGACCGCAGTGACCAGGGGTATCGTATACTGGCCAAGTTTAATTGTACTGGGGAATCGGTGTCAGTATGGGTAGAGTGGCTGGCATGAAACCATCTATCCGGAGAGATCACCATGCACACCCCCCTCGACCCCGCCGCCATCGACCAACTGTTTCGAACTGCCCGCAGCCACAACGGCTGGCTGGACAAGCCGGTCTCCCGTCAGCAGATCGAAACGATCCATGACTGGATGAAGTGGGGCCCCACCTCCGCCAACTGCCTCCCGGCCCGGCTGGTGTTTCTGACCACGCCCAAGGCCAAGGAACGGCTGAAACCGGCCCTGGATGCGGGCAATATAGAGAAGACCATGACCGCACCGGTGGTGGTGATTCTCGGCTATGATCTAGCCTTTCCTGACACGCTTCCCCGGCTCTTCCCCCACACCGACGCCCGCTCGTGGTTCGCCGGAAACGATGAAAAGATCCTGGCCACCGCCAAGCTCAACAGCACCCTCCAGGGTGCCTATCTGATCATGGCAGCTCGGGCGGTGGGGCTCGACTGCGGCCCGATGTCCGGCTTCGACAACGCTATGGTGGACGCCGAGTTCTTTCCGGGCGGCACAGTAAAGTCAAACTTTCTCTGCAATTTGGGTTACGGCGACCCAGACAAGCTCTTTCCACGTCTGCCCCGACTCGACTTCAAGGAGTGCTGTGAGATTCTGTAAATGGAGGGAGGTCAGTGGCGCAGTTTCAAGCGGTGACAACGCCTGAACATCGACCGTTCCACCTGACACTCGGGAAGCGGATCCTGGGAATGCCACACATCTATCCCCTCTCCTGAAATGACACCCACAGAAGCTCGGCTGTTCTTCTGCTGTCGAAAGCGGCATTCGCGTATCAAGTGTGTCGATTCTGACGCTAAGGAGGGCGTTTGATAAACAATTCGAAATATCCGTTAAATCGGCATGGATACGGAGTCGACGGCATGGCTGATCACTCTGAAGGGGGCAATCTGCAAGTTTGGGCGCTCTGAGATCTCTGGTAGCCTCTCCGTCAGGTCAGAGAGTTGGCGACACTATGTTTTATCCTCAACCTATGAGGAAAATATGCTATGGTTCTCATCATATATTGAGGAGAATTCATGAAATACATTTGGGAACAAGATGATTGGCCTTCCTTAATTTATGAAGACTCTCTCCTTCTTCAGCCTCTTTCTGAAGCGAGGAGAAAGCAGGGCTTGCTACTTGGGCGGCTTCTGAGTCTGGGGTTCGATTCACAGCGCGAGGCGCTGTTAAGCACGTTCACCGAGGATGTGATCTCCACCTCAAAGATTGAAGGGGAGGACCTTGACCGCAACTCAGTCCGGTCCTCGATTGCGCGTCGTCTAGGCGTACCAAATGCTGGGCTAAAAGTTAGAGATCGTCGGGCTGAGGGCGTCATTGAGATGCATCTGGACGCCGTCAACCAGTTTGATCAACCCTTGAGCAAAAGTCGTTTATCGGCTTGGCATGCGGCTATGTTTCCGACGGGATGTTCTGGGCTAGAGAAGATCATTGTGGGTGAATACCGTGATGATCTGAAGGGAGCCATGCAAGTGGTATCCGGTCCTATTGAGCGTCCTCGTATTCACTATCAAGCCCCACCTGCGGATTCTCTTGATATGGAGATGCGTCGTTTTGTCCGTTGGTTCAACCATCCGCCCAAGGCATTGGATGGGGTGATACGCGCAGGGATAGCCCATCTGTGGTTTGTGCTGTTACATCCTTTTGATGACGGGAATGGGCGTATAGCGAGGGCTGTGGCGGATATGGCCCTTGCACAGGATGAGAAATCCCCAAAGCGTTTTTATAGTCTTTCCAGAGAAATTATGGAGCAGCGCAAGGGCTACTATGAGGCCCTAGAGCGTGTAAACGAGACCGAATTGAACATAACGTACTGGCTTCTGTGGTTCATACAGTGTTTTGAGCAGGCCATCGAAGGTGCCGAGGGCGTCATTGAGGCGGTCATGGCTAAGTCTCAATTTTGGCAGCGTCACGCGAGTACATTATTGAACAAACGGCAGCGGAAGGTGATTGACCGTTTGTTGGATGGGTTTGAGGGGGGAATGACGGCTAAGAAGTGGGCGGCAATGGGAAAATGTAGTATTCAAACGGCGCAGCGGGATTTGTTGGACTGTGTGGAGAAGGGGTTGATGTTGCGCAATCCAGGTGGCAGCAAGCGAACCAGTTATCGGTTGAGATTAGCGTCTGATGAGCGACTCTGATCTCATTGAGTATGACGTCATCAACCGTTCAAAAGGGATTCACCGCCAACCTGGGGCAGGGGGCTTCAAGTCTTTGAACAATCGTATATATTTGATATATTTAACATAATGTTAATTATGCGACACGAATCCCCATCCAATATCGTGCCCAGGTATGGCGCTACCAAGCGAAAAACACCACCTTACTCTCTATCAAAAAACTGCTTTCAGTGCTTACTGACAACCGGTTGGAGAGGAGCGGAAGAACCACTTTTCTGTCCTTATCGGGAGTCAAAATTCAATGGCGATTCACACCCTGGATTGACTGATTTCAACTGATTCAGGAGAATTAAATTAATTCTACCATGTCTTGAATAAAGGATGCGGTTTGTGTCAATTGTTGATTGCGCAGGCTGTCCAGGAACTCTGTTCTAGATTTCGGTGGATTCCTGAGTCTGTTCCTTTGAGCTCTGGCAACTGACAATACAGACGCTGGATTGAGATCAATCAGGTTCATCACAAAATCATCGGGGTGTTCGGTAAAGATGTTAAACTCATCAAGAATCTCAGATGGGAAATCCTTCTGATTGAAGGTGACAATCACCTCGGCTCCTGATCTGATGGCGGCGGCCAAAACATGACGGTCATTGTTGTCAGGGAGGCGCAGCCCTCCTATAAGCTGTTCATAGCCACTCACCAGACAATCCTCAACCACTGCGTCCATGAGATTTCGTGTTCTCTGGAGCTGTTTCAGACTGAGGTCAGGACGATTCTTTAGAAGGTTTCTGGTCCACTCCTCATGTATTTGATCCGTCCAACGTGCCCGAAAGAGATTTGTCGTGGCCAAGCCGATCAACAAATCTCTTAGCGGGGCCGGATAGAGGACACAGGCATCGAGAATTACAGTAAAACTAGCCACCTCAATATCCCATATCCAGATCCTGAGCCTGCTCAGCCAATTTGTCTAGAGCATCCTGACTCTGATTGAGGCTTTTCTCCCGATACGCCATCAAGTCCTTGAACTGCACCCTCCTGCGCACGCCAACCTTATGGAAGGGTATCTTGCCATCCTCCAAGATTTTCACCAGATAGGGTCTGGATACATTTAAGAAGTTAGCTGCTTCTTGGGTAGTCAGTTCAGCGTGAATAGGCACGAGAGAGACTGTATTCCCTTGTGCCATTTGATCCAGAATTTGAAGCAGCATACGGATTGCTGACATGGGCAATTTAAGTTCAAGATTTTGTTCTACCAGCAATAAATTGGCTTCCTGTCGATCGCCTAGTGTAGTCGCTAACTGGCGACTGCCTAATGCAGCCATTTCCATATCATGTTCTGATGGGGATTCCATGATTTGATGACGAGTCAAAGCCATCTTGAGTCTCCTAAAGACGTGTGGCCTAGTGGCCAGTATAGGGGGCACGGACAATGAGTCTCCCCGCAGCAAGCGGAAAGGACCTAATCCCGGTAAAGGTTAGACATCAACATGTATGGTATTATCCGAAATAAACGAAATGAACGCAATAAATGAAAAGATCAAAGGCCACTAACGAGTAAATATTATAGGACCTTTGATTGATGCCTTTTCGTGATGGGGTCTTCTGGGCAGGCAGGAGAATTCACGAAATCTTTGGCATCGCACGGGCAGCTGACAGCAATTTCTAATTCGGGGCCAGGGGATTCTCTAGAAGTTCAAGAACATGAAGACTGTCACGCTCAGATAATTGGACCGATTCGGCCCTGCCAATGACAACGGCTTCTGACGCTTGTAGGCGCGCTGGGCTGCCTTGATGCGTTTCTCTGAGCTCAGTAGATGCAACTCTTCACTGGGTGAACAGCTCTCGATCACCTGACGCACGATGCTGGGAGTACTCCCCTTGATGTGAACCCAGCCGAGCGGTGACAGGTAGGTCAGGTGGTCGTAGGACACATCCTAGCTGTCCGCACATCCGTGATGGGCTTCATATGCACCGTGTTCCAGAGGATGATGGCAGCTACGACCAAATTGAGGCCAGAAGCCCGATAGCACTGATTCTCGAACGAGCAGTCGCGCACCATGCCTAGTCGAGGATGAACAACGTACGCTCAATGCGGCCCAGTTCATGCTTGACCAGGGCCAGATGGTTTTGGCGTGGGTACGACGCCAGCTTGCGGATTATCAGCGATGCCGTGACAGTACCGAGGCGGACCGAACTGGCAAGTTGCAGTATGTCTACCCCACTGGCTTTCAATCTCATGGGTGCGGTTCGGCGAACCGAACAGTTCTTGAAACTTTGGCCATTTCTTTGTGTCGCCGATGTCACGCATGCGTGGTGATTATCGACTGTAACGAGATCCGCAAGCTAAGAGGAGACGGTATGGGTGCGACTGCTATTGCCAAGAAGTTGGGGATCGGTCGAGCCTCGGTCTGCCGGGTGTTACAGGACTAACGTATATAGCCCACATGAGCGACACCGACTACTGGTTCGAGTGCCCGAAGTGCCGTCAGCGGGAGAAGCGCAGTCTTGGGATGTGAAGCCCTTCAACAATTACGAATCCGTAGTGCGGGTTTGCCAAAACTTTGGCAGCCTCGGTATCATGATCGCCGGACCCAGCGGCATGGCCCCAGAGCGCAGACCGGAGATTGTCGGGCTCGGTATGAAGTCGATTCTTTCCGGTATCCGCCTACCATCCTGTGTCGCATCATCGCAACGACAAGGTTTTTTCTGTGCAATCATCAATGGATCCGTTACCTATGAGCGACCCTCTGGATCATATCCAATACGCCTCCACTGACCAGCCCATAGAGGTGGCCGACCGTGTATGGTGGGTGGGGCACTATCTGCCCGGTGACCCTTTTCAGTGTCACGTTTACCTGATTGAGAACGGAGACCAGTCGTTGCTGGTCGATCCCGGCTCCAAGCTCACTTTTGAGCACACCCTGAGCAAGATCGAGCAGATCACCGAGTTTGCTAATATTCGCTACTTTCTCTGCCAGCATCAGGATCCCGATATCACCGCCATCATGCCCACCATCGATCGTATGGTAACACGGGACGATGCCTATCTTCTCAGCCATTGGCGGGCCAATGTGCTGCTCAAGCATTATGGCCTCGAGATGCCGATGAAGTGCATCGAGCGGGACCACGGCTGGCATCTTGATCTGGGTGATCGGCGTTTGACGTTTGTCTTCACCCCATATCTGCACTTTCCTGGGGCGTTTTGCACCTATGATTCCGAGAGCCGCACTCTCTTCTCCAGCGATCTATTCGGTGGTTTTACCGAAAATTGGACGCTGGTGGCCAAGGATGCCGACTATTTTGAGGCCATGCGTCCGTTTCACGAGCACTACATGCCCAGCCGGGAGGTGCTTCTCAATGGGCTGTTGAAACTGGAGAAGCTCGAGATCGGCATGATCGCTCCCCAGCACGGCTCCATCATTCCCGGCCATCTGGTACCGGAGATCTTCAGCCGTCTGAAAAAGCTGGATTGCGGGCTCTATCTCAATGCAGCTGATACCACCGACGTGCAGCGCCTCACCTCCCTCAACGACATGTTGCGGGATATCAAGAATGCGATGATTGCCCACCGGGAGTTCAGTGAGATTGTTGAGGCGCTGCTGGAGATCACTCAGAGGATGCTTCCGGCGCATAGTATGGAGTTCTATACCATGCGCGATAATGGCCAGGGACTGCGCATAAGCCCTGAGAGCGGTTACGACGGTGAAGTGGTGCTGCTCCCCATCGAATACATGCTTTACTTCGCCCAGAATCGTAGCAGTTGGCGAGAGCAGTACCCCCACAATTATGATGTGCAGTTTCCAGATGATCTGGATGGCGGACGGTTGTTGATTCCACTTTTTACCCTGGGGCGAGATATCGTGTATGCGCTCTTCATTCTCCATCTAGAGAATGCGGTGGAGATCACCGATGAAGCGCGGGAGGTGATCGATCAACTGGCTTTTGTGTTACAGGTGGCCGTGGAGCGTAAACACACCCAGGAGGAGCTGAGAAAGGCCCTGGCCATCGCCGAGCAGGCCAATGAGGAGAATAGCCTCCTCAACAAGGAGCTGGAGCACACGCTGTTTGAGCAGAAGCACCTCAATGAAGGGCTGAACCGCGCCAACGCCTTTATCCGCAAGACCTTTGGTCGCTATATGTCTGATGAGGTGGTGGCGTCGATTCTGGACCGTCCCGAGGGGTTACGCTTGGGAGGTGAGCAGAAGGATGTGACAGTGATGATGTCCGATCTACGAGGCTTTACGTCCATCAGCGAGCGCTTGCCGCCGGAAGAGGTGATCACCATGCTCAACATCTACCTGGAGCGCATGACCGAGATCATCCTGAAGTACAGCGGCACCATCATCGAGTTTCTCGGCGATGGCATTCTGGCGCTGTTTGGAGCGCCCGTTACCCATGATGATGATCCCCAGCGGGCGGTGGCCTGCGCCTTGGAGATGCAACAGGCGATGCCGGAGGTGAACGCCAAATTTAAGGAGTGTGGTTTCCCCGAGGCGGCCATGGGGGTGGGTATCAACAGCGGATCAGTGGTGGCTGGCAATATCGGTTCGGATCTGCGGGCCAAGTATGGCGTAGTGGGAGCCGCCATCAATCTGGCAGCCCGGGTGGAGTCGCAGACCGTTGGAGGCCAAGTTTTGATCACGGCGAGTACCCTCAAGGGGTGCAACGATCTGGCCCGTATTGATGATGCGTGGCGGGTCTCTCTGAAAGGGGTTCCTGAGCCGGTTCCTATCTATCTGGTTGGTGGAATACGTGGCGTCCACGGCATCCAGCTCCCGGAGCCGGAAGCTCCGGAGTTGCGGGTTGTCGAGAACGGTCCAGAGCTGATGATGGTGGTCCTTGAGGGGAAGCGAAGCGACAAGGCGCGGCACCCAGGTCGCATCTGCGCCATGGATGGCAAATTGCTGGAGATTGAGACCCAACTCAAGGCGCGGCACCTCACCAACCTGCAACTGGAGCTGTTCGATACCGACGGCTTCTCCATCTCTGATCAGCTCTACGGTAAGGTGATGGCGCTGGATGGCGAGGCGGGCAAGCTGCAACTACATCTCACCAGCCTGCCGCCTGAGGCGGAACGGGCGCTCAAGCTATTGACGACTTGCTGATTATTGCCGTATTCATCCCGGTGCGCTTTCGTGCTAAGATCCTCACTCTTGCTCATCTCAACATCCAGGTTTAAACGGGGAGAGCGCCATGGAGACCCAGTCAGTCTGACCAGAACGCAGGAACGGAGCAACAGGCCCCATCGGTGGATTCTCAAGGAACCGGCTTGCTGGAGACCGATTTTAAGCGGATTTTCCGACAAGGGATGACCCTCCACCTGCAGGGCAATCTGGATTGAGAATCTCTTCCTGCCTTTAGACAGGGAGCGAGTAATTCAGTTAACTAGGTATCCACTTTGATAAAGTCCTATCCACTTAGATCAAGTGATCAACTGTGATCCCTTGGGCTTGGGGTTTGCGATTAACGATCGATATGGTGCTGGCTCTGTTACAACTGCTTGCTGGACCAGCCTGTGGAAAAGCAATCCACGAGCTTTGGACTTCCGGCGATTGAATCGGAAGGTGAATTCATCAAGGTAGTATTCCAACTGATCGGCCTGGACGCCTCCCTGGAGAGTTCCCCCCAGCCACCGCTTCAGATGGGTAACGGCCAGATGAACCCTGGGCAGCAGCTCATGCGCCTGCTGTCCGCTCTGTTTGATGTTGATGACTTGGTGGTCAAACCCCTGTTCTTTTAAGGAGGAATAGCCACTCCATCCATCTGTGCGCACTGTTGCGCCTAGCTCAACAGAATCGCCCACAAAAGGAACAAGACTTTTGGCGCTGGCATCATCAACTCGGCGCAAGCGAATCCTTCCAAGTCCTTTACCTCGGACTTCAGCAGCTATTGCGACCAGAACTTTTTTCTCGGCACCGCGTCCAAAATGCCCCTCTTCGGGGCCACCGATGTATGTCTCGTCAACCTCAATAGAGCCAGTGAGCCTTTCACGCCCCGGACGAACCATGGCCCGGCGCATTTTATGGAGCCATGCCCATGCAGTTTGGTAACTTCCCAGACCCAATACACGTTTGATATTCAAGGCGCTTGCGCCGTTTTTTTGGCTGGTTACCAGCCACATGGCGAGAAACCAGGAATGAAGAGGCTTCCTCGTCTTCTCGAAAATAGTGCCTGCTGTTACAGAAGACTGCGTTGAGCATACACGGCAATGCAGGAGTCCCTTCTCAGTGATCCAGAGGGCACCAGTAGCTTTGCAATGTGGGCATACAAAACCCTCTGGCCAACGCAGTTGGATCAGATATTCCCTGCACGCGGCTTCGTCAGGAAAACGTGTCTCAAATTCCTGCATCATTCTCGGATAATCGACGCCTGGGATCGGGTGGTTGGTTGGCTCCATTCATGGACAATACACCACATTCAGCTTGATCTAAATGGATAGGACTTTATCAAAGTGGATACCTAGTATTTATAATTCAAACGGCGAGATAAGCGGCAGCTTTGGTTTTTCTGGACCTGAAAGCCACTCCTATGCTGGCCTTCAAGCACACCTAAAACGCATAACGGGAAAAGATTATGACCTGTAGGGGCTCATCTTCAACAAGTTCGACCACAGACACGACCGCCTACCAATATCCACCTTCGAACCGCAAAAAACTCAATATCCATCCATCACGTTGATTTATTTCAGAATCCACGCGGACCAGTCCCCGGACAAACATGCTGGTCCGGGACCAGCCCCAACAGAGAAAGAGAGAGAAAAACGCCCAGAAAGCCCCCAAAACAGCACTCAAAAGTGCGGACCCATCCCCCCATTCAGCACCCCATCCCAATTTCATAAAAAGCCCCA
>JADFWT010000180.1 GCA_015233785.1 Magnetococcales bacterium
TTGGATTGGGCGCGGACCGAGAACTCGACAATAGAGCCGTAAAGACCACCAATAGAGTTTTGATACGCCTTCTCCAAATCGATTTCCACCACCTTTTTTTGGGAAAGAGTCTCCTCCAAATCATCTTTGGCAGTAAGCAGTCTTGAATCGTGGATGCCGATACCCTGGCCCATCAGATCGGTGGCGTTGTTGTAGAGACGACGGGTCTCACGCAGAATGGCCTTAATGGCAGTATCGGGCAGCTCCAGTGCTGCATCATTGAGAAAACGTGCCTCACCAACGCCACGACTCCGATCCCCAAGCACATCCTCCAAAAAGTAGACCAACTGGGAGATGAAAGGTACCATCACCATCACCCCTACCACATTAAAAAAGGTGTGAAAGATGGCCAGCTTTAGGATGGCGTCGGTAGCGGCAACGCCAATGCCGATACTGATGGTATCTACGGCCTGCATAAACTGTGTGATAAAGGCGAGTGCAATGAACGTAGTCACCACATTGAGTATCAAATGCGCCAGAGCCAGACGCTGGCCGGCGCGATTGGTGGTCTTTACGGCTCTATTGTCGAGTTCTCGGTCCGCGCCCAATCCAACATGCCTATTGAGCAGATTCAAGTTACCAACAATATCAAGCTTGCCTGCCATGATATGGTCAGTGCCGTAAAGGGCGTACAGGAGGTGCATGTCAATCTTGTCACACATCTTCGTTCCAGCAACCCGGTGTTGCGAGGTGAGTATGAGGGCTTGCGTCTTCGTCTGGCAAAGGTGCTTGGGCTGCTGGCTCGCATGGAGCGGAATGGTGCTGCAACCATGGAAGATATGATTGATGCGCGGCAGATGTTATTGCGCGCAGATTATCTGGAAAATGGTCTCTTGGATGCGCTGGTTCGCCATCAAAAAATCACCAATCCAATGGCGGCGACGCTGATGAACGATAACGTGACGGTGCAGACCCTTTGTCATCGCCTTTTGAACATTGCTGAGCACTACGCCCGACTTGATCTTCGCAGCATTATCAATCGGACGACCTATGAAGCCAACCAGGCAGATCGTGAATCGCTGTCGCCATTTGATACGGGTTTCATTCCCGCTCAAAGCTACCCCTCTTCCGCGGCCACGAGCGATCACCGCTTCTCTCTGAATACCTAAAGTGCACCAAAGAGTGCAGCGTGTATGACGAGGGGAGAGCTCTGACCTAATAGCTCTCCCCTCTTCTTTCATGGTCCATTGGAGTTCTCCATGTTCAAACAGTTCTTGTTTCCTGTTATTTGTGTAATCCTCGCCTACGGGCTTTGGATCAGTGATGATTTTGCTGAGATTTCTGCCGGTGTCTCACTCTTTCTGTTCGGCATGATGGCCATGGAAAGAGGGTTTCGTGCCTTCACGGGTGGCCTTTTGGAACGCGTGTTGGAACGCTTTACCAACCGCATGTGGAAAAGCCTTGGTTTGGGCTTTATGTCGGCGACCATCATGCAATCCAGCTCACTGGTGTCGGTGATTACCATCTCTTTTATTGGCGCTGGGCTGATCGGTCTGGTCGAGGGGTTGGGCATTGTCTTTGGTGCCAATGTAGGCACCACGACCGGCGCTTGGTTGATTGCCGGCTTCGGTCTTAAGGTCAAGATCTCTGAATACGCTATTCCGATGCTGGTTCTAGGCGTGGTTCTGATCTATCAAAAGAGCAAAAATCAAGAGGGTATCGGCTATATCTTCACAGGATTGGGGCTTCTGTTTCTAGGCATCCACTTCATGAAAGAGGGCTTCGAAGCCTACCAGAGCCAGATTGATCTGACCCAATATGCCATGCCTGGGTTGGCCGGGGCCTTAATCTTTACCGCCATTGGTGGGGTTGCAACCATTATCATGCAGTCCAGCCACGCCACCTTGGTGCTAATCCTCACCGCTCTTTCCAGTCAGCAATTGGTGTATGAAAATGCCTTGGCGCTCGTTATTGGTGCCAACATCGGCACCACCATTTCTGCTGTTCTAGGTGCGCTCACATCCAACTCCGAGGGACGGCGTTTGGCGCTGGCGGATGTGATGTTCAAGGTGGCCGCCGGCATTGTCTTCGTCCTGGCCCTGAATCCCATCATTGGCTTGGTGGACACTATGTCCGCCGGTATCGGTATCGCTGACGACAACTACCTTCTCAAGCTCTCTCTGTTTCACACCATATTCAATATTTCAGGTGTGATTATCATGGTGCCATTGCTGAGTCCGTTGATACGCTTTGTTACCGTGGCGATCCCTTCCTCTCCAGGTAGTTCCGAGAGCGTGGTCCCTCGTCATATCACCGTCAATCTTATCGAGACGCCGGATACGGCCCTTGAGACGATCCACTTGGAGCTTGATCATCTTTACGAGAACGCCATTGACTTGATCAGCTCTGGGCTAAATATCACCCGTCAAGATCTCAAATCCGAACTGGAGCTTTGGCAGGTGGTTGATCGTTCGAAGCCCGTGTTGCGTAATGATATCGCTGAGATGGCATCGTTTCGTATTGAGCCGCTACATCACGCAATTCTTGAGGCCACCATACAGATTCATGATCATCTTTCGGATTCTGAGCATCAATATGCAGCTTCCCTGCGCCATGCAAGCTATCAAATCACGCAGGCCATTCAGGAGCTGCAAAGGATGCATGGAAATCTGACTCGCTACACCGCTTTTGGACATGATGCTATCCGTCGGGAGTACAATCGCATCCGGTTACAACTGGCCATGATTCTTCGCTTTCTTGAGACCGCCAATGATAAGGACCAAGATATGTCCAGGGTTGAAGCCTGCAAAGCACTACAGCAGAAGATGGAGACTTTCAGTACCAGCATGCAGCAGAGCGTTGAATGGTTGCTGAGGGAGGAGAGTATCTCCAATCACATGGCCACATCTCTGATCGATGACACCTTTCATGCCTGTCATCTTGCGGAAAATCTGCTGGCCTTTGGTAGGGTTGACCAAATATCTCTATTCAGACAAACAGCTTCTCCTCCAGCCGCTCCACCTCTTCCAGGAAGCGGTTATGGTATCGAAGTCGATCCATGTGCTGGGCCACCTTCTCAAGGTGGGTAGTCTCTTGGGTGTTGTTGTGGGCCTCGAAAGCGTTGGCCATGCCCTGCTCCTCTTCCTCCACACGACGCTCCATGTCCTGGCGCATGGCATCGATCTTCTCATCGGCATCGGGTTGGGCGGGATCAATGGCCTCAAGCGCCTCGCGCAGCTCCATGGTCTCCATCAGAAACATGGGATCCGTCGGGGCCGCCCCGCTGGCCTCATCACCTGAAGCGCGGCCATGTAGTTGCAGCAGATAGCCGGCTCGGGCCAGAGGCTCTCGGAGTGTGGCATACCCTTCGTTAAGTCGGGTGACGTGCTCCATGGAGAAGCGTCGCTCACGGGCGGTGCGGGTGGCAAAGCGATCTGGATGGAGCTGCTGTTGCAGCGCCTGATAGCTGGTTTCCAACCGGGTACGGTCCACCTTGAAGGTGGGTGGATGGTCCAGCATCTGGAAATAGTTTTGTTGAAGATTTGGGGGCTGAAGTGCTTGACAAGCCGCACAAAAAAGCCCCTCACCTGCTGGCCCCTTACAGGACCAGCAGGCATTTTGCTGGGGATGATCAGGCATGGTTATACCTTGAACGATTCGCCACAACCGCAGCGCTCTTTCTCATTGGGATTGCCAAAGCGGAAGCCGGATTTGAAGTTTTCGGTGACAAAATCCACCTCGGTCCCGCCAATAAACAGCAGTGATTTTCCGTCCACTACTACACGGACGCCGTGATGGATAAACTCTTGGTCGCCCTCGTCCAGAGTGTCGGCATACTCCAGCTTGTAGGAGAAGCCGGAGCAGCCGTTGGTGGCGACACCAATACGGATGGCAGCGTCTGGGGTGCCGCGCTTCTCCAGCATGGCCTTGGCCTGTTGTGCGGCCCGCTCGGTCATGAGGATGCCTTTAGCAGGCGCGGATGTGGTCTGTTCTGTTGTCGTCATGCTTCTCTCCATTGCCTGGGTCAGGAGCTCGTGGACTCTTTTTTGCTGCGGTAGTCGGAGACGGCTGACTTAATAGCATCTTCTGCCAGTACCGAGCAGTGAATCTTCACCGGAGGCAGCGCCAGCTCTTCGGCAATCTCCTTGTTTTTGATCTCCAGCGCTTCGTCAACGGTCTTGCCTTTGATCCACTCGGTGACCAGTGAGGAAGAGGCAATGGCTGAACCGCAGCCAAAGGTCTTGAATTTTGCATCGTCAATCACGCCATTATCATTGACCCGAATCTGCAACTTCATGACATCGCCGCAGGCTGGAGCGCCCACCATGCCGGTGCCGACATCGCTATCATCTTTATCCATACTCCCGACGTTGCGCGGGTTTTCGTAATGATCAAGGACCTTGTCATTGTAGGCCATGGTACACCTCCTATAGATCAAGCCAATCAAGATTGGCGTTATGTGTATAACACAAAACAGGCACGATATGTCGTGCCGATGAGACCATGCTCAAGGTCAATGTGCAGCCCACTGAATGGACTCAATATCGATGCCCTCTTGCATCATCTCCCAGAGCGGTGAGAGCTCACGAAGCTTGTTCACCGCC
>JADFWT010000181.1 GCA_015233785.1 Magnetococcales bacterium
ATAAGTGGGCTTAAGGCCTGTGATACCCGTTAAAGCGGCCGGTTGGCGGATAGATCCACCGGTATCCGTTCCCATTGAGGCGGTGCAGAGCGAAGCCGCTACCGCCGCAGCTGACCCCCCCGACGACCCACCAGGAATTCGACTCTTATCCCAGGGGTTGGAGACGGTTCCAAAGTGGGAGGTCTCATTGGAGGAGCCCATAGCAAACTCATCCATATTGGTTTTGCCGACGATCACCGCTCCAGCCTCCATAAGCCGCCGGGTCACTGTGGCGTCATAAGGTGGCTGAAAGTTGGCCAACATCTTGGACGAACAGGTGGTGGGCATGGTGCTGGTGCAGAAGAGATCCTTATGGGCCAAGGGGATGCCGGTAAGGGGCGTTGCAGCGCCAGGGTCGCTCTTCAGGCGCTTATCGGCGTTGGCCGCAGCCTTCAGGGCACCTTTCTCATCCACGGTGACATAGGCGTTAAGACGCTGCCCATCCGGGGCGTCCTTATCCAGTCGCTGAATTCGATCCAGAACCGCCTGGGTTAATTCAACGGCGGAGAAGTTTCCCTGACGAAGTTGTTGGGCGGCCTCGTCGAGGGTCAAACCAAAAATTTCCACGGGACTAAGGCTCCATCATTCGATAATTTTCGGGACGCGAAAATGACCCTGCTCCGAATCCGGCGCACCGGAGAGCAGAAGATCACGCTGATCGCTGTTGACCACACGGTCTTCCCGCTCGGGGATTTCAATATCCACGGCATGGGACATGGGCTCTACCGCTTCGGTATCCAGCTGGTTGAGCTGTCCCATCAGATCGAGAATGCGCGATAGTTGATCGGCATAGGGTGCGACTTCATCATCCGGGATGTCGAGCCTGGCCAGGGTGGCGACATGCCGAACAAGATCGGGTTCAATAGACATGGGTCCGCCTTGGATGACGTAATTATGAGAGGGTTCCAAACCCGTCAAAATCTACATGACTTTATCAGCGGCATCAAGTCCGGTAGAATAAACATTGGCCTGAGTCAGGCGTCCTGAAACATGGAAGGTTGCGCCCGGCTGCAATGCGCCTGAAAATAGGGTTTGTATAGTTCAGACATGGCGCGGTTGATCCTGTTACGAAATCGGCGCAAATAATGCTGTTGTGCTGTAGGCAGTAATGCGGTTTCGCCTCGGTCTGAAGATTCTCCATTTTATTGTGGAACCAATTTGCGGAAAGGAGTTTCGTCAATGGTTAGATCATATCTGATCATGAGCGGCAGCGGCGCCATGCTGGTGTTGACCAAAATGTCGCAGGGCATGCAGTCCGATGTCGCCCGAGATACCATGCTTAAGAAAGGCATTCGTAAGTATATCGCTTTTGAAGTGCCGCCAGCGCGCGCCAAAGAGCGTTATGGTGCCCGTTTTGAAGCCGTGTCTAGCACCATCACCCAGGAAAATGACATCCGTGTCATGGATGTTGATGGCCACCACGTGTTTGCCAATTTCGAGTTTCGTGAAATGGGCGAGCCCGCTTTTGTCGGCGAGGGGGATCGGATCTCCAAGTAGTTCCGAGCACCTATCCGTTTCGACGGAGACCAAAAAGCCCTGCTCACGATGGATTGAGCGGGGCTTTCTTTTGTAAATCATATGGGGAACCATGTCGCATAAAAAAACCCCACACCTTATTAGGGTATGGGGCCTTCCACGCACAATTCTTCCATCCAGCGATCATATGATCAGGAGGCTGCCGCTCCCTCAGGTTGGGATGCATCGGTTGGAACAGGAGGCTGATTGGCCTCGCGACGCTCAGCAGCCTCTTCTCGCTTCTGGTCGATCCACTTCACCACCATCAGGATAAAGCCCAGCGCAATAAACGCCCCCGGCGGAAGGATAAAACCGATAGCTGGATGGAACCCCTCGCCAAAAATCGTAAAGCCAAGAAATTGGCCAGAGCCGAGCAGCTCACGCACACCACCCAACACAAACAGAGAGAGCGTAAAGCCGAGACCGGAGAAGATGCCGTCCAGAGCCGCCTTGGAGAGATTCTGTTTGGAAGCAAACGCCTCGGCCCGCCCCAAAATCGCGCAGTTCACCACAATCAACGGAATGAACAGTCCCAAGGTCTTATGCAGATCGTGGACATAGGCGTTCATGGTCAGGTCGATGATGGTCACAAACGAGGCGATAATGATGATGTACGAGGGGATGCGCACCTGGGTGGGAATATAGTTCCGCACCAGGGAGACCACCACATTGGAGCCAAGCAGAACCCCGGTAGAGGCAAGCCCCATACCAATCCCATTCTCTGCCGTTGTGGTCACGCCGAGTAGAGGACACATGCCTAGCAACTGCACAAAGACCGGGTTATTGGTCCAAAGGCCGTCCTCAATGATCTGCTTTGTGGTGATACCGCTCATGAATCTACTCCTGAGCCGAATGATACGTCCGTTACGTTACACAACTGGGCAGCGGCCCATTTGCATGCGTTGCTACTTCTTTGCCGGTGGTACAGCCTCGGTGCGTGGAGAGAGGATCGACTCTTTGTGATCCTTAAACATCTCCAGTCCCCGTTTTACTGCAGCCACAATGGCACGTGGGGTGATGGTGGCACCGGCAAATTGGTCAAATTCACCGCCATCCTTCTTAACGCCCCACTTGGCATTGTCCAGGGTTTTGCCCCGGAACTTATCCGGCCAGTCGGTAAGCACAACCTTATCGCCTAGTCCGGGTGTCTCCTTATGGGCCACCACCTGCACGCCGGTCAGAATCTCCTGGGGATTGACGGCGATCATGATATCAATATCGCCGGAGTAACCATCAGGTGCGGTCACCACAAACGCGGCCCCCAGGGTGGATCCACTCTTGCGTGCACGATAAAACGTGACCGGTGTCTCTTTACGATTCAGGCGTTTGTCGATCATCTGCACCGTGTCGTTGTCCGGGGCGTTATCGAACCCCTCCGGCAACACTTGGGTCAAAGCCCGCAGGATCTCCAGGCGCTTGGCCTCTTTGATCGGTTCGCGAGTCACCATCTCAGTGGCCGCAAGCACAGCCGTAGCCACAGCCCCGACGATCATGAGGGTCACACCCATTTTAATAAATTCCGGCATGGCGGTCCCCTTACGCTTTCTCTTTCTTAAGCTGGCCATAGATAACCGGTTTGGTGTACTGGTCAATCAATGGCACCGCACAGTTCATAATCACCACCGCGAAGGAGACCCCCTCAGGGTAGCCGCCCCAGGTGCGAATGATGTAGGTAAGCAGGCCGCAACTAGCGCCAAAGATGATTTGACCCTTGGGCGTCACCGGCGAGGTGACCATATCGGTGGCCATGAAAAAGGCCCCCAGAATCAAACCACCGGTCACAAAGTGAAACAGTGGGTCGGGGTAGGTCTGCCCGCCGTCAATCACCCAGAAAAAGGCGGCTGGAACCAGCGCTCCGGCCAACATGGATCCGGGAATACGCCAATCGATGATTTTTTTGTGAATCAGGTAGAGCCCACCGCCCAGAAGCAGCACCGCCGAGGTCTCACCCAGAGATCCAGCCAGCTTGCCGCTGGTAGCATCCATCATGCTAAAACCAAAGGTTCCGCCCAATGAATCGGAGACCGTCTTACCCATACTGACACCCATCTTGTATTGACCAAGTGGGGTCGCGGTGGTTATGGCATCCAGGGTCTGTTGCGGCAGAATCGCAATCCCGTTAAAGATGATGTCGTAGCTCTGGGAGAAGGAGATGGCCGCATCGGTAAAGAGCGGGGCCGGAACGGGCCAACTGGTCATCTCCGCCGGGAAAGAGATCAACATAAACACACGGGCGATGAGCGCCGGGTTGAACATGTTGTATCCCAGACCACCATAGATCTGCTTGCCGACGCCAATGGCAAAGATACCGCCTACAATGCAGAGCCACCATGGCGTAAATGGCGGCAGCGTCAACGCCAGAAGCAGTCCCGTCAGCGCCGCCGACTGGTCACCCAGGGAGGAGGGACGCTTACGGATAGAGTTAAACAGCCGCTCGGTAGCTACGCAGGTCGCCATGGTGATAAGAATCACCAACAGTGCAGGCCAGCCAAACATAAAGACCGACAGAGCCGTGGCAGGCATCAACGCCCAGATCACAGTACGCATTACATCGGGAATAGATGCGCCGCTGTGAACGTGCGGTGAAGATGTGATTTTCAGGTTCGGTTGACTCATGACAGACCATCAAACCTCGTCATTATTGGATCCTTATGGACCCGGATACGCTTATTAAGCCTATTCGCTGGCCTTTTTGGCCGCTCGCGCCGCTTTGGCAGCCTTGGCCGCTTTGGCAGCACGCGCCGCCTTAGCGGCTTTGGCAGCCTTGGCAGCACGGGCGGCTTTGGCGGCCTTGTCATCATCGCCACCGCTATCGGCGGCACCACTCGACTGGGCGGCTTTGGCCGCTTTGGCAGCTCGGGCAGCCTTAGCCGCCTTGGCGGCACGGGCGGCTTTGGCCGCTTTATCATCGCCACCACCTGCAGGGCTGGATTTGGCAGCCGCCGTTGACCTGATGTACAACTGCCGGGGACGGGTGGTGGTGACTGGCATGGGG
>JADFWT010000182.1 GCA_015233785.1 Magnetococcales bacterium
GTAGAGCCTTCAGGAACGGGGTTGTCGGTCTCAGCCGCCAGGGCGCTGCTGTGCTGCTCGGTGGCCTCGGCTTCGGCTCTCTTGACCTTATCCGCCATGTGACTGCTGTATCGCTCGCAAGTGTCGCGGCACTCTTCTATCCGGTCGATCAAGTCATCAACGCACATCATCATTCCGCGTTGGGCCTCTTCCCAATATCCATCGGTTCCCTGACCGACGACGGCGCAAAGGAAATGTGCCCGCGACAACAGGCGGTCGAATCGCTCGGGGATATCTGTGATTTGGAGTTTTTCTTCTTGTGACATGGTGTTCAGCCTCATGAATTTGGAACAGGCGGGTCCAGCCTTCCCAGATCGTTTGAGGCTTCAGAGCACACCAGCGGGCGGTTTGGTCGGAAGGGATGCCGCGGGCGTCAGGCGGTCCACCGATAGGTTCCAGCGGTTGCCTTGATCAGTTTTGGGTCAACGGTGGTGAATCCTTGCCGTCATAGTCGCCACAGGCGGTGCGTAGTCGGCGTTTTGGGCTTCGGGTGATGAGGTTGTGAGGTGAAGGGGTAGAGGCTGCTGTGGGCGCGTTTGGCGCTGTCAGTGATGGGCATTGCTTCGCTCCGGTTGAAGTCGATTGCCGGAGCGCGTTTGCTGTTCAAGGCAAATGAGTTCCGGGGGTTGAACACTCTCAACCGGACGAGCCAGGGCACCTTTGGGCTTGCACCTTGGACATACGTGCGCTGCCCCCGGAGATATTGTATGCCCCATCTGCCGATATCGTGATTCCGATATCGGAATTGATTCAGATAGTTAAATAGAGCAATAGGTATCGGTACCCGGAATGCGGGCACAAAAATACCGCCTGATCTGACGGGGGCGGATCTCCGCCGGTTGGTTATGGAGTGTTCAAGCTCCACCGATGACGCTACACGATGATGAGGACCGATTCAATCAGAATCTGAGGTCAACGGCCTGCAAAGAGCTGGTAGGCCAGAAGGGATGCCGGTTGGATCTACAGCCACGGGGGTCGGTCCACAGCGCCAACGCCAGGGGGGCAACGGGGAAGGTGAAAACGGCG
Organism: Magnetococcales bacterium; assembly: GCA_015233785.1. GTDB lineage: Bacteria > Pseudomonadota > Magnetococcia > Magnetococcales > JADFWT01 > JADFWT01. The sequence continues at coordinate 1,066 of JADFWT010000182.1, forward strand.
GAAAAACTGCCGATGACAGAAATGACAGCTTTTTCCTTATACTCCTTATATATGTATTTTTACTTTTTCTTATCTCTGATTTATTTTTTCCTATATGCGTAGTATAGAGAAAATCTGTCATTTCTGTCATCTATACTGATTTATAAAGGAAAAATTAATTTATTTCTGTCATATCTCTGTCACGACCTATCATTGTTTCTGTCATTGGTGATGGAGTTTTTAGATAAGGTTCGAAGACATCCAAGTTTTTTCTGTCATTTCTGTCATTGCCTCCCGATGGGATGACAGGTTCACCCTCTGGAATGACAGGTTCACCCTCTGGGGTGGCAGAATTCGTGCTCGACTATCGGAGTCGCTCCGGGCGGCGGGGTTGGCCTCCATCTGTGCCCGTGGCAGGTGCCCATATCGACCGCTGCCGGGAAGATCCAAAACCCGCCAGCGGTCGAATCATGCCAGTGGCCGTCACGCTGCGTGGACCATCTCTTCCAGCTCGGCGATCCTGGCTCTGAGTTCGGCGTTCTCTTTGCGCAACTGCTGCGCCTCGGCGTAGTAGTCCGGGGGCAGTTGAACCTCAATCTGCTCCAGCATCTCGCTAAGATCAATGCTCAGGATCTCGTCGATCATCTCCTTGCCCTCGGCATACAGCCGATCAACAAGATCCAGGAGCTCATCATCATCCAGAATGGCACCGCTGCCGGCACCTTCGGCGCTCGCCTCGGTGGACCACTCGTATCGTTCCCCGCCTCGGGTATTGGCCTTCCACATCAGCTTGACCACCTCGATGTCCCAAGTGCCGTCGTCATCTCGTTCAATCCGGCCTGTCGTCTCCGCCTTTCGGACAGCACTTTCACTGACTCCGAGCTCGCGGGCCAGCGCCCGATTGCTCTTAAACCATCTATCCATCGTCTTCTCTTCCATCGTCGTTGTCCCGGACGCCTTGCATCCGATCTGCGCACCCGAAATCGTACCAAGTGCGAGTGTATCAATTGCTTTGATACAAAGTAACATTACCTAAGATAGAAACATGAGGTCGCCGCATGCATCGGACTCAAAAAAAGGCCCCAGACGGTAGCGGATTCCCGCGCCCTGGCCCGCCGCATAGTAAAACCCCATAAAGGGACCCATTTACTGCTCATGAGCGTCACCACATGCGGTTTTCGCCCATAATCTGGCAGTCTCGTGTCACTTTTTTCAAAAGTGCCAGGATTAGCCGCCTGTGAGGCTGTCAGGCGATGCGCCGTCGGGCAACATCTGGCAGGTTCACAGGCGATGACCATCATCAACGTGCGATCGGTTACGTGTTGTCAGCCCATGCGGTGACGCATGCTACCGCCACCGCACGAACCGACCGTCAACCTCATTTCATCGTCCTCTTAGGCCGCCTCATTGGCGCTTTTGAACTCGTCGCACTGGCTGTCCTTCAACTTGATGCCCATATAAGAACGGGCTGTCGCGGTTCTCTTGTAAGGGATACCTAGAGCCTCAAGACGGGGCTTAAGCTTGATGGGATTAATTGAGTTACGAATTCCAACCGATACTACCCAACCCGCATATGCATCCCGAACATCAGCATTCAGCGTCTTTTCAGCAGGATCAAAGGTGAAGCACTCCTCGACGAACACGGCGATGTGGTCGGCTTGGAGTCGCCATTCACGCTTGATCTCTTCGCTTGATGGAACAACAGTGAACGCTTCCCGCTTCAATAGCCCGGCTGATGCGTTCAAGGCCATATTGAGGATACCGGGCAGTTCATCCATCAGCTTATCGATGAGGTGAACATCTCGCGATCCACCATCAAACTTCCGGTTGAATTTGATGATCTCTGCTCGCCTGAACAGTGCCGCTGAATAATCCAGTGTGTCAGGCAAGTGGTTGGAGCCAAACCAACAGGTGCAGTTGGGTTTGAACTTGAATGCATCTTTCCCTTTGTACTCCGCCATCATCGACTCACCCGATGTAATGGCTTTCAGCGGCGCATCGGCTATCAGCTCCTTTGCCGGAAGCTCAGTTACAAGATTGACCAACGCTCCGTGCAGCTTCACCCGCTGGAAGTGTCGATCGAACTTCGACGGTTGAACTGCGGCAACGTTGTCTTCGCCGATGAGCGCCTCGACCACGTTCATCAACACGCTCTTCCCATTGGCACCCGAACCCAGCAAGATGACAAACTTCTCAAGATGGGTCGTCGCCAACAGGCTGTACGCGATAAATTCCAGAACAGCCTGTTTCTTCTCGTCAGCATCTTCATCACCCTTGAAGATCTCATCCAGGAACTGGCTGAACCTCGGCGCTTTAGCACCAGGGTCATATGCCACCGGCAACTGAGTTGTCCGGTAGTGGGATCGCTCATGCCGTAGAAGGTGCCACTGGCCGTCGTCGTCCCGGTGCAACTCGCCGTTCAGAAGGTTGATGCCCTCTGTATCGACGTCAAACCGGTGATCCTCTTTGAATACCTCAGTGCGAAAGATATCCATGATGCTATTGACTGTTTGTCCACTCAGTTTGATGTCAGTGGCCACCTCATGAATTTTACGCTTCACTACCCGATCATTAACGCGCGACCATAAACCGTTACCCCACATCCAAACCGAATCCGCGGTGTGCATAGTGTTATCCTTACCGAATGCATCAACGGTTGCCTGTGCTGCGACCATATGCGGTGAACTGCTTTGATCTGAAAGGGTCTTATGAATAGCCTTCACGTCTCGTTTCAGTGATGATATCGGGACATCAGCTTTCTCCGACACTTTCCGCAACGCCACATGGACCTGTGATTCAGGTAGACCGCTTGTAGCGATTTGACGTAAAATAGTTCCGGTCAGTGCGCCAACGTCGTCCGCCTCATCAATGATGCTTGCCAGGGCCTCCAGGGTGATCGTTGGCGCTCTCTTTTCAAAGACCTGCTCCTCTTCCAAGTAATCAGCAACGCCAGCATCAAGCCCTGACTTGACGGTAGCATGTGTCTCGTCTACCTCCAAACCGGAGGTACGGCCAGCTCCCACAAGTCTGGCTTCTGCATCCTCGCGTGGGTAAAGCCCCGGCCCGACAAGCTCACGCCCCACTGCGTGGGACGATTCATTGAGTTGGGTGTTTCTGCCACCATCTAAGGCTTCCTCAGCCTTTTTCGCCTTTTCTTCCAGCACTCCATCTGCCCATTCACATACCGCTGCTGGCGGATTTTTGTACTCAACCTTGAGTTCAGCATCGGAGAAGGTGCGCTTCTTGGCTACAGGCTCGACGATCAGATCAATCAACCATCTGGATGCCTCTGCCAGTTCAGTATCGTCAGGTCTGTTGATCCATTCGTACTTGTCATCACTGACATGCAGGGATGGCGGCGCAATGATATAGCCGCCGTCACCACGGACATCAAGTCCCTTACCGATTTTTCCTGCATTAATAGTGATGTTGCTGCTTTTTTGGTATTGAAAGAGTAGATGTCTTCCGCCACT
>JADFWT010000183.1 GCA_015233785.1 Magnetococcales bacterium
CCTACCTTTACCAAAAGAGAGCTGGATGCTCGGGGGGTTGGGGACCAACTGCGGGTTTGGTCGCTGGTGGAGCGGGGGGCCTTCTGGAGTATGGGGCTGGTGGTGGTGGCTGAGTTGAGTCTTGCCCCTCCCCGAATCATGGCGACTCTCCTCATGATGGCGGCTCTTTTTCAGGTCATTCGTCTGCTGGGGTGGTCTCCTCATCGCTGCCTGCGTCAGCCGTTGGTGTGGGTGCTTCACGGGGCCTATCTGTTTCTTGCGGCAGGGTTGGCGCTGCGGGCGCTCGCCCTCTGGAGCGACCTGTTGCCCCAGGCTACGGCCCTGCATATGCTCACCATCGGTGCATTTGGTATGGCGCTGGCGGGCATCATGACTCGGGTCTCTCTGGCCCACACCGGCCGACCGCCCATACCGGGCCGAATCTTTGTCTCTGTCTATCTTCTGCTGGCACTGGCGGCGCTGCTGCGGGTGGGATTGGCGGAAGCGCTTCCGCTATGGGCCAACCGCCTTTCCGGCGTGCTCTGGTTGGTCTGCTTTACGTTGATTCTGTTGCGACTGGTGCCGATTCTCACCCAAGCTCGGGTGGATGGCCGTCCAGGATAGGAGTTCATCATGTCTTTAAAGCGCATCGAAGTGCTATCCCGCATCGGCTACAACCGCGATCTTCAGCGGATGGCCCAAGAGCACACTTGCGTCTTCGACCACTTTATCGCCCCGGAGATGGAGGATCAGCGCAACGCCCACTTTTTTCTGGTGACCGTTGCCGGGCGACAAAGATTTCTGGATGAACTGCATACCCTGTTTGAGAAGAGTGATACGGCGCGCATCACCATCTTTGATGCCGAGAGCACCTTCCCCGACCCGCATCCGGTCGAAGAGGGGGGGCAGACCGCCTCCGACGACCCCATCACCACCCGCGAGGCGCTCTATGCTCAGGTTGCAAGCGGCGCAAAGCTTTCCGGCAACTTTCTGCTTCTGACGCTTCTCTCCTCCATTGTGGCGGGCATCGGACTGCTGGAAGACAGCGTGGCGGTGGTGATTGGTGCTATGGTGATTGCGCCGCTTCTGGGGCCCAATCTGGCTTTTTCCCTGGGGGCTGCGCTTGGTGATCGTCGCCTCATGTGGCGTGCCATCCAGGCCAACCTGGCGGGGCTCTCTCTGACCCTGCTTCTTGGTGTCTTGGCGGGCTATCTCCTGGAGCCGGATCTGTCGAGTCGGGAGTTGATGGCGCGAACCCATGTCGGGCTGGATGGCATGGCTCTGGCGCTGGCTTCCGGTATTGCAGCGGTCCTCTCTCTGACGGCCGGGTTATCCTCAACGTTGGTGGGGGTGATGGTGGCGGTGGCGCTGCTCCCTCCGGCTATTACGGTGGGATTGATGCTCGGTAGCGGCAAGCTCTCTTTGGCCATGGGGGCGGTTCTGCTGCTGCTGGTCAATGTCGTCAGCGTCAATCTGTCGGCCCAGTTGGTGTTTTTTGCCAAGGGCATCAAACCCCGCACCTGGCTTGAACAGAAGTCGGCCCGGCAATCCATAGCGATCAACCTTGCGGTGTGGACACTCTTGCTGATCGCGCTGTTTTTGGCGCTCTATTACGGTTGGAAGCCGCTTTAAGATTATAGAATCGAATGGGGAGATATAAGAGCAGGCTGTACATCTGTTATGATATTGAAATTATTTATGAGATATGCCCATTTTTTCGGTATGTCTTAAACAATCCTATCCCTATAATGCATTGAAGGAGATCACCCATGGGACTCGGACTTAACGCACCCACCAAGAATGTGTTTTTGATTGCCGTTGTACTTGGCGTATTAGGTATTGTTGGCCATTTTGTCGCCATTCCCATCGTTACGCCCTGGGCATTTTGGCTTCTGGTCGCTGGCTTTGTCCTGCTGGTGGTCGCCTCACTGGTCAAGGGCATATGACCGTATAGAGAACAGAAGACGGACGCTTCCTGCCGCGCCTTCATGGGGGCGGTGGGAGGCGTCCGACCATTCCGAGTGGGTCTCAGTCGGAGACGGGTACCAACTTGAAGGTAGCCTCTTCCAGATCTTCGCCGAACTCCTCGCCCAGCTCTTCCATATTGTCATCGTCCTCTTCGTAGCGCCAGTTGACGGTGACCGAAACGCCGCGCTCCGCCGTCTCCTCCAGAAGATCAAACAGCTTCATCACCACTTTGGCGCTGGTGCTGTTGAAATAGATCATCTCGAAGACGAAGGTGACCGTTCCGTCGGAGAGTCCTGCCAGATGTTGCTCCAGGGCATCCAGGTGCGGGCCGAAGAAGGCGGGAACATCTTCCGGGTAGGATTCGCCGCGCATGGCGAAGTGGTTCTTCTCAAAATTGAAGTCGATTTCGGGGGAGCGTTCGGTGGCTTCGATTCTGATGTTATTCATGGGTGAGCTCCGTTTGGGTTTTAAATATAGGCTTTTAACGCAAAAAAAGCGTACTGCGCATCCAGCTCGATAAAATCAAATTCGATGGGGCGGGTGGCCTTGCGGGCGATATCGACGAAACCGACACCGGCCCCTTTACTCCCCTCTGGAACCTCCCCTTTGAGGATCTGTTTATAGAGCGCTTTCAGCTCCAGACGATCCATATCGCGAATGGTGCTCAACTGGGCGTCAAGTCGGGCGACATCTTTGATTTCGATCTTGTTACCGCAATTGACATAGTAGGCGCCCTCTTCCTGTCCCACGGTAAGCAGTCCGTAGCTGAGTACCGACTCCTTGGTGGCTGCACGCTCTTCGCGGGGCTCAGGCTCCCGTTCGGCGGAGTAGCGGATGACGTTCTGCATCTGCTCCACGAAGACGGAGAAGACGCCGCGAATGGTCTTGGCGTCGGTGGCCTCCATGGTCAGTTTCTGCTTGATGGCCTGGCCAAGCCCGGTAAGGATGGTCTCGGTCATATAGCCGCTGTAGCAGAAGACAATGCCCTGATCATGCAGGGCTTGACGTATTTCATACTGCATTTTTGCCAGCATAGCGTTATCCCGTTTGGGGTGAGTTGTGAAGATCCAGTCTACACACCGTCAGACCCCTTTGGAAAGCCGGACCAAGGCGCACTCATGAAGATCGTCTCTTTACTTGGTGCATGCATCCATGCACAGCCTGATGATATAGTGATTGCACTCCAGTCTCATCCGTTTGTTGAAAAGGTAACCCCGCGATGGCTTTTGATCTGTTTGAAGAAGAGAATGCCCATATTGAGCGGACTTCCGCGTTGTTGGCGCAGCCGGAGGCCGATGCCGAGGTGTTGAGGGGGGAGCTGGAAACGCTGCTCAAGGGGTATCGCAAGTTGTTTCGCGGGGCCAAGCGTATCATGCGCATGAGTGATCGTAGCGAGGAGAAGATCCGACAAGCCCACACGCGGATTCAGGAGCAGCAGAGTGCCTTGACCAAAGCGCATGGGCAGTTGGAAGAGCATGCTGAAACTCTGGAGAGCAAGGTGCGGCACCGCACGGCAGATTTGGTGCGCACTCAGGAGCAGTTGGAGACGCTGGTGGATCTGGGTATCGCCATCTCTGCCGAGCGGGATCTGGATGCACTGCTTGAGAATATTCTGTCAGGCGGCATGGGGTTGACCCACGCCGATGCCGGCACGCTCTATCTGCGTAATGAAGATGCCTCCCTGCGTTTCAGTATCGTCCGTACCAACTCGTTGGGTATTGCCATGGGTGGGCCAAACGGGGCGCCAGTGTTTATGCCCGCTGTTTCGCTGAAGACGCACGACGGCCAGCCCAATCACCGAAACGTAGCCAGCCACGCCGCACTCACCGGCGAAACGGTGGTGATTGAGGATGCTTATAATTCGGAGCGGTTTGACTTTTCCGGGGTGCGTGATTTCGACAAGGGCACCGGCTACCGCTCCCAGTCTTTTCTCACCGTGCCGCTTAAGCCGCGTCAGGGCAAGGTGATCGGCGTGTTGCAACTGATTAACGCCACCGACCCCGATACCGAGGAGGTGACCCCTTTTTCGCCTCAGGTGATCTCCTTTGTGGAAGCGTTGGCGGCTCAGGCGGCGGTGACGTTGGACAACCAGATGCTGCTCAAGGCGCAGAAAGATCTGTTTGATTCGTTCATTCGGCTCATCGCATCGGCCATTGACGCCAAATCCCCCTACACCGGCGGCCACTGCGAACGGGTGCCGGAGCTGGCCAAGTTGTTGGCGGGCGCGGTGTGTAAAAGCGAGGAGGGCATCTTCGCCGATTATCAGATGACCAGAGAGGAGCATGACGCCATGCATGTCGCGTCATGGCTGCATGATTGCGGCAAGGTGACCACCCCGGAGTATGTGGTGGATAAAGCCACCAAGTTGGAGACCATCTACAACCGCATCCATGAGGTGCGTATGCGTTTCGAGGTTCTGCATCGGGATGCCGAGATTGAATACCTGAAAGGGACGTTGGAGAATTGGGAAGAGAAGGGGGCACTCAAGGAGGTGCGGGATGCCCGGCAGACAGAGTTGCAGGCGGCGTATGCGTTCATCGCTCGCTGCAACGTCGGCGGCGA
>JADFWT010000184.1 GCA_015233785.1 Magnetococcales bacterium
CTGGAAGGAAACAACACCCAACGTCTGGACCTGTTTCCAACCCTCTCCTGGCAACGACCGGTCCACTTTGGCCGCTTCACCGCCAAGGCCGGTGTGCGCGAAACCGCCTATCTGGTGCATGGCGATCCCGCCGAAGCCAGCCGCATCCCCAACGACTACAACCACCGGGATGCCGCCATGGGCAGCCTGAGACTGGATGCCCGCCTGGAACGGCTCTTCATGGGGGATGAGGGCGACAGCTACTACAGCCTGCGCCACACCATCGAACCCACCGTGAAGTACATCGTCAACGGCGCGACCGATCAGAGCCGCCTGCCGCTGTTCGACTCCCGCATCCGTGACTTCTCCACCACCAACCTGTTTGCCGAAAATCAGTATGTGGGCGCAGATCGCATCAATGTGGGCCAATCGGTGGCCTACGGCATCACCACCCGACTCATGGGACGCCGGGCCAAAGGGGAGATGCAGAGCGAGTGGGCCAATATCTCCCTGGGCCAACGCTGGGCCCCGGAAGGGGAGCGCGAGTTTCAAAACAACCTGCCCTTCTCCGATCTCGTCAGCAGCCTCGATCTGCACCTGAGCCCCACCTGGTCGGCCACCGGCGCACTGCGCTATGACCCCTACAAGGGCGTACTGCGTACCTCCGGCACCACCGTGGCGCTGAAAAACAGTCGCAAAGACACCATCAAACTGGGCTACCATATTCAACGACCCGACTCCGGCGAGATGACCAAAGACGCCCTGCTTCGCTCGGAAATCAACCTGGTGAGCCACTGGAAATGGACCCAGCGGGCCGACTACTCCCTGGAGTACGACAACCTGAAAAGCTGGGAATCGGGCCTGCTCTATGAACACGACTGCTGGTCCCTTAAACTGCGCGGCGGCCGTAAACTGCGGGCCGATACCAACAAACATGGCGGTGCCTGGGGTGGATTTCTGCTCACCTTCCGGGGCATCGGCGAGTACGGCCTTGATGGCTGATAGCCGGATAAACAGGCCCGAACAGAGCCTGTTGACCTGTGGTGGATTTGACTTCCCGACGACATGGAATTCCGGCGAAATCAAATCTTGGATGCGTTATTCGGATTTGCTGATATTAAGTGGATATTCTGCCATGAAGACCCCAATAAAAGCACTCGCACTGGCGCTCTCCCTGGCGGCCCCCTGGTCGCTGCCAAGCGCCGGCCAAGCGCTGACTCTGGACCGTATTGTGGCGGTGGTGGAGGACCAAAACTTCGGCGATACAACCATCAAACCCGATATCATTACCCAGAGCGATGTGGAGGCGCTGGCCCGCCCGGTGATCCAACGCCTTCAGGCCCAAGGCACCACCGTGGATCCAATGCGGGTGCGCAAAAAAGCCCTGGATGAGGTGATCCTGCAACGGCTGCGGGACCAGAAAGCCAAAAAGCTCGGCGTCACCGTCTCGGAAGCCGATATCGACGCCATGGTGGCCAACGTGGCCGCCCAGAACAAGCTGCCGGTAGAACAGTTCCCGGAAGCTCTGGCCAGCCAAGGCATATCCTACGAAAACTATCGCCAGGAAATTCGCAACAAGCTGATGGAAAACCGCCTCATCAACAAGGTGATCCGACCCATGGTCACCGTCACCGATGAGGAGATTAAAGACCTGCACAGCAACCTCAACCCAACCCTGGCCCAGGAAGAGAGACGACTCGCCCAGGTTCTGCTGGAGGTCAAGCCCAACGATCCCCCGGAAGAGACCGAACGCAAACGTCAAAAGTTGCTCTGGATGTTGGATGAACTGAAAAACAACCGTGTCCAATTCAACGATCTGGCCGTGCAGTTCTCCGATGACACCAGCAGCGCCGATGGGGGCGATATGGGCTGGTTCAAGCGCGGTGAGCTGGTGGCGGATCTGGAACGCACAGTGTTTGCTCTCGAAGAGGGAGAGGTGTCGCAACTGATTCGATCCGCCCAGGGGTTCCACCTCCTTAAGCTCACCGAAATTCGTCAGGCAGGGCATAAATCCGGCAGCGAAACCACCACCAAGATTCGCGTTAAGGCGCGCCATATCCTGCTGCGCCTGACCCCGGAAGCCACCACCGAAGAGGTGGAAGCGGCCCATGAAAAACTGGCAGATATGCGTGAGAAAATCTCCAGCGGTGAAGAGACCTTTGCCGAGCTGGCCAAAAAACACTCTCAGGACGGCTCCGCCGCCAAAGGCGGGGATCTCGGCTGGTTCAGCTCCGGTGTGATGGTGCCCCCCTTCGAAAAGGCCGCCTTCGCCCTGGAAAAAGGCAACATGAGCGATGCGGTGCGCTCGCAGTTCGGCCTGCATCTGATTCTGGTGGAAGATCGCGAAGAGAGCGAAATGAGCGCCATGGAGGCCATGAAGCCCGAGCTGGAGAAGCGACTCATCGAAACCAAGCTTAAAGCCCGCTATCGCCAATGGCTGCGCGATCTTCGCCTGCGCGCCTACGTCGAAATCCGCTGAGTCCCGACATGGCACCTGTCGCCATCACCATGGGCGATCCGGCCGGCGTCGGGCCGGAGATTATCCTCAAGGCGTTTCACGCCCGCCCCCACCGGCAGCACCGCTGGATCTACCTCGGCGATCCCCAAGTGCTGGCCTGGACCGCACAACGGCTGAAGCTGCCCTTCAACGCCACCGAAATCCAACAGCCGGAGCAGGCCGCTCATCTGCCCCCGGATACCCTGCCCATGCTGGCCACCAAAGCAGAGGCCAACATGGCGCGCCTCGCCTTTGGCCAGCCGGATCCAGGCCATGCCGAAGCCACCGTCGAGAGCATCCGCAGCGCCTGTCTCGGCTGCCGGGACGGCACCTTCGATGCCATGGCTACACCCCCCATCAATAAATCAGTACTGCATGCAGCCGGTATTCACGTGCCGGGACACACGGAGCTTCTGGCCCAATGCTGCGAGGCCGGTCCCCCGGTCATGATGCTGGCCGGACAAGGGTTGCGGGTGATTCCGCTCACCATTCATGTGGCGCTTCACGAGGTGCCCGAACGGCTGACACCTCAGCGACTTACCACCACACTGGAGATCACCGCCCAAGCCCTGAAAATTGACTTCGGACTGAATAAACCCCGCATCGCCGTGGCCGGTCTAAACCCCCACGCCGGTGAAGAGGGCGCCTTTGGCCGTCAGGAGATCGACCTGATCGCGCCGGTCTGTGAGACCATGCGCAACAAGCTGGCCCCGGATGTAGAGATCATCGGCCCCCTGCCCGCCGATACCATGTTTCACCCCAAAGCCCGCCAAGCGTACGATGTCGCCCTGTGCATGTATCACGATCAGGCGCTGATTCCCATCAAAATGCTGGCCTTCGGCGATGCGGTCAACATCACACTGGGACTGCCCATTGTCCGCACCAGCGTCGATCACGGCACCGCCTACAACATCGCCGGACAAGGCATCGCCGAACACCGCTCGCTCCTGTCGGCGCTGGCACTGGCCGAAACCATGGCCGACAATCGGACCCGCCACTCACAGAACCCCTAAGGCGATTCATGACCTCCATTTCGCAACTGCTGCGTCAACGGCGTATCACGCCCAAAAAATCCCTGGGCCAGAACTTTCTGCTCGACCCCTCCCTCTGCGAAAAAATCGTGCGACTCTCACGCCTGAAAGCCGACGACCGGGTGGTGGAGATCGGACCCGGCCTCGGCAGTCTCACCATGCCGCTGCTCGACACCCTGGAGCGGCTCCATGTCATTGAGCGAGACCGCCGTCTGATCCCCCTGTTGGAAGAGATCACCGCCCCCCACGCCGCCAAGCTCACCATCCAGGAGGCCGACGCCCTACAGGTGGATTTTACCGCCCTGGCCGAAAAGCTTGGCGGGCCGCTGCGGCTGGTGGGCAACCTCCCCTACGCCATCAGCACACCGCTGCTGCTGCACGCCCTGGAGCATCGCCGAGCCGTGGTGGATATGACCTTCATGTTTCAAAAAGAGGTGGCAGAGCGCATCGCCGCCAAGCCCGGCACCAAAGCCTACGGCACCACCTCGGTCTACGCCGCCGCCTGGACACAGGCCACGCTCCTGATGGATGTCCCCCCCACGGTGTTCCACCCCAGACCGGCGGTTCACTCGGCGGTGGCCTACATTGAGGTACTGGCCCAACCCCCCTTTGAGATTCAAGACGAGACCCGCTTCCGTCGGGTGATACGCGCCGCATTCGGCCAGCGACGCAAAACCTTACGCAACGCTTGCGGCTATTCCTGAACTCAAATTACAGTCTAAACTGGAGCAGGGCCGGTTCAAGATCAGTTACTACATGGAACCCGATGTGCCCTCCGTTCAGAGCAAAATACAAACTCTGTTGGAGGAGAAAAATCTCAACGCAAACGTCATTTTCTCTTTTGGCCGCTATATCGATATCGTGCCCATCAGAGCCTCAAAAGGGCTTGCCCTGCGCTATTTTTCCGATCAGTGGGATATTCCCTTGTC
>JADFWT010000185.1 GCA_015233785.1 Magnetococcales bacterium
AGCAAAGGCACGGCCAACACGAATGGCTCCACCGGTAACCAGGGCGGCGGGTTTTTGGGATGGATCATGCTTTGCTGGTGACACCTTGTTTTCCTCTTGGCTAGAAAGAGTATGGGGAGCAGCTCATGGGGGGTATTCATAGACGTCGCCCGGTAGGCTGCGTCGTGGTTAATCCTGAATCGGTGACTTCATGGTAGGTCCTTAAGTGAAAAAATATTGGCCTTACAGTAGCATTCAATAAGCTGAATCGCCCCCGTCGATTTGGTGGGCATTTTTTAAAATTACTGCATGGTCAATAACTTGTACTTCTATCCGCCAGGGAGTCACTGACTCAGGAGTATATTTCCAAAAATGTCATATCGCGATGAATAATCTGGATAGCCGATCACAACATCGATAGGATGACGCTTGATAATAACAATCTCTCGCCGCTTCGCCCATTGATTTCATGTTCATTAATGACTCATTCGACATGGGTAAGGGACCATAGATCTCATGCATCGACCCATACTATGGTTGGTTTTTGGCTTGCTACTGATGCTGGTCACTCCAATCACACTTCAGGCTGAACCTGCGGATACTGCCGTGGATGAGGCGCTGTCAGGATTTGATGAGCCAGCCTCCCCTGAACCAAGCGGCGCAGGGTCAGCCGTGGATGATGCCTTGTCGGGATTTGACGAATCTGTCCCCACTGCAGCAAGCGGTGGAGATTCAGCCGTTGAAGAGGCTCTATCGGGATTTGATGAGCCAGATAGCAGCGCGGTACCTTCCCCAGATAATGGTGACGCCTCGACAGAGGATGCTCTATCAGGGTTTGAAGACGCCAATGAGAACGCTGCACCTTCTCTAGAAGGTGGTGAGAGTGAATCCGTGGTGGATGAGGCGCTGTCGGGGTTTGAGGAGTCTGCCGACCCAAGCGACAATGGTACCGAATCGGCGACGCCTTCCGATGTGACTTTTGGCGGTTCCCTGCGGTTGCGGGCGGTCACGACCCTTGATCACGATCCTCCCGCCAGTAGTGGAGATGCCGATTGGCGTGGATTAACGCGTTTGCAACCGGAACTCTTTCTGGAAGCAGATTGGCGGTTACCCAGGGGCTGGAAGTTGCACGGGGATGCCATCGCCGCGCATGACTTTTCCTATGAGATCAAAGGAAGAGAGCGCTATGAACCGGGCGTGCTTCGTCAATACGAAAGTGATTTTACACTGCGTGAAGCCTGGATCAGTGGTTCACCGGCCTCCTGGATGGATCTCAAACTGGGTCGGCAGATTGTGGTGTGGGGGCAGTCGGACCTACTGCGGGTGGTGGATCTGCTGAACCCGTTGGATCAGCGCTATCCCGGCCTTACCGATCTGGAGGATCTGCGACGACCCCTAACCATGTCGCGCATGGACCTCTATTTTCATGAAAACTGGAGCCTATCACTGATTGGTGTCCATGAACTCAGCTTTCATAAAAGCCCGGTCTACGGTCACGATTTCTACCCTTTTGATCTACAACTCCCCACCGAGATTGACCCCGCGCAAAGGTTGAGCAATACGGAGTGGGGTGTGGCACTTCAGGGGCGTTTCAGTGGCTGGGACCTGGCCCTGCACGCCGCTGACTATTACAACGACGACCCCCATACGGAACTTACTGCGGGTGGCACGCGAATGTACCATGCCGACTTGAAGATGGTTGGTGCGACCGTTGGTGCGGCATGGAGGGACTTCCTGTTCAAAGGGGAGGGTGCTTGGATAGACGGCTTTCGGGCCTACAATTTGGGCACCGATGACAACTATAACCGTACTGACCTATTGCTGGGTGTGGAGTACAGTGGCTTCACCGACACCACCCTCTCTCTGGAGGTGGTTAATCGCCATATTAACGGTTTCAACTCCCTGCTGTCCTTATCACCGGACCTGTTGGAAGAGGACTCTTTGGAAACCGCCTTCTCTATGGTGCGCAATTTTAACCACGAAACCACCACTCTGACCCTGGTGGCGGGGATGTATGGTGGTAGCGCTCAGGGTGGTGCTTATGAACGTATACAGCTGGACTATGATATCAACGATTCATGGACCATCAGCGGCGGACTTATTTTTTACCAGAAAGGGAATCTGGCCGCATTTCAAAAGATGGAAGATCGCGACCGGCTTTTTATGACCCTGGAATATGCATTCTAAGGTAACTTCACAACGCTGCATCCCCTTGAGGGCTTTACACTGAACCAGTAGATAAGGATTGCCAACAGAGATGAACGCCCACACATCAGTCCCTGACAATGCTGTCAAACCGGATCGTCTGCTGTTGGCGGTGCTGATCATTATCACCGCTTTGGGGCCTGCCTCCACCCAAGTGTTTCTACCGACGCTTCCAGCGGTTCAAGCCGCTTTTGGGGCCTCCCCCGGTATTGCTCAGCTGGGTTTGAGTCTGCCGATGATGGCCATGGCCTTTTCGGATCTAGGCTATGGTCCCTGGTCGGATCGGGTGGGGCGACGTCCTGTGTTGTTGGCCGGTCTCATCGCCTTTATCGCTGGCAATCTGGTCTGCCTGTTTGCTCCCAATATCTGGATTCTCGTGGCAGGACGTATTCTGCAGGATTGTGGTGGCTCGGTGGGTATTGTGCTTTCAAGGGCGATTGCTCTGGATGTCTACGGTAAGGAGAAGGCGGGTTCAGTGATCTCCATGACCCTAATGGCTATGGCCGTGGGACCCATGTTGGGGCCGTTGGCTGGTGGGTTGATCAGTGATGCCTTTGGCTGGCGTGCCATCTTTATATTTATGGGGGCTTTGGGCGTGGTCATCGTCGTTTTTGTGCTGTTTCGCTTCACAGAGACCCATCGACCCCGCTCCGATCAAGCGACCACAGGCTCTATTTGGCGCCCCTTTCTCACCTTGTTGCGTTCGCCCACCTTCAACGCCTTTGCGTGGCACTCGGCCTTTGTATGGGGCATGTTCATGGCCTTTATCGGTGCGGCCCCTTATGTCATGCAGAATGTCTTTGGCAAAGCCCCTACCGAATTTGGGTTGTGGTTGATTCCCGCCGCCTTTGGGTATATCGGTGGTAATGGGCTGTCCGCTGCTATCAGTGCCAAGTTGGGACCGGAGCGCATGGTCTGGATCGGTGCCATGGTTGTGCTGGCCTCCGTTATGTTGCTCACGGCTTTGATGATGCTGGGGTTCTGGACGCCATTGGCTCTCTTTATTCCAGCCTCAGTGGCTGCCTTTGGGGCGGGTATTGCCATTCCCAACGCCCAGGCGGAGGCGGTGGATGCCGTCGAGGACGCCTCCGGATCCGCCTCTGGTTTGATCGGTTTTATGCTGATGATCATGGGGGCCGCCGCCGCCCAACTGGTGGGTATGTTGCAGGGGGGGACGCCCTATCCGATGGCTTGGGTCATGCTGGGACTGGCCGCCATGGCCATGGCGGCACTTATGATTCCCCGCTCAAAGAGGTAACGAAAGCTAAGGTGTGTCGTTCGTTGCGCCCTTTGGCCCATAATTGCCGTTAACATCGTGCTTAAATCTTGACACACCGCCTATATGCTCCGGTTTTCCGCGGGATTATGCTTAGTTTTGAGCCAAAATCCACCAACGGACGGGCATGTGCAAATATTCAAAGCCCTTTTTCAAGTTGGCGCACGGTAAACAGGTTGGGGTCCAGATTTTGATTAAACTTCACATCCCTGAGTTGCAGAATGGTTTTGTGCAGGGTTTGTTTGCCGCGTTTGGTGGTCATTTGGGTCTCCGTCGCAACCCAGATGCCGTCAATTTTTTTCAGCTTGGTGACATCTAGATATTTGCGCTTGCCCCCCTCTGAGACCCAGATGACTGAACGTACCACCACATAGTTGTCCTGACGCACAAGCAACAGCGATTTATCGTATCCGGTGCGTTTGCGTTCTGAGGCCACCCGTGGCTTCGACTCGATAACCCACACCTTGTGTCCGCGGACCTTCATCTCCTTGAGCAGCTTGTAGTCATACTTGTCCAGACTGGAGTCTGACATATCGGCGTAGGAGAAATCAGATCCCATAAAAGAGCCGCTCTTATCAGAGCTGGCAATGCGCTTGGTCTTTTTTAAGGCCGGAAGATAGAGCCACTGATCGTCCTCTTTGTCTCCAGCGTCGTAGTCGTAGGTGAGAAAGCCGGTGTTGCGCACTTCGGGAGGATTCTTGAAAATCATCAGGCTTAGAGAGTCCTTGCCTTTGTCACGGCTGAAGTTAGCAATTTTCCGAGTGCGTGTTTCACCCCGTTTGTTGATCAGAACCATGGTCATCTCTGACGAGCGGTTGTCACCGTCGTTGCGATCCTGAACCTTCTGCATTATCTGTCGCGCCTGAGGGTCATCGGCACGGCCCTGACCGGGTAAGATAATCAGCACCGCTGTCATAACCATACAGACAATGGAGAGAGTACCACTGAATTGTTTCATGCTGG
>JADFWT010000186.1 GCA_015233785.1 Magnetococcales bacterium
CAATATCCCAAATCGACCGCACTAAAAACACCGACCGATCCGACTTCTCCAGAATCCGGTAGACCACATCCTCCTGAAACAGGCGGGCAATCTGCCCCTTGGGGGCCGGCGCGGCCAGAACCGTGGCGCTGAACGACCTTCCCGCCTCCAACACCTCCTGCTCGGGGTCGCCCACCCGAAACATGGTCTCTTTCACCTGTACGCCCAATAGCGATAGCCGCTCCCGAACCTTATCCAACTGCTCCTGAGCACGGGAGATCTCGGTTTCGTCCTGGGCAATGGTGACCAGTGTGATGGGGCGACCACTGCGGTGAATAAAAATCGCCGTCTGGTCCACTGTCGCCATACCGCGATCCGAACCATCCACAACAATCAAATACCCCTGTTTATCCTCCGGACCCGGACGCATCACCGCCACCGAACAGCCTGCCTCGCGAACCACCTTGGACGCCATGGGCGATAAACCCAACAGACGCTCGCTCAAAGAACGCCGACCATACCCGCCCAGCACCACCAGATCGTAACGATACTCCATCTGCTGATCTATAATGCCCTGGGCAATGTCGGTGGTGGTGCGCAGCTTCAGGCCGATTCGCTTGCCCTGACGGTTGGTGTGCTGAATAAAATGGTCCCCCAGCGGATCCCCGGCCACATTCTGATGGGTGACGGTCTCTTCCCAATCCACCGACATGTTGCCCAACTCCAGCAACAACTGACGCCCCTTTTTCAGATAACGAATGCCGGGTATATCCATATCCCACTCCAGGATATTGCCCCGAATGACATTCATCTGCAGGCCGCCGGTGTGTAGCCCCTGATCGATAAGGCGCGCATACATGAGAATAATATCGGCGTCGATACCTCGCCCAAACAGCGCCGCCTCCTTGAGCCCCTGATAGGACTCTTCGGACCCATCTATGCATACCAGAATACTAAAACGCTTCTTCTTGGTGGGTTGATCCTCTGACATGCGCCATCCTTCCAGGTTGAAGAGGCCGTGTGCGCCGCGTTAATCCAGACCAGCAAACGGATCCAACAATAGCAGCTTAACGCCCATGAGAACCATAAAAAATGGCGACGCATGCCATCCGCCAGAATTACGGATCACCGATCTCCTGCCGGCAAGCGGAAGGCAGACGCTGGATGGTTACCGCATCACCCGCCACCCCATTCACGGCAACCCCTGGGCCACATGACCAATTGCGCCCACCATCGCTGGTCTGCATGCTGACCAACCTGCCGCTGATATCGGCATGGGTGTCGGTGGCATGCATCTGGGCCGTCAGGGTGTACCTGGCAGAGTTTGCGCCGTTCACCTGGCCCCGAATCGCCGTTACATAGCGCCCGGTCAGAACCGCCGCATCAAGATCCAGATCCGCCGCCACCTCCCCCTCGGCAGCCGGAAGGTTGGTAATGGCATCGGGATCGATATCGGGCCACTCCCCCTCGGTGGCAAACCACCCCACCATGGGCGTCCTGAGACCGCTCATCAGGTCGATGGCTTCGGAGGTCTGTGCACGGGCTATATAGTCCTGATAAGCCGGGAGCGCCACCACCGACAGAATGCCGATAATCCCGATGACAATCATGAGTTCAATCAGGGTAAATCCGTGTTGATGTCGACGTGGGATACTGCACCTCTCGGGAATGGTCATGACACCTCTCTTCAATCACAGCTGTCCATAATAGAGTCCAGCGCTTCAACGCTCTGATGGGTCACAATCGATCAATGAATGGGTACGAATGACGGCGCGTAAAATCGCGTTAAGGGGATGATACTTGTTGCGGGGGGGTAGGGGCGCTTGTTTTTTATGATGGTTGATGAGGTCCGACCCCTCTGAGAGGCCCGATAGTGGGCCATCTCAGAGGAGCCGATCTTAACGTCGCTGCAACTACTCGACAGCAGGCTTATGCATCGGGATCGGCCTCGGCAGCCTCGGCAGCAGGCGCATCTTCATCACGGCAAGAGGTGGGAAGATACTGGACTTCGACACCGTCTGCAGCGCCAGATCCGCAGTCCCAGTTACGTCCACCGTCCGTGGTCCACATGGTGACCGTCTGCGATGCGATCTGGGAGGCTACACCGGTCGCTGCCATAGTGGCCTGGATGGTAAAGTCATCCGCCGTGTCGCCATCACCACCCACCCCAATAATCGCACCGGTGTACTTACCGGAAAGGGTGACATCCACCTGATCCGCAGTCGCTGCGTCCACATCATCATCGGCGGCGACGTCAACCAGTTCCGGCCAAGCCCCCTGCGTGCCGAAGAACTCTGTTGCAGGCGTTCTGATGCCGGACATCAGGGAGATGGCCTCGGACATCTGCGACCGGGCAATGTAATCCTGGTAAGCCGGAAGTGCAACAGCGGCCAGGATGCCGATGATGGCAATGACGATCATCAGCTCGATCAGGGTGAAACCCTTCTGATTCTGAAGGGAGGCGTTACGCATCTCTTGAATAGTCATGTCTCTTCTCCTCAAAAACTTCCCTCTAAATGGATCGGACTCTAACGTTTCCGTTGAGTTTAACCTGCTTGCTTGGTTTTTATTATTGCGATCCGCGTGCCAAGACATATAAACACAATGGAATCATAATTTTAACGAAAAAAATATCAATCCCCCCATAACGCAACTGACATTAATTGTCACATACGGCTGACAATCTGTGTCAGATGGCCGCAAAACGGCGCTTTCCGTCAGCCATCCCCACCATGCTTGGGGCCAAGATCGGCACACCGTTCGGTGCAATAGTGCTGATCGGCCCGCTGTATACTGCGCCGCTGCGGAATCCAGACACCACATTGGGCACACTGGGCCAGTCGGTCGCTCTGCGCCTCCGGCCCAACCTGTGGTGAAGGTTGCGGCGGCTTCAACTTGTTGATAATCCAGCGTATCGCAAAGTAGATCAGCGCACCGAGAATTATAAGACGGATCAATCCCATCACAACACGTCTGCCTCCTGCATCCATATAGAGGGTTAAATATCTACGATATCTGCCCACACTCTACCGATCCCCACTGCCAGACAACAGGGCGAAGCATCCAGCAGAAAAAAATATCTCCGGCCTCTCAATTGAATTTAACATAATAATTCAATGTGATATAATCTGACACTCTTCCTTCACCTTAACTTCTCCACCCCGCCCCCCTAAAATAATCCCTGTCCCCACATTCTGGAAATGTGTACGCTCTAGGTTAGCATCGACCTTATCAAATTTAGTGGAAGGTATTTTAGCAATGGCAGACCGTGAAGTTGGGACAGTCAAGTGGTTTAACGACCAAAAAGGTTACGGCTTTATTGAGCGCGACCAAGGCGGCGACGTCTTCGTTCACCACACAGGAATTAAATCCGAAGGTTTCGCATCCCTCTCCGAGGGACAGCGCGTTGAATTCAGCGTTGGCCAAGGCCCCAAAGGCCCTAAGGCAGAGAATGTGATCCCTGTCTGATTATGCTTCATCGGGCTGTTCCGGGTCACCGGAACAGCCACCAGAACGAAAAGCCCCCGCCAAAAACTGTTTGGCGGGGGCTTTTTTTGGGTTCTAATGTCACCTTCCCGTGTTACGCGACGTCGCCGTCTGCGTTTTCGTCCGCCTGAGCTTTACGCTTCGCCTGGGCTTGATGATACAGCATGGCAAAGTTGATCGGCTCCAGCACCAGCGGCTTGAAACCACCATCGGTAATGGTTTGGCTCACCACCTGACGCACATAGGGAAACAGCACCGAAGGACACTCGATCCCCAGCATCATCGGAATGTGATCCTTGGAGAAATTCTTCAGCAGGAAGAGCCCGCCATAAACCACCTCTACCAAAAAAAGCGGGCGATCCTCATTGGTCACCTTCACAGTGACATTCAAGGCGACCTCATAATGGTCATCCTCTTTTTTGCGTGCCGCCGTATCCAAATTGAACTCTACCTTTGGCTCCTTACCATCCCGAAACACTTCCGGGGCGTGGGGACTCTCAAAGGAGAGATCTTTCAGATAGAGCTTTTCCACATGAAAAATCGGCGTATTCGTATCGGGCTCAGCGCCCTCCACTGCATTGCTCTCTTCAGCCATAACATTCCATCCTTTTAATCACGATAAACGAATCAACCCTGCACTTACGCGCTACCTTGGGGCGGCGAACCACCCTCTGGGGTTGCGCTGCGACTACGCCGACGCCTTCTGCGACGCCGTTTTTTCTTCGGGGTGCCCTCTGCTGCCGTGCCCCCCTCTGCTGAGGCCACAGCGCCTTGCGTGCCCGACTCCGCCGGCGAGCCACTCTCCCCCACCGACTGCGTCGAGGCCACCTGGACCTTGGATACGCTGCTGCCGCCACGACGCCTGTTTGGACGCCGTTTTCTACCACCGCCACGACCATCACGGCTTGAACCACGACCACCGTTGCGGGATTGGG
>JADFWT010000187.1 GCA_015233785.1 Magnetococcales bacterium
GTTTTTTCGGGCCATGGGCGAGTGATAGGCACCATCATAGAGGGCGTCCAGCATCTGCTGGGTGCGCATGGGGTTGATGAATGATCGGGTGTTCTTGCCGGTTATGCAGGGGTCGAGGTGGTGCGCGGTATAGGTGGTCTCCGTGTAGGTGGCGTTACGGTAATAGTAGGACTTCTCCTCCATCATCTTTAGAAAACGGCTTGATCGGCTCTCCTCGGGGGTAGGAAGCGGACGTGTGGATTGAAAGGCCAGGGGGCGACTCACGAAGAGTCCTTGCTGTTTTGACGGATCAAAGTGATTGATGGTGCGATAGTACTGAAGCGCGAAGCTGCCCATATCGACGACGATACAGAGGAGCATCACGATCTGTCCGATTTGGCGTGTGCCGCCAACGGCCTTTCGGTCCGGATGGGGGCGGTACAGCTGCCGCCAGAAGTACACAAGCCCCAGTTGCCACACCGCCATGCGCAGAATAAACCAGGGTTGCCAGTCGGGATCCGGGCGGTAGTTGACCACCTCCTGTAACCCTTTCAGTCCATCATGCAGGCCCAGATCCACCCCCATGGCGATCAGCAGCAGCAGTTGCATGCCTCGTTTCCAATCCCATGGTCGGCTTCCGCAGCCACGATTTTGTTGCAGGTGTTCCAAAACATGTCCGGCCGCCAGCAGCATGAAGAGCGTAGCCATGGCGTAAAAGAGGCCAATGTGGCGCAACAGGTTGAAGGTGGGCGCATAGCTGTGCAGAAACGTGGCGAAATATCCGCCGAACGAGAGCCAAATCAGCATCAGAGCCCCTGCGGCAAAGCGCCAGAAGCGGTGTCCGCCCATAAACGTCAAGCCGCCAAAAAACAGAATGAAGGGCAGAAAGCCGATGTAGTAGGAGTTGTCGGCCCTGGCGAGACCGCCGGTCAACAGACCGAACAGCGAAGTGCCGATGATGGGACGCCCGTGGGTGAGATAATTGGCAAGTGGTACCAGTCCGGTTTCGGGATCCCGTCCGGAAGAGATGGCATAGCTGTCGGCGGAGTGGAGCGCAAAATAGCCCTCTACACACAACAGCGCGAGGGTCAGCACCATGAGAAGAAAGGACTGAACATTGAAATTTATCAGTGACTTGATGCGTTGCGGCTGATGATGGAACTGCATCAGCATAAACAGGGTCAGCATGATAAAATGCACCGGGCCCACATAGGAGACATTCCCTATGAACGAGCCGGTTTCGCACAGGAGCGCCAACCAGAATAGCCGCAGATCTCCGCTTCGAAAAAATTGTACCAGCAGCAGCAGCACCATCGGTAGTGCGTAGAAGACATGAAAGTTAAGCCCTATGGTACCGATCCAGCAGACCATGAACAGGGCGGTGATGATCACGGTCAGGCGCGCCAGGGGGGTGCGATAGAGCTGAACGGAGAGCATGGTGATGCCGAACAGAAAGATCATCACCTCCAGGATGGTGGCGGTTTTGAACAGCAGTATGGTGTTATCGACCCCAAGCAGCAGGCCGATCCCCATGGCAGTCATCTCCATAGGGGTGACTTTTCCCCAGAAGATGAAGTCGCTGATCATGCCGAATTTACCGTAGGGGAACCACCAGGCCAGCTCTTGGTGGTGCTTGAGACCACTGTAGAAGATCGAAAACGACTCCTGCTGGATCATGGTGTCATGCACCGGAAGAATCGAGGCCGGTAGATAGAGGGCCTGTATCAGCAACCCGGTCAAAAGCACCAAAGGCCACAACCAGCGCCATGCGGGGCTCTGGTGATCATGACTGGATCTGCTTGAGATACTCATGGTGTGGGTTCTGCTCCATGGGGGCGGGGAGGGGGGGGTGGGGGATGAATCAGCGTCTCAAGGGTGGCCAGATTTTTCCGTGCTTGCGGGTGACCACCCTGGGCCGCCCGTTGAAACAGCACCCGTGCAAGGTGTGGATTCTTCACCACGCCTTGGCCTTGAGCCAGCATGATCGCCAGTTGGTTGGTCCCTTCCAGGCTGCCTCTCTGGGCTGATTGCTGGAAATAGCGTGCGGCCTTGGGAAGATCCGCCGCAACCGCCTCACCCTTCAGGTAGAGCCTGCCCAGTTGATCCAGCGCCCCGGTGGACCCGGCAGCGGCGGCGGTATTCAGCAACTGAACGGCCCGCGTGACATCTCGCGGCACGCCGTCGCCTTGCAGCAGCATGGAGGCCAGCGGCAGGAGTCCACGGGGATCGTTGCGTTTAACCAACCGTTCGAACCACGGGGCGGCCAGCTTGGGATTGCGGGGCGCAAGCTTGCCGTCGTAGTGATAGAGGGCGTAGCGATGGCAGGCATCCATGTGGCCTTTTTCCGCCGCTTTTCGGATCCAGGCCATGCCATCGATGAGATCCTTGGCCACCCCCTCGCCATCCATGCGCAGCAAGCCGAAGTGGTACATGCCCAATGTGTATCCCTGCGAAGCGGATTGGTGCAGCCAGTACGCGGCACGCTCCAGATTTTGAGGCGCTCCCTTGCCGCTGTAGTATAGAACACCGACATCGTTTTGAATATCCGGGAACTTTCCGTATTCAGCCACAGGCAGCAGGACGCGCAACGCCTCTTCAAAGCGGTTGGCGCTGTAGAGCTTCTGTCCCACCTCATAGTTATGGAGTTGAACGAGGTGTTGACTCTGCGTGAAGAAGGTTAAACCGAGAATCAGAAAAGGCAGGGGGATCAACGGCCACAGCGCGCCCATTTGACGGATCATTGGTACATCCTTTTTTCTCACTGCATGCCCCCGTTGCGCGCCCGGTGAAGCGTGACGGACGAACGGAAAACACCAATGATATGAA
Source organism: Magnetococcales bacterium (assembly GCA_015233785.1). GTDB lineage: Bacteria > Pseudomonadota > Magnetococcia > Magnetococcales > JADFWT01 > JADFWT01. The sequence goes on from JADFWT010000187.1 coordinate 2,806, forward strand.
GATCTAGATATGACCCACAGCCAAACATATCATAACCATCTCTCTTCCAGAAACCCTATCCGATGCCGAAACGTGGCCCCGATGAGGCGTGTAACCCACCTTGCTGTATTGACAGCCATGCGGGCCTGGACCGATAGGACAATACCTGGGCGGTTTTGTGACAATTCTGTGATTTTTTTTGTCGCACCGCAGCTCCTCAATAGTCTGCCTGAGGGGGCCGTATAGCCCATCGATTCGGGGTTTGGCAGGTACGTTCGTTCGCACATTGAGCGTACGTGCCTTGTCTGCAATCGACGCCTCTGAAGGGGGTACGTCTGTTCAGTTCATCGATTTTATGAAGTGCTTTACGACCAGATACACAACATAGAAAAAAGCCACCATAAGCAGAATGTTGATGATCTTTATGAAAATCAGCGCGATGAGAAGAGCGGCAACGGCGACCATGATCTCTTTCCAGCGCCGTTTCAACATGTTGATGAGTTTTTGCATGCCGGTGTCGTGCCTCGGTGTGATGCTCTGAGAGAGGGTGGGGATTGTGTTGCCATGCACGTGTTGGGGTGCTTTCACACCGCATTATGCAGCAATTCCATCACATGTGCGATCAACTCACTGTCCAACACGGGCTTGGTGATTACTTTCGCATTGTCCGGCAGTAGGTGTATCTGCTCGGAACCGTACCCTGTGCAGATCAACACCGGAATATCCGGTCTAATGGCGCGGATCCGATCAACCAGTTCCCGACCGCTTATATTGGGCATCCCCAAATCGGTTATCAGTAGATGGTAGCGATCCGGTTGCGCCTGGAAGCGGGCCAACGCCTGCTCAGGGTCGGTCTCGGCTTCGATGGAGAACCCCGCCTTGATTAATAGCTGACAGATGACGGTGGAGATCAGCGGATCATCATCTACCACCAGCAGGTGGCCGGCTCCACGTCGTGGCTCTTGATGCACCGTATCAACAGCCGATAAGCCATGGCGGTTCTGCTCGGCCACCGGCAGCCAGACGTTGACCCGTGCACCGCCGGTGTTGCGGTTTTCCACGGTGATGATGCCCTGGTGATGCCGCACGATGCCGTATACCACGGATAGCCCAAGCCCCGCACCCTCATTCATGGGCCGGGTGGTGAAGAACGGGTCAAATACCCGCTCCAGGTGCTCTTCAAGAATACCGGGTCCATCATCGGATACCGAGAGCAGCATGTGGGGGCCATCTTGCGGCAACTGAGGAGCGCGCATCATCTCCGGATGGTCCGGGGTCAACTGTTCGAGGTGGATATGGATGTTTCCATGACGATCGCCAAGCGACTTTATGGCGTTGTTGCATAAATTGACAATCACCTGATGAATTTGGGATGTGTCGGCCATCACGAGCGCCGTTTGTGCATGCAACGCGACGTGCAGTTGAAGATGGTCCGGCATGAGCTCCTTGACCATGGATAGCGCTTCTCGGCAGGTGTCTGCCAGCTTGACGGCTTGAAACGCCCCCTCACGATGATGCCCGAAGGACAACAATTTATGCACGATATCACGTGCGCGCAGGCAGGTGTCGAAGATCCGTTTCAGATCTTCCTGATGAAGGTCGTCGGCTG
>JADFWT010000188.1 GCA_015233785.1 Magnetococcales bacterium
GTTCAGCATTGGTCACAGGCGTGGGTACGTCACAGCTGAGCATTGAGGGGGCGTTTAACATCATGACTCGGAGGAGAGCATATGAGAATCAAGAAAAGTCGATGGCTCGCATGTGTAGGAGGAGTGGCTCTCCTCTTTGTCGGTCTGGTGGCGTCAGACGTCTCGGCAGGATCCAAACAGTTGGTGCGTAAAGGCAATGTTCTCTTTGAAGAGAACTGCGTTGCCTGCCACCAAAAGGGGGGTGTCGGACAAGCAGGCGTTGCGCCTTCTCTTACCAATAAGGAGTTTTTGAGTATCGCTTCAGACAAGTTTCTCTTTGAGACCATTCGTGATGGTCGTACCGACACCCCCATGCCCGCTTTCGGGGAGATGCTGGAATCCGACGAGGATATCACCGCAATCGTGGCTTATCTGCGCACATTCTCCCAGGGGAAAGATCTCTCCAGCAAGGTTGAAAATGCCCGTGCAGCCATGGGCGACCCTCGTCTTGGTAAGCGTTGGTTTCAGCAGGTTTGCGAAGGGTGTCATGGCGTTCGTGGCCAGGGCGGGTATGACAGTGAGGGCTCTGGAACAGCCATCGGCAAGGCTGGTTTCCTGAACAAAGCTTCCGATGGTTTCATCCGCTACATCATAAAAAATGGTCGTTCCAATACAGCCATGCGCGGCTTTTCCGGTCCCACAGGACTGGCCAATCTTTCAGACCAGGAGATTGACGACATCATCTCCTATCTGAGGATTTTGCAGTAACCGCCCGGCTGGATCAGCAGCAAGTGATTGAACGAACCATCACGCATTTGAGAAGGATACGGATACCATGAAACGCGATCGCATGAGTTTGGGGCGTCGAGCATTTTTAAAAGGTGGAGCCTCCATCGCCGGAGTCGCTGCCGGTGGAAGCCTGATGAGCGCTGCAAATCCGGAGTTGGAGGCGGCTCCCTCCGAAGAGAGTGTCACACGCGGCACAGCCCTGGCAGCCTGTCCCTATTGCGGGGTGGGTTGCGGTACGGTGATTCAGACCGAGAACGGTCGGATTGTCTCCATGCAGCCGGACCGTGAGCATCCTACCAACAAGGGACTTCAGTGTATTAAGGGACTTACCGCCGCCGAGCCGATCTATGTGGACCGGCTGGAGGGCGACTGCTACGTACGCAAGGATACCTGGGCCGAGTGGAACAAGCCGGGTCACGGCGATATTGAGTATGTAAGTAAGACCAAAGGACGCTTCGACGAGGCGTTGTGGGATCGGGTCTCCTATGATGAAGTCGGCGAGATGATCGCCAAGAAGGTTGCCCACTTTGCCAAGAAGTATACCGGCAACTCCATTGGACTCTACGGCTCCGGCCAGCTCACCGTGGAAGGGCAGTATCTGGAGAATCTGTTTCTCAAGGGCGTGCTGGGTTCCAATACCATTGAGGCCAATGCCCGCATGTGCATGACCTCTGCGGTGACGGCCTATTTCAAGACGCTCGGTTCCGACACGCCGCCGCTCTGCTATGACGATCTTGAGATGAGCGACATGGTGATGCATTTCGGGCACAATCCCCGTGAGGCGCATCCCATCGTCTTTTGGCGTATTGCCGACCATAAGAAGAAGAACAATATTCCCACCGTCGTGGTCGATCCGCGTCGTACCGGCACCACCCAGGGGTATGCGGATATTAATCCCAACAACACGGTCCACATCCCGATTCTGAACGGCGATATCGCCTTTCTGAATGCCATCGCCCACACCCTGATCAAAGAGCACCCCGATGTCATCGATTGGGATTTTCTCAAGAAGCACACCAACGGCTGGAAAACCTACGTCGATGGCGTAAAGAAACGCTACAGCCCGGAGCAGGTGCAACAGTTCATGGGCGGCAAGAATCACCCGGTCTCGCCGCGTACCATACGCAAAGTGGCCACCATGTTTGCCGAAGCCACTCGAAAGCGTCTTGCACGCAAGAAAGCAGGCAAGGAGCAGGGCGGCGTTATCATCATGTGGGGTATCGGCTACAATCAGCACATTCACGGCCAGCACAATGTGATCTCCATCGTCAATCTGATGGCTCTGACCGGCAATCTGGCCAAACCGGGCTGCGGACCTTTCTCCATGACCGGTCAGCCCAACGCTATGGGCGAGCGCTTCACTGGAGGTCTCACCGGGCGTCTGCCCTTTAACGAGGGGCTCGGCAACAAGGCGCATCTGGCCAAGATGGCCAAAGCCTGGCGCGTACCGGAAGCCAACCTTCACACCGCCTCCCACGCCAAAAACCCCGGCTATGCCGCGGGTATGATGGAGCGTGCTTTGAAAGGCGATGTGAAGGCGATGTTCCTCATTTACGCCACCCATGTCGATCTTCCCGATCAACACCAACTGGTGCGTCCAGCGCTCTCCAAGTGTTTTGTTATTGCCCAGGAGATCTACCGCCACGCCCCCAACAACCTCTATGCCGATGTGATCCTGCCGGCGGCTACCTGGGGTGAGGTGCAGGGGGTCTATATCAACTCCGAACGTCGCATCCATGTGGTGGATAAGGCAGCCCAGGCTCCCAAAGGGTGCCGCCCGGATATGGATATGGTGATCGACAAGGGCAAGCATATTGCCGATCTTCTGGGAATGGATGGCCACAAAATCTTCCCTTGGAAACGTGATCCCAAGACCGGTGAGTACGATGCTGGCGAGATTCTGATTGATATGCTCAAAGCTTCTGAGGGCACCGATGCCGATCTGACCGGGCTTCTGGAGGTGTGGAAGAAGGATGGTCAGCACCCTTACGAGCAGCTTCGTGAGCTGCGTGGTATTCAGTGGCCGGCCCCCACCTATGAGATTGCCAAAGCGGGTGGAACACCTCGCCGCTACATGGGCCAGGAGGGCAACTGGAGCGACAAGCCGTACGGTATGTTCCGTAAACCGGACGGTAAGATGCACTTCAAGCTCTGCGAGATGGATTACTCCAATCGTACGGCACTCACCAACAAGCTGATGAAGTTTGGTGATAAGAATGGCGATCCAAATCTCTTCACCATCGATCATATGGATCTGATCACCGAGGCCCGGGATAAGGCGATGACACCGGATATCCCGGATGAGAAATATCGCACGCGGCGCTGGAACAAGGTGCCGAACAATAAATATCCCTATTGGCTGGGCCTTGGCGTGGTGTATGAGCACTTCCACACCGCCAAGTCCAACCGCAGTCCCACTACGCGACGTTTGGTGCCGGAGCAGTATGTAGAGATGCACCCGGAAGATGCCAAGGCGCTGGGTATCAAGGATGGCGATCTGGTCAAGTTGGTCACCCGTCGTGGTGAGTATCAGGCCAGAGCCCAGGTAGGCACCAATAGCTTGGTTAAACCGGCTCGTAACAGCGTGCCGCGAGGCTATATGTTCAGCCCCTGGAACCTGTCGGTGGCCGATAGCGCCGATCCCAAAAAGAACAAATGGTTGGTGAACGCCACCTCCAGCCGTGTTTGGGACAAGGTGTCCGGTCAGGTGGACTTCAAGAAGTTGGCATGCCGGATTGAAAAGGTCTGATCCTGGCCTGATTAAATTCGGTCCCGACGTGGGTGTGACTGTTGACAAGGAGTGTTGATTGATGCGTCGCCGTACACTTTTCAAGGCCATGGGCATGATGGTTTCCGCCTCGGTGTGCGGCGGCGCCTCTCCCCAATCGGTTGCATCCACGTCGGGTAAATCTGCACCACCCATCGCCAGAATGCGGTTCCTCCGCCCCCCGGCATCGGGGCCGGAGGACCAATTTCTGGATCGTTGTATCCGTTGCGGTCAGTGTGGCCAGATCTGCCCTAACCGGGCGATCCGCTTCTTCGGACTGGAAAACGGAATCTCCTCGCTTGACACCCCCTACATCATCCCCCGGGAACAGGGGTGCATTCTCTGTATGAAATGCGGCGAAGTCTGTCCTTCCGGGGCCTTGAAGGAGGTGGAAAGGGAGGCGGAAGATATCCTGGCCAACGTCAACATGGGACAGGCCAGGGTCAACACACGCCTCTGCTACTCCTATCAAGGCAAGACCTGTGGCGTCTGCTACCGCTCCTGCCCCCTGCAGGATGTGGCCATCAAGGCAGGCATGTTGGAGCAACCGCATGTGACCGAGGCCTGTGTGGGGTGTGGCCTGTGTGAACGGGCCTGCATCCAGATGCCGCAGGCGATCAGGGTCTATCCCACATGAAGCGCCCTCATCCCGAACCGGGAGAACCCGGCGCTTCACACCCCCTTGATATGCCGTCATCACGAAGAGTAGCCACACCATGATGAAATATCGTCTACTGCAAAAACACCTGAACAAACTGCGTTGGCTGACCCTGATGCTGGTGTTCTCCATACTGATTCTTCTGCCATACATCGCCGTCTACCAGAATTTTCTTGCCGCCCATGCCTATG
>JADFWT010000189.1 GCA_015233785.1 Magnetococcales bacterium
TATCGCCAATATTCTGGAGGCGGCACTGGAATTTCCCGATATTCAGCTCTCACTACAGCACAAGCAGAGTTCGGATAATTTCTCCAAGCACTTTTTCAGTCGCGGCGGCGTGGGGCGGCTGATACGGACCTTGGGGCAAAGGGGACACCAAATAGCGATTCACGGCACCACTCCAGCCCTTGGCGTCAAGCGACTTCCCACCAACCCCGATACCAGCGGTCCGCTGCTGCGGGAGGCCATCTTCTCTCTCGCGGCCAAGCCCCAACGCCCTTTTCAGCTCTTCAGCTCCACCATCGACCCCTTTGGTCGAGCCGAACTGCTGGATCCCAGCGAGTATGTCCACGAGGTAAACCCGCCGCCCACCTCTTCCTCTGAGGTCGATCCCAACGGCTTTGATACCGACCCCATGTTCTGGCTGGATGGACGAATCACCCCCTTTGCGGCGGCGCATCTGACGTATGGGACGATTCAAGGGGACGGGCTGGAGGTGGTTCTAAGCCGGATGCATAAAGATCCCCTGCTTTCCGCCCTGGCCCGTCAAGATCCACGACTGCTTGAGATAGCCCGAGAGTGGAATCCTAAGAGGGTCAATAATCTGGTCAGAAAAGGGATACGAATGGGGCCATTGCTTGTTTGTCTTCTGGAGGCTGCGGAGCTTCGGCTTTATCTTACGGAGAAACTATTGGAGATCACGCCATGAGCATCTCGATGGACTCCATGAAAGGAACCACATCAGGGGGAGTAACCCATGGGCGTTAATACAAATTCTCGCACCCTTTCTCATCTCCTCAAGGGAACTCCCACTGACAAAAATGGTCCATACCAATGCCCAACAGGTGACAATAACTGTCACCCGAGGAGAACCACCGAACACCTCAACTAATCACAGACTATTGAAAATGATCATAATTGTAAAATTGGCACCCAATATGAAGTTATAATCCCTGAGAAGCCGGGCAGCGCACGCCCACCACAGACTTCCAGCAGGGAGCGGTGAAACGATCATGGATAGATGCCCCAACTGCCAATCTGGCCACCTTCATCCCCAGGGGAAAACCCGCCAGGGTTACCCCATTCAGCGCTGTTTGGAGTGCGGGCGGCAATTTATCGGGCGGGATAGCATGGTGGAACCGTCAGCCTCCCCAGCGCGTTACAGCTCAGCCCGAAAACAACGAAATCTAAAGCCAAGAAGTCGTCGCTCCGCAAGCCGAAAAACACGACTAAATCTGCAAAAAAGCTTCTTTGGCACCGCACTGCTGGTGGTGGTGATCTCCTCTATTCCCATTCTTAATTTCCCTTTTGAGTGGCTCTACACCTTTTTTCATGAGCTGAGCCACGCCGTTGTGGCCTTTCTTACCGGCGGCACGGTCCGGGTGATTACCATTCAACTGGCAGGGGGCGGCGCAGCTTGGATCTACGGCGGGGTGGATGTACTGGTGGGATGGGCTGGATACGGTGGCTCAGTGCTGTGGGGAATGGGCCTGTTTATGACCACGCTGGGGGGCAATCTGCGCCGTACGGTGATCTGGACCGGAGCTTTGATGGGCACCCTGGCCCTGGCCACGGTGCTCTGGGTTCGGGATGGCGAAACGCTGTTTATCACCACCACCATCTATGTAGTATGGATGTCGGCCCTGCTGCGGGCACGAAAAAATCCCGCCACCAAACTGACCCGCTTTGTGCGCTTTGCCGGGCTCTATGTACTACTGAATGCCATCATGGCTCCGGTCTATCTGATCGGCTATCAAGGCCACAGCGATGCACGCGCACTGCACGCCCTTACCGGCATTCCCCAGCCTTTTTGGATCATTAGTTGGATAGCACTGGGACTCTATGCACTGCTGGTACTCTATGCGCTGCATGTGGGAGAGATCAAACTTAGAGACCGAAAACAGATCAACAAAAGCAAGTCATTAAGAATATCCGAAATCAGCCCGCCTTTGGAACAGAGAAGCTGATCACCCGATGTCATTATGGTGCGATAAGCGTCAGGATGGCCATCAGGGTGTCCGGGTTAACGTGACACCCTGACGATAACCATTAGGCGCTAGCGCTTCACTGGCGGCACGAAAACCCCGCCGGGCCAGGAAGCGGTACGGATGGGCTCACCCAGATCTGCCGCCAACAGCCGGTCCCGAACATCCAGCAGCTTGGCCACCAAAGCGGGTTCCGCCGCTGCATAGGCCGCCTCATCCTCTTTACGATTCACCACGATACCCAGCAACTCGGTAATGGCATTGCCCACCGAATTTTGACTGATGGTGACAATTAAACGCCCCTTATCATCCCGATAGAGAAGCTGCTTATAAGCCGGCCGCCAGCGAATTTCATTGGCAAATTTGGGATCCTTGGTGATGTGGTTGCGAACCTCTTTGGCAGCAGCATGGAAGCAGTTATTAAAGAGTAGAATATTCTCAATCTCATCCTTGAAGTAGGCCTCCTCGGGCACCCCGGAGTTGCGGGTGGAAACCAGAGAGAAGAAGGTGCGATAAAAATCTAAAAAGCCCTTCAGAATCAAATCGTACTCATCCCAAAAACGGCGCTCACGCAGGGCATCCTTGCCGCCGGTTATCTCCCAACTGGGCAAGCCGCGGGGATAGTCGGTCAAGGCAATGCGGGATTGATCCACCGGCACCAGCTTCAACACCTCCAGCCCCAAAGTCTCCATGAAGATGCCATACACCCGCGTCAACTCCTCCTGAAACAGCCCATGATGGCCGCTGTCAGTGAGGTTCGGATTGGCTGGATCTGCCAGGGGCGCATCCTTAATCTGCTGGGTAGGGAACACCATAAAGTGATTATGAATCATTCGAATGGATGGAACACCGGGCTTACTGAACGGCCAAGTAGGATCAAGGCTCGCCTCGCCACACAACACCAACGCCTCTTCTGGGTCGGGATAGCGCTCCAGCATGTACTCATAGATAATCTGCGTCATGCGGCTCCAGACATTCTTTTGCTGGCGATTCAACTGGTCACGCCGCACAGGACGACCCAATGGATCAAGTATGCGCGCAGAAGTATTGAGAATAATTGAACAATCAAACTCCATACTGTGACCAATGGCCTTGCGGTAGAGCAGAAAATCCTCGTCGGTCTTCAATAGACCATTTTCGTCAGCCAGGTTTTTCAGGTTGGCAAAGCTATTGAAAAACTCCACCGGCGTCATGCCCTCGGCCACCTCCAGAGGGATTTTTCGAAACGGCGTGTGAATCTCACGAGGTCCAATCTTCATAGGAATTCTCTATCTCCGTGGGTTAACGTCGTATCTCTTGTGGACCGGGCTCAGACCATTCCGAATCCCGGTCATCCCCCCATCAAGCGAACAGAATCGCCGCCAATTTACTGCGATATTGATGCACAATGGTGTGGGACGGTCCCAACAGGTCGAAGGTTCGAAGCACCTCCTTGCGACCGATATCATCCTGAAAGGTGCGATCCCGAGCCACCATCTCCAAAAACTGATCCAGCCCCTTGGCATGCTGCTGAAGCCCAACCAGCGAACGCCCCAACGCCAAGCGCGCTTCCATATCATCCGGGTTCTGCTCCACCCGACGCCAGAGTTCATCCATATCCCCCGCGTCGTTCTGAAAATCCAACCGGGCCAAAAGCTGCTTGGCCGCTGGATCCCGAGCCTCCGCCGGGCCTAGAAGCCCCATCAACTCACGAGCCTCCTCCACCTTACCATCGGCCACCAACAGACCGCTCATGCCGATCACCGCACCAAAGTGGTTCGGCTCCAACGTTAAAGCAGCCTGATATTTCTCCATGGCACGAGCGCTGTCACCCACCTCGTCGGCATCGGCCCCCTGATCACATAGCTGGTCCGCCTCGCTGGGAATAGCGTTATCCAGAAAAGCCCGCACTTGCCGCTCCGGCAGCGCACCAGTGAATTCATCCACCGGCTGGCCCTCAATGATCAATTTCACCGCCGGAATGCCCTGAATTCGATACTTTTTCCCCAACTCAATATTATGGTCGGCGTTGACCTTGGCCAGCAGAAAGCGCCCGCTCATCTCGGTCGCCAGCTTCTCCAAAATCGGCCCCAACGTCCGACACGGCCCGCACCAGGGCGCCCAAAAATCCACCAATACCGGCACCTGATGAGAGCGCTCCAGAACCAGACTCTCAAAATCGGCCTCGTCTACCTCAATCACCCATTCCGAATTCGCCATGACATCTCATCCTCTTGTTTCAAGTTCCCTGCGCCGCTCCGGCGATCTGGAATTTATATTAGAAATACCTAATGCATGCAAATTCCCTATAGATCGATCTGCCCCACCCCCCCCCGGCGGCATCCGGCCCAGAAAGCGCGCCGCCACCCCTTGAAAACGGGGGGAAATAACCGTGGCCAGCCAGCCCCAACGCCCC
>JADFWT010000018.1 GCA_015233785.1 Magnetococcales bacterium
TCCCCATGGTGGAGCGCCATCTGGAACGCCAAAAAGAGCGCCTTACCCCCCAACAGCGCCACGCCCATCTTTGCGAGAGCGTTTTCTATTTTGCCGGGGTACTCTTCTCGGAGGGGTATTACCGGGAGAGTCTGCCGCTCTTTGTTCGTTCGCTACGGCTGGGGCATCGCCCGGTTAAGTGCCTGCTCCACCTCATCCGCGCCCTGCTGCGCGCCCCCATGCAACAACTTGGCGGTCCACCTGTTGATCCGGGCCGGGGCAAACGCGCCCCATCTGCCCCATAAGGACGCCATTATCCATGGCCAAACCGGAGCGACCCGTCAGATCCAACCCTTCCGCACTGCTGAAACCCATCGCCATTTATGGGGTCAGCCTGGCGTTGACCAAAGCGGTTGGATTTTTGTTGCTGCCGTTCTATACCCGCTTTCTCTCCCCCACCGACTTTGGCGTGTTGGCCCTGCTGGATATGGTAGGCACCTATTTCGGCATCGTGGTGGAGGCAGGATTTGTCTACACCTTCACCAAGTTCTATCACGAACAGTCCGATGAGCGTTGGCGAAAACGGGTCTTCTCCACCTCGCTATGGACCACGCTGCTGATTGGTGCAGGCTGCTTTATCGTGGTGACGCCGCTAGCCCACCGCATCATCGATATGCTGTTTGTGGAGGATGCCAACCCCGACTACATCTTCTACCTGGTGATGATTCTCGGCACGGTGTGGATCGATGTGCTCAACGTACTGGGGTTGACGCTGTTCCGACTGCGAGAGGAGCCCATCTCCTATCTCAAGGTGACCGCCGGACGCACGATCATCGCTGTGGGATTGAACGTCTACTTCATCGGCGTCATGAAGATCGGTATTCTCGGCTTTCTCATTGCCAACCTGATAACCGCCACCCTGATGGCACTACTGCTGGGCTTGCTGCTGCTACGTCGTCACTGGCAGAGACCGGATCGGGCTTTGGCCTGGCAGATGGTGAAGTTCTCCCTTCCCTTTATTCCCACCGGTTTTGTGGAGGCGTTTATCAATGCCATGGGGGTGGTGGCACTCTCCATGATGGGCCACCTGGAAGCAGCCGGGGTCTACGCCATCGGCTGGAAGATCGGCGGCGTAATCATGCTGCTCTCGGTACCGGTGAACAACTGGTGGAACCCCCGCATGTTCAAAATTGCCGGAACGCCCGAAGCACCCGAAATCTACGCCAAGGGGCTCAGTTACTTTTTTCTCTTCATGTGCAGCGGCGCGCTGGCCCTGGGTATCCTGGCCGAAGAGATCATCACCCTGATGACCACCCCCAAGTTTCATGGGGCGATCCACACCATTTTTCCATTGGCGTTGGGACTGGCGTTCTTTCTGCTGCGCTCCGACCTGCGTATCGGGCTGGCGCTGGCCAAGCGCACCTGGCTCTTTCCGCTCCTTACCGGAACGCCGATTCTGTTGGGATTCCCCCTGGCCATGCGCCTGGGAGAGAGCCACGGCCCCGAGGGAGCCGCCTGGGGCGTTATGACCGCCATGATGCTGGCACCCATTCTCACCGGCCTTGCCTCCCGGCGCTATCTCAAGGTGCCCTATCAACTGTTCCGGCTACTGCGCATCCTGATGGCTATTGGGATCTGCATGGCAGCAGCGCGGCTCCATCCCGAGATTGGACTCATGGGACGACTGGCGCTGTTGATGATGGGCTATCCACTGCTTCTGCTACTACTGCGGGTTATCACCTGGGGCATGGTCAGGGAGGCGTGGGGATGGCTGCAACAGAGTCTGAAACGCCGCCTCTCCCCGTCTGAGGCATAAGTCACCATGCGCGATCCACTACGTGTCCTAACCTTTTCGACGCTGTTTCCTAACAGTATTCGTCCCCATCACGGCATCTTCGTGGAACAGCGCCTGCGCCATCTTCTGGCCTCGGGGGAGGTGGATGTTCGGGTGGTGGCACCGGTGCCGTGGTTTCCCTCCAGCCACCCCCGCTTCGGCAGCTACGCCGACTTTTCCCGTATCCCAGCAGAAGAGACATTGGACGGACTACCCCGCCTCCACCCCCGCTACCCGCTGATTCCAAAGGTGGGCATGCGGGTCGCCCCACTGCTGTTGGCGGCAACCATGGAGCCGGTGATTCGCCGGATACTCCGTGAGGGGTGGGATTTTGACCTGATCGACGCCCACTATCTGTACCCCGATGGAGTGGCAGCGGTGATGCTGGCCAAACGTTTCGGAAAGCCGGTGGTGATGACCGCCCGCGGCAGCGATGTCACCGAAATTCCCAACTTCACCCTGCCCCGGCGCATGATCCGCTGGGCAGTGCAAAAATCGGATGGGGTGATTACCGTCTGTCAGGCGCTCAAGGATGCCCTGATTGAGCTGGACCTGCCCCCCGATAAGATCACCCCCTTACGTAACGGCGTGGATCTGGAGCGATTCCACCCGGTAGATCGGGCCACCATGCGCCGTGAGTTGGGGATGACGGATGGACGAATAGTGCTTCTTTCGGTGGGCCACCTGATTGATCGCAAGGGACACGATCTCATCATCCGGGCGCTACCAAAGCTACCGAATCATGTAGAACTCTGGATCATCGGTGATGGGCCTCGGCGAGAGGCACTGGAGGCGCTGGCCATTGAGTTGAACATGATGGATCGGGTTCGGTTTGTCGGCCTGGTTCCCCAGAAAAAACTGAAAGCATTTTACGGCTCGGTGGATGCCCTGGTACTGGCCTCCAGCCGTGAGGGGTGGGCTAACGTGCTGCTGGAGGCCATGGCCTGCGATACGCCGGTGATCGCCAGCAATGTCTGGGGTGCCCCGGAAATTGTCACCGCCCCCGAAGCCGGACAGTTGATGCCGGAACGGTCGCCAGAGGGGATTGTGGCGGCGTTTGATGCGCTATTCAGGGATCGGCCCCAAGCCGGGAAGACCCGACGTTATGCGGAGGGGTTCTCCTGGGAGGCCACCACGCGGGGACAGTTGGGGCTTTTTCGAGGGATTATCGGTAAGTAACTTCTATAGATCAATATCAACTTGGTTTGTTTGTTGGCGAAAGCCCGTGCATCACGTTCGAACAGTCTCCACTTTTCCCATCGCATCCATTTTACCCGCCACCACGTCCCAAAAATGAGGGTTCAGGGTCTCCGTTCCATTCATTCCAGTATCTTTGGAAGGCCCCATCTGCCGACCGCACCTCATCCGAATCAACTGCAACCGACGCTCCACCTCAGCCCCGTGATAGGGATACTGCACCAACGCCCCGAGCAGCGCCTCATCATGGGTACCGCTATAGTAGCTGGAGTGGGCATTGATCTTCTGCATGGTCTCCAGCAGCCCCACCAGCCGCCAAGCCATGGGATCATCCTGGGGAGAGATCTCTTCAAAGCGCTGTGAAACCGGCAATAACGGCTCATCCAACGCGCCTTGCCCCTGCTCGGTCCCCAATATCGCCTGAATCTTCGGCAAGGTCTCCCGTGCCAAGCGCGCCTCTCCCAGCGCTATGGCACAACGGGCCAGACTGGAGAGGCGGGAGAAGCTGGGACGTTGGGCGGCCGTTTGACGGAATCCTGCCAGCGCCTCCCGCAACCAGGCGAGCCGCTGCACCGGGGGCTGCTGATCCTCTTGAGCAGCCATGTAATGGTGAAGTGCCAGGGCATATCGGATGCCATCCTGGGTTTTAGGCTCCACCCAATCGGAACGCAGCGGCTGGGAAAAGGGGCGGGTTAGAAGCGCCTTGGGCCATTGATTGTGAAGCCGGCATGTCGCCAGGGGAGCCGCCTTGCTGTGATGAGACACCAGATGTCCTTCCAGCTCAAGACGACGAGCCCTCTCGTCGGTGCATAGAAAGAGATTCAGTGGCGGGTTCTCCATCTCCGGCGAGGGGTCGCAGGGGGCCAAAATATTGAGGCCGGGAATCAGTCGATAAACCCGATACCCCTGCTCCACCAATCGAAACACCGGCACCAGGTGGAGCTGCCCGCCATGACGAACCTCCATCTGTATCAACGGCTGACTGCTGGTTAGGGTCTCACCTCCCCCTTCAAGAACCCGCAACTCCTCCCCCTCGGCATCCAACTTGATAAAATCCACCCGATCCCAGCCGCACGCCGCCAAGCAACCATCCAGCGTCATCAGGGGAACCTTCTGAGGCACTAGACCCGGACGCGCCTGGAGTGAGTTGAGTTCACTGTGGGGAGAGCAGAAGATCTCCACCTCCCCCTCACGATTGGAGAGGGCGACGCGCATCAACCGAATATTATTCAGACCATTGAGGAGGATGCTTTTTTGAAGATAATCCGCCGTCTGGGGGGTGGGCTCCACAGCACAAACCGCCCCATCTGAACCGGCCAGTTGAGCCATGGTCAGGGCGTAGACCCCATAGTTGGCCCCAATATCCAGCAGGTGCATCCCAGGGCGCACCAGACCGCGGACAAAGGCGATCTCCGGCTCAAACCAATCCTCCTGCTCCAGCAGAATATAGGGGGTGGCCAACGTGAGATCATGAGGAACCGCAACTGTAACGCTCCCCTTGATTCGAACCTCCAAGACGCTCTGTTCACCGCTCACCAGACGCTCCAGCCTCAACCGATCCCCTTTAACCCCGCCAGGATGCGATTCACCACCTCCGACTTATTGAGGGTAAAGAAGTGCAGTCCAGGGACACCACGATCCAACAGATCCTGACAGAGCTCAATGGCTGTGGCGACCCCCACCTCGACCATCGCATCCGGGTCATCCTTCACCTTCTCCATGCGCTCTGTCAGCCAAACAGGCAATACCGACCCGCAAAGGGCGGCAAATCGCTGAATCTGATTGTAGTCGGTAAAGGGCAAAATACCGGGAATGATGGGCAGATCCATCCCCTTGTCAACGCAGCGCTTGACGAACTCAAAGTAGGCATCGTTGTCGTAGAAAAACTGCGTAATGGCAAAATCGGCACCAGCCTGGACCTTCTTCTCAAAGTTGGCCAGATCGCTCTCGGCATCCGGGGCTTCCGGGTGTTTTTCAGGGTAGGCGGCCACGCCGATGGAGAACTCCGGAAACTCCCGAGTAATCATCTCGACAAACTCATTGGCATACCCAAACGGCCCTGACTGCCAGTCGTCCGGGATCTCCTTGGGCCGATCACCCCGCAGTGCCAACACATGGGTGGCACCACGCGCCTTATAACTGGCCAGGATAGTGCGCAACTCCTCCTCGGTATGGCCCAGGCAGGTGATGTGCGGCATGGCCACCAACTTCAGCTTCTCATGAGCACGGTTGACCAGCCGCTCCGTGGCCGACGTCACGCCACCGGCCGCCCCATAGGTCACCGAAACGAAATCGGGATTGTGCCGAGCCAAAGAGCCCAGGGCGATCCAAAAATTCTCTTCACCCTTGGGGGTCTTGGGTGGGAAAAACTCAAACGAGAGCGTCGGTGTGTTGCTGCTTCCAATGCGTGGTGCGGTCATGGTCGATCCGTGGCGTCAGTTAAAGTTGCGAGAGCGGGAAGGTGTGGACTCAGGGGCTTCGGGGATCAAGCCATCCGGCGCTTCTTCAGAGTCGGATGCATAGGCTTCGAAACCCTTCTTACCCACCGTGTAAAGCTTATAGTGACGCAGGGAGCGACCCTGCTCCGTAAAACGCACCCGCCCGCCGGAGCCGCGAAACCCCTCGGGACGATGCCACGCGGTATGCCATGTGGGACCACCAAGACGTTGGTCCCGGAGCAGTTGCCCCAAAACCGCTACACCATCATAAGTGAGCATGGCCAGTGTGGTGGGCTTTTTCCGCCACACTTCGTGAAACATCCCCTGAAAACGCAGCTTTTTCTGGTCGGAGAGATCGCAAAATACAGCCCCTTGAAGATAGTCCGTTCCCTCCTGAAGCAGCGCCTGCCGATTCCAGAGCGGAATACCCAACATGGTGATCTCATGGGCATGAAAGTTGAAAAAGCTGGCCTGGGGCGCAATAAGGCGCGCGGTGGGGGCTGTCGTGGGCACAAACAGCACATCGAAGTCAGTCCAGGGCGGTAGTTTACTGGCTCGGGCCGGGGTGGGGCTGTCCGCCGGATCAAGAATCTTGATGTTACGGGAGTTTTTAGCCCGTCGCGTCAACGAGTCCGGGTCCAGATGCACCAACGTCTTGAGCCACTTGGAAAAATCCAAAGAGCCCTTCTCAAACAACACCGTGCGAGCCACATGTCCCCCTAGCTTGCGCATCTCCTCCCCAAAAGCCTGACTGATCACCCGACCATACTTAGTGTCCGGAGCCATAATCGCCACATGGCGACGACGGGCTTCCAGCACCGAGAAGCGGGCCATCTTCTGGGCCTGATGCTCAGGATGAAAGGCGTTGAGCAGCACCAGAGAACGCACTTCCGGACTCCCATCAGTCCGCTCCGAACGGATGGAGAAGGTTTTCTCCTGGGGTGCCTGGGGAGCGGGTACCGATTGGGCATCGCCAGCCGCTACGTGGGGCGATGTCAAGGCGATAGGGTCCTCTCCGCCCTCCTCCTCGGTGGAGACGGTCACCTGCGAGGCACCGCGCATGGTCTGATAGGCGGTTTGAATAATATCCTGATTGGGATTAAGCGGCAGAATCGGCACACCATGTACCGCTGCCAGTGCCGAGGCGGTCATGGCAGCATCGTGAAATACCGGCCCCAGAATGACATTTACATTGCGGCTCAGAAGCCTCCGTGTGGGGCCTTCGACATCCCCTTTATCAATACTGTCCTCCACCACCAGCGTCATGTTGGCATCCCGATAATCCAGGAGCGCCTTTTGGGCCGCTTGCAGAAGGTTTTCCCCAAGCGGTGCGAATTTGCCGTGCAAAGGGAGCAGCAATCCGATACGAAAGGAGGCGCTGGGAGCCACTTTCTGGAGTCGATGCGCTGCTTCGGAGGCTACCACATCGGGGGCACCCACCGACGGATTCCCCTTGCGGGCCAGATCGGCCGCAGTACGCCACGCCTTGCGGGCCTTCCGCTGCTGGTTGTTCTCTGCCAGTCGGTCGCCAATGGCAAGACTCAGATAGGGGGAGAGCAGCGAACCGGCCGGCTGCATGCCAAGCAGCCTAACCAGACGATTTCGATTGGGAATAGTCAACACATCCAGCAACGTACGGGCCTGAACTGCTGAAAAAGGCTGGCTGGAGAGCGCCGAGAGAATCTGGCCGGTGGTGCGTTTCTTGCCCTGTTCCACATAGCTGGTGACGATGTTGCGCCAAGCCCGCAGGGCCTCTGGACCTCCACCCTCCACCAGCATCAGCCAGGTTTTCCAGGAAGAGGCGGTATCCCCCTTGGCCATACGCGCTTCCGCCAGCCGGTCTAAGAGCGGATAGACGGAAGAGGGTGGGGGACGCATGGAGAGAGCACGGGTCAACACCTCCTGAGCGGCGGTCAGCTTCTCGTCGTCGAGAAACATGCGACCAATCTCTACCAGCGCCTCACCACTCCAATCAGCATGGGGGGTGCGGGCCAGGGCATCCTGAAGATAGCGGATGGCAGCAGCACGATTGTCCTGCGCCTCCATCTGCCGGGCATGGCCGATAGGCCCTAACGCCGAGAGCGGCTTGGATTCTTCGGCCTGTGATGAACCGTAGGTGGGCGTATAGGCTCTGGGCGATCCACCGCAAGCGGCAAGCCCCAGGGCAGTAACAGCCAGTATAAGGGCCGGAAGCTTTCGTCCGGCAACGGGGCGTATCATGGATAAGAGTCTCATTGAATTCGGTGTTGAAACAAAAATCCCTACCGGGCGACTCTACATTGTTCCGACGCCCATCGGCAACCTGGAGGATATGACCTATCGCGCGGTGGCGACACTACAACAGGTAGATCGCATCCTGGCAGAGGACACCCGCCATACCCGGCGACTCTGCCACCACTTTGAAATCGACACCCCACTACGCAGCTTTACCGATCATAACGCCCCACGCCGATTGCCCGAAGCTCTGGCAGAGTTAGAGGCCGGAAAGCAACTGGCGCTGGCCTCGGATGCCGGCATGCCGGGGGTGAGCGATCCTGGTATACCGCTGGTGCGTGCCTGCATTGAGGCGGGCGTTGAGGTGGAGGTTTTGCCGGGCGCATCGGCTCTGCTCCCTGCGCTGGTGGGTTCTGGGCTCTCCGAGGATGGCTCGTTTTTATTTGGCGGCTTTCTGCCCCGCAAGTCGGGCCAGCGACAAAAGCGCTTCACCCATCTGGCAGGCTGCGGCATCACCATGCTCTTTTTCGAATCTCCCCGCCGCATCATCGCCGCCCTGAATGATCTGGCAACGGCCCTGGGGCCGGAACGAAAAGTGGTGGTGGCCCGAGAGCTGACCAAAATCTATGAGAGCTTCCATCGAGGCACCGCGTTGACGTTGGTTGAATGGTTTAAACAACACAGCCCACGAGGAGAAATGGTTCTGGTGGTAGAGGGAGGCTCTATGGCGCTTCCCGAACTGGATGCCGGGGCCATTAAGAGACTCATCAATCAGGTGATCGATCAAGGGGGACGCCCGCGTGAGATGGCCCGAAAACTGGCCACTGCCGCCAACCTGTCCCGCTCGGAGGCGTATGCCATGATTCAGGATCGGCGGGATGCCCAGCAGGAGAATTGAGACCATGCATGCCGACCCAAGACGACGTTTTGGCAATGCCGCAGAGGGCCAAGCCGCTCAATTCATGGAGTCCCAGGGCTACCGGATCATTGGTCGAAACGTCCGTACGCGCTACGGTGAATTGGATCTGGTAGCGACTCAGGGTGGGATTTTGGTATTTTGTGAGGTGAAGGCGCGCCTCAGTGAGGGGGCCGGAAGCCCAGAAGAGGCCATAAGCCCCGCCAAACAGAAAAAATTGGCCAAGTTGGCCGCAGCCTTTTTATGGCAGCATCAAGAGTGGTCCGAGGCACCCTGTCGATTTGATGCAGTATTTGTCCGCCGGGATCGGCAGGGGTGGCAGATCAAGCTGCTGGAAGATGCATTCCGTCCAGGATGGTAGAGGTCCGAAACAGCCCGCTTTTTTATACATTTAATGGTAAGCAGGAGAGTGAGAACATGCAGAATTGGAAAAAAGTGATCGCTGGCATAACCACAGCCGCCATGTTGAGCGGTTGCGCCGCCATGATGGGAGGACAGGGGGCCACTCCACAACAGGCCCAACCCGAACAATCCACGGGAAACGGTGGTATCAGCCGCTTTAAGTCCTATATGGATGATGGCCTGATCGCCACCATGATCCGCATGGCCTACCTGCGCAGCAAAGAGATTCGGGTGGCCAACGTCAATGTTGAGGTGAGCCGGGGCCGCGTGCTGCTCACCGGCTCCTCTGCTTCCAGTCGAGAGATTGAAGAGGCGATTCGGGTGGCCAAAGGGGTCAACGGCGTGCGCAACGTCACCTCCGAGCTGAAGGTGCAACACACCAGTGCCGCAGAGCTGGCCGAAGATGCGGTGATCTCCTCCAAAGTGAAGGTCAAGCTGCTGGCCGATACGATTGTGCGTGGCCTCTCCATTGAAGTGGAAACCACCAAGGGCGTGGTCTATCTGATCGGCATGGCCAACACCGTAGCAGAGCGGGATCAGGCAGTGGCCGTGGCCAGCAGGGTTGGCGGCGTTCGTGAAGTGGTTTCGTATATTGAAGTCGATGTCAACGCCCAGGCCCCGGCTCCGGCCCGCATGGAACAGATTCCGCCACAGCAGTTGGCCCCTGTCATCCAGGAAGGGGAAGGCGAAATCATGCAGGATGTCGGAGTTCCAGCGGATGGCTAACCCCCCTGTCAATCTTCTGGCTCAGCTTGCACAAAGCGTGGGTACTGAAAACCTGCTCACCGACCCTACCGAGCTGGAGGCGTATGCCTGGGATAATACCGGCATTCGGGCACGCCCCGACGCAGTGGTACTGGCCGCCTGCCAAGACCATGTTATCGCCACCCTTAAGGCGTGCAGCAGGGTGGGCGTTCCAGTGATTGCCAGAGGGGCCGGCACCGGCAATGTCGGCGGCGCTCTGGCGGCTCATGGCGGGGTGATTCTCTCCACCCAACGCATGAATCGCATCATGGAGATCTCTCTGGATGATCGACTGGCCGTGGTGGAGCCGGGCGTGGTGAATGGGGACCTCCAGCATGCCCTGGCCGAAAAGGGGCTCTTCTGGCCACCGGACCCCTCCTCTTCCCAGAGCTGTAGCATCGGCGGCAACATTGCCATGTGCGCCGCAGGCCCCAACGCCATCCGCTATGGGGTCACCCGCGATTGGGTATTGGGCCTGACGGCAGTTCTGGCTGATGGCTCAGTGATTCGTACCGGCGGGCGAGTCACCAAAGGGGTGGTGGGATATGACCTCACCCGGCTGCTGGTCGGCTCCGAAGGGAGCCTGGCGGTGGTGACACAAGCCGTGTTGAAGCTGGCCCCAAAACCCCAGGCCAGGCGCCTTCTAAGCGCGGCGTTTGCCTCGGTGGCCGAAGCGGCCCAAGCCACCTCCATGCTGATGTCCCAAGGCACCCCCCCATCGGCCATTGAGTTTCTCGACCCCTCGGCACTGGATCTACTACGCCGGGAAGAGGTGGTGGAACTTCCCGACGCCGCCAGAGCCCTGTTGCTACTGGAGGTGTCGGGAGACCATGACGATGTAGAGCGTCAGGCCGATGCCGTGGTGGCACGCCTGGAGCCTGTGCAACCAGTAGAGCTGGCACGGGCCAACAACAACAGCGAGGCCAAACGCATCTGGGCCGCCCGCAACGCCCTCTCCCCGGCTCTTAAGCGCCTTTCACCCAAGCGGGTCAACGAAGATGTGGTGGTGCCGGTATCACGCCTGGCGGCCCTCATCGACGGCTGTGAGGTCATATCCGCTGAACTGGACCTACCCATGGTCAACTTCGGCCATGCCGGAAATGGCAATATTCACGTCAATTTTCTGGTAGATCCTTCCGATGACACCTCCATGGAGAAGATTAAACCAGCCCTGGACCAACTATTCAGGCTGGTTCTCGATCTAGGCGGCACCCTTTCCGGCGAGCATGGCGTGGGCACCCAGAAACGCCCCTATGTCGGCTGGGAATTGGATGAAACGACGCTGGATCTACAACGTCGTCTAAAGCTGCTTTTTGATCCCACAAACACCCTAAATCCTGGTAAAATCTTTCCCGAGCAGGGTGCCGATTTTCTCAGACCCGGGTGAGCCTCATGGATTGGCTTGGTTACTTATGCACCACACCTATGAAAAATTTGCGTCCTGACATCAATTAAACTAATATAGTCGGATTTTAATTCGTCCATGGTGGCGGATCCTGAAAGAGGTCAACCGCTATACGAAAAACAGGTATCCGGGGGGGATACCAACCATTGTTGCAGGCATATGGTTGCCAAACGCAGCCAGCAGGGAGAATAGGCCATGAGCAGCGATCTTAAGGGCATTGAGATTCCAGATAATTACAAGCCGTCT
The DNA here is from genome assembly GCA_015233785.1 of Magnetococcales bacterium. Taxonomy (GTDB): domain Bacteria; phylum Pseudomonadota; class Magnetococcia; order Magnetococcales; family JADFWT01; genus JADFWT01. The sequence continues at coordinate 11,376 of JADFWT010000018.1, forward strand.
GATGAAGAGGAGTATATGAATCCTCCTCAGCGGATCTTTTTTCGCAATCTTCTGAATGAGTGGAAGCTTCAGCTCCTGGAGGATGCGGAGCGAACCGTCTCCGGCATGATTGAGGAGAAAGCGGTGTTTGCCGACCCAGCCGACCGCGCCACGCTGGAGACCGACCGCAATTTTGAACTCCGCACCCGTGACCGGGGCCGTAAGCTGATAAGCAAGATTGACAAAACCATCCACGCCATCAACGAAGATGAGTACGGCTTCTGCGAGGATTGTGGCGTTGAGATTGGCTTGAAGCGCTTGCAGGCTCGGCCGGTCACCGACCTCTGTATCGACTGCAAAACCAAGTCGGAACAGAAAGAGCGGGTCCATCGGGACGATCAGCCGGCCCCCGCTCAGAAATAGTTATCCGCGTTGCAGGCACGCCTCCGCAAAAGCGCGAGCGGCGTGCCTCCAGCCAAATTTCCGCTCTACCAGCGTCCGGGCCTCCCGAGATAGCGCCAAGGTCCGGTTGCGATCTTCAAACAGAATCGATATGCGCTGGGAAAATGCTTCTGGATCATTCCCTTGCAGATAGTGCTTCCCCGGTTTTAGTGCCAGCCCCTCGGCTCCTACCTGGGTGGAGACCACCGGCAAGCCCATGGCCATCGCTTCATAGATTTTAATGCGGGTACCGCCGCCGACCCTCAACGGCACGATAAACAGTGCGCCCACCCGACTCTCCAAGGCCGGATCCTCCACCCAGCCGGTGAAGGTCACCGATGAATCGGCAGCATAGCGTTGCCTGAACCCCTCTGGGGGATAACGCCCGATGACACGCAGTTGCGCTTCGGGCGTGCGCTGTTTGACCAGAGGCCAGATCTCCTCTAGAAACCATCCCACCCCCTCAATGTTTTGATGGGCATCCATGGAGCCGACAAACACCGCCACCGGTTCGCTCCCGGGTGGCTGGTAGGCGATTTGATCGGTATCGACCCCTGTGGGAATCACCCGAATCGTGCGCTCCGGTGCCAGCCGCTGGAAAAAGGCTGCATCCCGCTCTGAAACCGCCAAAATGGTCTCAAAACACCCCAACACACTATCCTCAAAACGCTGCATCTTCCGGTACTGATTGCGCCACAACATCTCCGAAAACCGCCCACGAGCCACCTCCGCACGCCGTTTAAAGATCTCCTGTTCCACGTTATGGGTAAACAGCAGCGCCGGGACCCCTTTGGGAGGCGGATCATAATTTATCGCCATGTGGGTGAAGTCATAGACCACCGCCTGCCAACGGCCCTCTTGCATTAGTCGGCGCAAGCACTGTTTCAGATGAGAGGCACGATCACTGGCCACTGAGACCGGCCAGGCACTCAAGAGCGACATGGCCCGCCCCAAAGCGCGCATGGTGGAATGCTGCCATCGGGTGCGATAAGGGATCAGACGGCTACAGATGGTACTCAGATCGCCTGCATGTTCCTGCTGCTGCTGTAATGTGGCGGGTGAAAGAAGGGTGATATCCAACCAGCGTCCGTGGGCATGACGCAACACCTGAGCGGTACGAATCTGGCCACCGGTATCGGTGGGAAAAAGAAAACGCGGCGATATGAACAGTACGCGGGGCAATGCACCATCACCCTGCCCACGACAACTCTCTTGCATCATGACACCCATGGCACACACATTATATACCGCTGTTAAGACAGATGATGATTACCACGCTCGGTCCAATGCATCACGTAGAGCGAAGCCACTCCCATACAGGCAAAGCCGCCAATCAACGGCATGACGGTTCCATCGTAAGCCTGCCCGATCAGAGTTCCTATCATCATGGAGATGAAGCTGGAAGCCGCACCAACCACAGCCAAGACCCCAAAATAGAACGGAAATTGCGCGCCAAGAGCATAGTACTCCTGAAATATCTGCTGGGCGGACGTGAGGTAACCAACAAAGGCCCCAAAGGAGAATCCCGCCGCCATGGTGTAACCAGTGGTGTGACGATGAGCGCACGCCTCCCGAACACCTGCCATGACCTTCCGAAATGAAAAAGGCAATCGATAACGCGATCAGAGAGGTAAGCAGCGCCATTAATGAGATAAATTCACCCAGAGGTAACCTCTCATGGTCCTTCTTATGGCCTGGATGCGTATCGCACGAAGAGAGACTGGGCGTATGGTTTATCATGTACAATAGGATGAGACGCCGTGGAAGGGAAAGCAACGCCCCGTTCCATCTAGCGTGGAACAATTCTGTTGTTCCACAGTCCAATTGGGAGGAGCTCCTATCAGAACAGCTTTCTTCGATGATGCCCTTTTCGACACAACAACCATGCGAGAACAGAATGACATCTCGATACAGAATCATACTTTTCGCCTGCCTCTGTCTCTGGACGCTCCCCGCTCAGAGTGCAGACCATAAGCAGGAAGCCGCCACCTTTGCCGGGGGCTGCTTCTGGTGTGTGGAGCACCTTTTTGATGAAATTCCAGGCGTCCTCTCCACCACCTCCGGCTATATCGACGGCCAGAAGAATAACCCCACCTATAAACAGGTCTCTTCCGGCGTTACCGGCCATACCGAGGCGGTTCGGGTGGTGTTTGATCCCACCAAAGTGAGCTATGGCGAACTACTCAGCCACTTCTGGGTCAATATCGACCCCACAGTCAACCATCGACAATTTTGTGACCGCGGCTCCCAGTACCGACCCGGCCTCTACTACGAAACCAAGGCCCAGGGAGAGACGGCACGCGCCTCCAAACGCATTGTGGCACAAACCAAGCCTTTCCCCCAGCCGCTACTCACAGAAATCAAACAGGCCGGCACCTTCTATCCCGCCGAGGAGTATCACCAGGATTACCACCACAAAAACCCAATCCGCTACACCTTCTACCGACGGGGCTGTGGGCGCGATAACCGACTGAAAGAGCTATGGAATGGCTATGATGCGACCCAAATCAAGAAAGGATTGACACCATGAATCGACGCACATTCCTACTCGGAGCCCTGGCTCTGGGGGGATTATCAAGTCTGGTCTCACGGCTTCAGGCAGCGGAAAATCTGCCCAGTGATGTGATTAAGAAGATTGTCAAATCGGATGCCGAGTGGAAAGCGCTACTACCACTTGATCGCTATAAAATCCTACGTAAAGAGGCCACTGAACCACGTTTCTCCAGCCCACTCAACCATGAAAAAAGGGCGGGCACCTTCGCTTGTGCCGGCTGCGACCTGGGGCTCTTCTCATCCAAGACCAAGTACGACAGCGGTACCGGATGGCCCAGCTTCTATCGCGCCTTGCCAGGACGTGTTGGAACCAAGGTGGATACCTTTCTCTGGCGACCTCGCACCGAATACCACTGCATCCGCTGCGGGGGGCATCAGGGGCATATCTTTGACGATGGACCGCCCCCTACCGGGAAACGGTACTGTAATAATGGGTTGGCGCTTCGGTTTCATGCTGGGGTGGCCCCTTAGAGGGATTCCTTTTTGGCTGCTTGGCTGGCCTTCGGCTGCGCCTGCTTTTCTTCTGGCTGGCCTTCGGCTGCGCCTGTTTTTCTTCTGGCTGGCCTTCGGCTGCGCCTGTTTTTCTTCTGGCTGGCCTTCGGCTGCGCCTTTTTCTGGGGCTCTGCCCCAGACCCCTGCCAGGGCTCTGCCCTGGACCCGCCAGAAGGCCTGAGGCCCTCTGGACTCCCCAAAAATGTTTATTCCCAACACAATCCCTGATACTCAATATTGGATTTCTGAGCCAAATCAGCATAACCGGCCAGATCCAATAACTTCACCGGACCCGGCATGGCAAACAACTGTTGTCGCATGGCCGCATCCGCATGCGCCATAACCACCAACTCCGCCCCCAGCAACGCTTTGGCCGGATCGTCCGTTAAACGTTCCGACAGATCCGGCATCTTCTTCTTCAAAAAGGCCAAATTAGCCCCCACCAACTGCTCCATGCGTACCCTGGGATCATAGATGGAGAGCTCAACTCCCGCCTCTACCAAACGATTGGCCAGCGGTATGGAGGGACTTTCGCGCAGATCGTCGGTACCCGGTTTAAAGGAAAGCCCCGAAAGTGCCACCCGCTTGGCCCCACTGGCCAAGACAGCTTCAATCGCCCGCTCCATGTGGGCCTGATTACTGGCCAGAATTCCATTAATAAGCGGCACATCTACCCCACCCTTGTCTGCCACGGCACTCAATGCACGCAGATCCTTGGGCAGACAGGAGCCGCCAAAGGCAAACCCAGGACGCAAATAAGCCGTGGAAATATTAAGCTTATCATCTTGAAGAAACAGCTCCACCGCCTGCCTGGGATCGGCACCGGCTTTATGCAACACTGCAGCGGTCTCGTTGGCAAAAGCGATCTTCAATGCATGAAAGGCGTTACACATATACTTCACCGACTCAGCAGTGGCGATGGATGTGTGGTGCGTCGGACCATTCACCCCAAGATAGAGCCTGGCGACCTGCTGAAAAGTCTCGGTCCGATCTGCACCAATCAGCGTAAAGGGAGGATTGAAAAAATCATCGACACTGGAGCCTTCTCGAAGAAACTCTGGATTGTTACAGAGATCCACCCCATTTTCCGGCGTACGCCCGGAACTTTCCGCCAGTAGCGGCTTGATAATATTATTCAGCGTACCAGGCAGCATGGTGCTTCGGTAGACCAGGATATGCGGCTTGGTAGAGCCCTGAAGTGCTTCACCTATTTGCCGTGTCACAGACTCCAGATAGCGCACCATAAGCGACCCATCCGGTTCGGATGGTGTTCCTACGGCAATCAGACTAAGTTCGGTTTCGGCGATGGCCCGCTTGTGATCTTGCGTCGCTTTCAGCTTGCCGGAATCTACTGCGATACGCAGCATCTCCGGCAGTTTGGTTTCTGAGACCGGCGATTCACCTCGATTGATCTGATCGACCTTTTTAGCAACCGGATCCACGCCAATGACTTGATGACCTGCATCCGCCAGACAAGCGGCTGAGACACAGCCCACATAACCCATACCAAACACACTGATTTTCATAAAAACCAGATCCTTTATTTTTTATTGGGGAGTCCAGAGGGCCTCAGGCCTTCTGGCGGGTGCAGGGCAGAGCCCTGCCGGAGTCTGGGGCAGAGCCCCAGTAAAAAGGCGAAGCCGAAGGCGAGCCAGACAAAGAGACAAAGAGACAAAGAGACAAAGCTATATGCAGGCCAAAAAAACGGAGCCCCATAAAAGAGGCCCCGCTTTTTTCCAACAACCAAACAGCAAGGCTCTAGTAACGGTAGTGATCCGGCTTATAAGGCCCTTCCACCGGCACGCCAATATAGTCGGCCTGCTCCTTCGAAAGGCTGGTAAGATTAACACCAATCTTTTTGAGATGCAGACGTGCGACCTTCTCATCCAGCGTCTTAGGCAGTACGTAGACCTTCTTACCGTATTCATCGCCCCGAAGGAACAGCTCAATCTGCGCCAAAGTTTGGTTGGCAAACGAGGCCGACATGACGAAACTTGGGTGCCCGGTAGCACAGCCCAGATTGACCAAACGCCCTTGAGCCAACACGATGATCTTCTTGCCGTCCGGGAAGATAACGTGATCCACCTGGGGCTTGATCTCCTCCCACTCGTACTGACGCAGGGAGGCAATATCGATCTCCGAATCGAAGTGGCCGATATTGCAGACGATGGCCTCGTTCTTCATACCCTTCATGTGATCGTGGTTGATGACGTTTAGGTTGCCGGTGGTGGTGACGAAGATGTCACCCTGATCGGCAATCTCATTCATATCCACCACGCGATACCCCTCCATGGCAGCCTGAAGAGCGCAGATAGGATCGATCTCGGTGACCCATACGGTGGCACCCATACCGCGGAATGCCTGAGCACAGCCTTTGCCTACATCGCCATACCCCAGCACCACGCAGATCTTACCTGCGATCATCACGTCGGTGGCGCGCTTGATGCCGTCCAGAAGCGACTCACGGCAGCCGTAGAGGTTGTCAAACTTGGATTTGGTTACCGAGTCGTTGACATTCATGGCCGGGAAGAGCAGCTCGCCCGCCTTCTCCATGTGATAGAGACGATGGACACCAGTGGTGGTCTCTTCGGTGACACCGCGAATATCCTTGGCCATTTTTGTCCATTTCTGGCCATCTTCGCCGAGATTTTTACGCAGCAGGGTGAGAATCGCCGCCCACTCTTCATTGTCGTCATCTTTGCTCTCGGGGATCGCGCCAGCGGCCTCAAACTCAACGCCCTTATGCACCAGCAAGGTGGCGTCGCCGCCGTCGTCAAGAATCATGTTAGGACCGTCACTCTCCGGCCAGGCCAACGCCTGCTCGGTACACCACCAGTACTCGTCGATGGTCTCGCCCTTCCAGGCAAAAACCGGAATACCAGCAGCTGCAATAGCAGCCGCCGCATGATCCTGGGTGGAGAAAATATTGCATGAGGCCCAGCGCACATCGGCACCCAGGTCCACCAGCGTCTCAATGAGCACCGCAGTCTGAATCGTCATATGCAGGGATCCGGTAATACGGGCTCCCTTCAGCGGCTGGGATGCCCGGAACTCATCACGAATGGCCATCAGGCCCGGCATCTCGACTTCGGCGATGCTGATCTCCTTGCGACCCCACTCGGCCAGAGAGATGTCCGCCACCTTATAATCCTGAAACGAGGACTCGGCCAACTTCAGATTTCCAGACACTGGGCATGCTCCTATTAGATTCAATTGAATGCGGGCGGCGATTTTGGGCCAGCACGCAAGGGTTTCAATCCACTATAACATCAAAATATCGAATAAAAGAATTTTTTATGGGCTCGCTTAAGATACAGACGGATCCATGCAGGGCTAAACCCACATGGATCCGTCTTTCATCTGCCGATCCAGACCCGTTTCAGGGTCGAGTGGCGACCTTACAGACCGGCGTCCGCCTTGAGGGCGTCGGCCTTGTCGGTCTTCTCCCAGTTGCAGTCGGCAATATCACGACCAAAGTGACCGTAAGCGGCCAGTTGGCGGTAGATAGGACGCAACAGGTCGAGATCTTCAATAATCGCCTTGGGGCGCAAATCAAAATGCTTGTGGACCAAGGCTTCGATTTTCTTGTCGGAGACCTTACCGGTACCGTAGGTGTCAATCATCATGGAGACCGGCTTGGCCACGCCGATGGCATAGGCCATCTGCACCTGACAGCGATCCGCCAGACCTGCGGCGACGATATTCTTGGCCACATAACGACCCATATAGGCCGAGGAGCGATCCACCTTGGAGGGGTCCTTGCCAGAGAAGGCACCGCCACCATGACCACCCACACCACCGTAGGTGTCAACGATGATCTTACGACCGGTAACGCCGCAGTCCGCAGCCGGACCACCCATCACAAAACGCCCGGTGGCATTGATGTGATACGCCGTGCCCTTCTTGAGCAGCTTTTTGGGGATGACCTGTTTGACCACCTCTTCCTGAATCACCTCCACCAGCTCTTTGTGGGTGACATCATCGCGATGCTGAACCGCCACAACCACGGCGTCAATAGCCTTGGCAATGCCGTTTTCGTAGCGGAAGGTGACCTGGGATTTGGCGTCGGGACGCATCCAGGGATAGTTGCCGGACTTCATCACTTCAGCCTGTTTCTCCATCAGCCGGTGGGCGTAGAAGATTGGGGCGGGCATCAGAACCGGAGTCTCATTACAGGCATATCCAAACATCAGGCCCTGGTCGCCAGCACCCTGCTCACGATCCAGCCCTTCACCTTCATTAACGCCCTGAGCAATGTCGGGAGATTGAGCATGAATGGAGGTCAGAACCGAGCAAGAGCGGTAGTCGAAGCCCATGTCGGGATCGGCATAACCAATATCCTTGATCGCCTCACGCGCCACGGCATCATAATCGATGCGGGCGTCGGTGGTGATCTCACCGGCCATCACCACCATACCGGTGGCCACCATGGTCTCACAGGCGACGCGCCCTCTTGGGTCCGCCGCGAAGACCGCATCCACAACACCGTCGGAAATTTGATCCGCTACTTTGTCGGGATGGCCCCCGGAAACGGACTCGGACGTAAACAGAAAACTCTTCGCCATGATTCATATTCTCCTGGTGGAAACCTGATTCTTTATAGATTTAATCAACCCTGACGACGCAGGGCGTCGAATTGGGGAATGAGCACCGTACGATGCCATGTCATAAGGGTGGATGCAAGGAGATAGTGATCGGCGTTCAATAGAGCCGATGCGCAGAGCCGAAGGCAGCCTTTAAGAAGCGATCCAGATGGTCGGTAATCTCTTCGGCACTCACCATCTCCATGGCGGTACGTGCCAAATCTACAGCCTGACGATATTCGACACCGCAGATGGTCTTACGAATCAACGGTAATCGCTCGGGCGTCACCGACAGCTCATCAATACCAAGTCCCATTAAAAGAACCGCATAACGAGGATCGCCGGCCATCTCGCCACAAACAGCTATGGGGGTGTGATGCATATCGCCGGCCTGGATGGTCATGCGGATCAGGCGCAGCACCGAAGGGTCTACCGGGGAGTACAGTTCCGCCACCGACTCATCGCCGCGATCCACCGCCAGAGTAAACTGGGTCAGATCGTTGGCCCCGATACTGAAAAAGTCGGCGTAGGGTGCCAACTGATCGGCGCACAGCGCGGCAGAAGGCACCTCAATCATAATCCCCACCTGAGGGTTATCGACAAAGGGAACCTCCTCCAGACGAAGCGATTTTTTCGCCTCATCCAGCAACAACAACGCCTCTTTAAGCTCTGCAAGACGGGTCACCATGGGGAACATGATCTGCACGTCTCCCCCGGCTCCAGCCCGTAGAATGGCCCGAAGTTGGGTAAAAAAGGCGGCCCGCTCACTCTTCAAGCAGAGCCGCAAGCCACGCAATCCCAACGCCGGGTTGGAAGGGTTGTGGGAGAGACGCTGAAGAAAGATCTCCGACTGCTTGTCTCCGCCGATATCCAGTGTGCGGATGGTGACCGGCTTGCCCTCCATGGTTTCAACCAGGTTTGTAAACAGCTCCACCAACTCCTCTTCCGAAGGGAGTCGGGAGCGGTTCATATAGAGGTTCTCGGTACGAAACAGGCCGATGCCATCCACGCCCAACTCGGCCGCCCGCACTACGTCGGCCTGAAAATCTATGTTGGCCTTGAGACCGACACGACGCCCATCCGGGGTTTCAACCCCAGCGCCACCGATCTCCAACAGGGCGGCCCGTGAGGCGTGATACTGCTTGCGTCTGGCGTCAAATCCAGCCTGCTCCTCATCATCTGGAGAGAGATGCAGCGTGCCGGATATGCCATCCAAGACAATCCGATCACCTGAACGAACCTGTTCCGTGACATGGGGAACCGCCACCACCGCCGGAATCCCTAAAGCACGCGCCAGAATAGCCGTATGGGAGGTACTGCCCCCAGCTTCGGTGACAAACCCCAATACCGCCTCATGATCCATCAGCAAAGTATCCGCCGGGGTAAAGTCCTCCGCCACCAGAATCACCGGGTTGGGAAAGGCGGCAAAGGCGTTGTAGCGATTGCCCATCAGATTATGCAGAATGCGCTGACCTATCTGTTCAATATCCCGGCGCTTCTCCCGCAGATAGGCATCTTCCATGTTCTGAAATACGGCAATCACCTCGCCCAGATAGCGTTTGACCGCCCACTCGGCGTTGCAGCGGTGCTCGCTTATATGACCCAGCACCCCTTTTTGAAACATGGCATCTTCAAGAATTAACCGATGGGCATCCAGGATATAGACCAGCTCCTGCTTATACTGGTGCGCGTCCTGATCCTTCTCAGCGGACTCTTTTAGATGGGCATGGACATGATCAAGCTGCTGACGGGACTGATCGATGGCGCGCAGAAAACGCAATCGCTCATCTTCCAGATAGGCTTCGGTGACGCAGTACTCTGGGGCATCGGGCATGCCGCGTTCAATGATGTGCGCCTCTCCTACGGCAATACCGGGTGAGACCGGCATACCGTTGAGCCGCCTGGCGATATCCATCTCCGCTGCATTCATGGCGCTTTTCGCCCTTCATTGAAGCGCGCCTCTACCAGTTTGCACAAGGTCTCCAGCGCCTCCTTGGCATCACCCCCCTCGGCGCTGATGGTGACCGTATCACCCTTGGCCGCCGCCAGCATCATCACATCCATGATGCTCTTTCCGTCTGCTTTTACTTTCCCCTTGCGGATGCCAATCTTTGACTCAAAACGGGACGACGCCATGGCAAACATCGACGCCGCTCGGGTATGCATGCCCAGGCGGTTACAGATAACGGCCTTTCGTTTGACTTTCATGACCGATCTCTCCATGACCATGGTGTTTATCCGCTATGGGAAGCGACCTCACGCTCCATATCCCGATGGCGAACATGCGTGCTAAGACCTGACTCGTTAAGCTTCTCACACAGTCGATCCACCATATAGACCGAACGGTGACAACCGCCAGTACAGCCGATGTCTACGGTGAGATAACGCTTCTTCTCGTTACGATACTGAGGAATAAGATACTCCATCAGCGAGACAATGCGCGCCAAAAATACCTCGGCCTCGCCGTCATGCTCCAAAAAGTCCCGCACCGGCTGATCCATGCCGGTAAGCGTACGCAAGGAGAGATCGTAGTAGGGATTGGTGAGGAAACGGGCATCCAGCACAATATCGGCGTCGGTACTGGCCCCGTATTTAAAGCCGAATGAACGTAAAAATACTTTCAGGCCCGATGCGGCCTTTTCACTGAAGAGTTGATCCAGATGATCCTTGAGCATCGGTACCGTCATGGCCGATGTGTCGATGGTGTGATCGGCCACCGCCCGTACATCGTTCAGCAACGATGACTCCAGCGCCACCGCCTCACGGATGGTGTGATCCCGAGCCACCGGATGGCGTCGCCGAGTGGCCCGGTAGCGCGTCACCAACGCATCATGAGAGGCATCCACAAAGATCAGATCAAACCGCGCTGCCGAACCCCGTAGCGAATGGAGCGATTGGGCCAGTACATCCAGACACGAAGCGTCGCGGATATGGCCCCCCACCGCCACCCGACTAGGACCTTCTTCCTGGGTCTCAAAATGGTCGAGGAAGGTGGGAATCAGGGTCAATGGCAGGTTATCCACCCAAAAGAAACCCAAATCCTCCAGGTAGTGCAACACGCTGGACTTTCCGGCACCAGACATTCCGGTCACCAGCACCAGTTGTCGAATGATACTCACAACGCCTCCTGCCAGAGCCCCCTCTGAAGCATCTGATGCGAATGGTCGATCACGTCTTGCTTACCATCGCCTGATAGAGCGCCTTGGGACTATCCGCCGCCATAAGCTGCTCCTGACACGTCTTGGATCGCAACTGACGCGAAATGGTGGCCAGTGCCTGCAAGTGGGCTCTATTGTCATGAATGGGGGAGAAGAGCGCGACAATGAAATGGACAGGCCGACCGTCCATGGATTCAAAGTCCATGCCGCTGGGAATCCGCCCTAATGCGGCAATGGGACAAGCACGCTTGGCATTGGCAAACATCTCTTCGGAGAGCTTGCCGTGAGGGATGGCAATACCTTGACCGATACCGGTGGTACTGACCCGTTCACGTTCCATCAGAGCGGCAAAAAGATCGTCGGATGAGACATCCTTCATATCTTCAGCCACAACTGTGGAGAGACGGCTCAATGCCATCTCTTTATCCTTCGCCGCCAAATCCGGTACCAGCCGGGATTTAGAGATCAGCTTCGCCATCTCCATGGATCAATCACGCACTATATTGGAATGGATGGATAGGCCAGTCGCGCCCAATGTCTCTTTTACCGTATAAAAACACACGCTTGATTTCTCGGCAAATAATAGTTCAATCTTTACCTCTCCACCCTTCCTAAATCAAGGCGAGAGTCGTTTACGCCGGGATGAAGAGGGAATCCCCATCGCCTCGCGATATTTGGCCACCGTACGTCGGGCCACGTTGACCCCCTGCTCCTTAAGCATTTTGGCCAGCTTTTCATCCGAGAGAGGACGCCGTCTCGGCTCACTCTCTACCAGCTTGCGCACCTTGTGCTTCACCGCCTCGGAAGAGTGGGCAACGCCGGTGTTGGAGTTGAGAGACGAAGAGAAGAAATATTTCAACTCAAAAATGCCGCGTGGGGTGTGCATGTACTTGTTGCTGGTCACTCGGGAAGCCGTGGATTCATGGACGCCGATATCATCCGCAACATCTTTTAAAATCAATGGCTTTAGATATTCAGGCCCCTTCTCGAAAAAGTCCTGCTGGAAGGTAACGATGCTCTCGGCAACCCGGTAGATGGTGCTGGAACGCTGCTCCAGGCTTTTGATCAGCCACTGGGCGGAGCGGGCATTCTCGGTGAGAAAACGCTTCTCCTGAGGAGAGACATCCCGTCCCATCACATCCTGGTAGTAACGGTTAAGACGCAGCTTGGGCACGGTGTCGGGATTCACCTCCACCACCCAGCGCCCTTCCAGCTTGCGGACAAACACATCCGGCACCACATAACCAGCCTGATCGCTACCAAATTGCAAGCCCGGCTTGGGGTTGAGACCCAATATGACCGAAACCGCCTCGCCAAGCTCCTTCTCGTTAAGCTTCATCACCCGGCTCAATTTGCGGAAATCCCGCCGGGCCAGATCATCCAAACGATCCAGCAGCAGCGTGTAAGGCGCATGATCCAGACCTTGGGCCTGAAGCTGAATCAGCAGACACTCGGCCAGATCCCGCGCAGCCACACCAGACGGCTCAAAGGATTGCAGCAGCCGCATCACCGCTTCTACCTCTGCACGGGCGGCCCCGGACATCTCGGCGATGTTGTCCAGATCAGCGCGAAGATAGCCATTATCATCAATAGCATCGATAAGCATCAGCCCTAAAGCGCGCTGCCGATCATCTTCGACCGATGGGCCCAACTGAGCGATCAGATAATCGGAGAGGGTGTCGCCGCGAACCAGCGTGTTCTCCAGAGAGGGAAGATCCCCATCGGGGACGGCGTTGGTGGAAGAGGTGGTGACGTTTTCGGAGTAAATATCGGACCAGTCGGCATCCACCGGAAGATCATCGGAGAGACTCTCTTCGGCGGTGGGTTGATCGGGGGCCGCTTCCGCTTCAGGACTCGCCGCTTCCGCACTCTCCGTCTTGGCGGCCTGAGTCGCCGCTGCATCGGTCTCGGACGGAGCCGCTTCACTGCCCTCTTCCTGCTCCAAAAGCGGATTCTTCTCCAACTCCTCTTGCAGATACTCAGACAGATCCAGGCTGGACATCTGCAACAGGCGAATGGCCATCTGAAGCTGGGGCGTCATCACCAGCTGCATACCCATCCGTAATTTCAATTCCATTCCGAGAGCCATGAACTATCTTCCCTGTCTGTAAGTCGGTTTATGGTTCAATCAGAGACACTTTGCAGTGCCGCTCTACAACTGAAAATCCTCGCCCAGATACATCTTCCGTACGCGGGCATTGCGCACAATCTGTTGGGGCGAACCCTTGGCCAAAATCGAACCGGCGGAGAGAATGTAAGAGCGATCGCAAATCCCCAACGTCTCACGAACGTTGTGGTCGGTAATCAGCACCCCGATACCCCGCCGATTGAGATGGCGAATGATGCCCTGAATATCGCCCACTGCCAGGGGATCCACCCCGGCAAACGGCTCATCCAGCAATATGTAGCGCGGCTGAATCGCCAATGCACGCGCTACCTCAACCCGTCGGCGCTCGCCGCCGGAGAGCGCGTAGCCCATGGCCCCGCTCAGATGGCTGACGCCCAGCTCTTCCATTAATTCATCCAGACGCTGCATGCGCTCCCGCCGTGAAAGCGGCAACGTCTCCAAAACCGCCAGAATGTTGTCACGCACACTCAATTTGCGAAACACCGACGGCTCCTGCGGCAGATAGGAGATGCCCGCCCGGGCCCTGCGATACATAGGCTCTCGGGTGACGTTGACGCCATCGAGACGAATGATGCCGTCATCCGGGGCGATAAGACCGACGAACATGTAAAAAGTCGTGGTCTTGCCCGCGCCGTTCGGACCAAGAAGGCCCACCACTTCGCCCGGTTGCACGGCAATGGTCACTTGGGAAACCACCGTCCGGCCCCGAAATTCCTTCACCAGATTGCGGGCGATCAGACAGCCCGTTTCACACTGGTTCTCTTCCTTAGAGTCACTCACGCCGCTTCCGTTCCCGCGTCTATTAGCGTTTGTCCGGGTTAGCGGACTTCGGCTTTACAGAGGTTTTAATATCTTTAATCTTCACCTTGGGCCGTCCATCCTTGCCCTTACTGGTTTCCATAATGCCGGAGCCGGAGATGCTGACCTTGACCCGCCCGGTTGAACTGCCCACCACACGAACCTTTCTGATTCTCCGATCTGCACCCATCTCCATACGGATTTTGCGACCTTCCAGCCGATCATCACCAAACCTGAGCTTGGCGTTACCGCCTTTTTTGCGCTTTGGGCTGCCCTCCAACCAGAGCAGTTGATTGCCCACGTCGTAACGAGCCACACGGGCCACACCGTGGTTTTTGCCCTGTACCAGCTTGACATGCCCTCTGGCACGGATCTCCCGCACCCGACCCATCTGCTGACCACCATGACCCCGCGCGTAGTACACCTCCATGCGGTCCGCATTCAGTTTCATCTGACCTTCAGCAACCCGCACACGGCCTATGAACACCGCCACCTGGCGGGTATCATTCATCTCCAGCCGGTCGGAGGAGATCTCCAGCGACTTGTCGGCCACCGCACAATTGGGACTCACTGCCAAAACGGTGGCCAATAGTGTGCCGATTACTGTGGAATAAAGGGTTTGCTTCCTCATGAAGCCTGCCATTTCAACCTCAAATATCGCCGGTGGAGCCTTCGGGCATGGTCAACTTGACCCGCTTGCGGACAGTGAGTTGGCGTAGATCCTGATCCAGGTTCATACCAACCCCTTCCAGCCGCCAGGAGCCGTCTTGCATCTTGAAGGCCTGATCGGTCGAGAGCATACGCTCCGCTGGATTAAAACGGAGCTGTTCGGTACTGAGACGCTGATTCGATCCAAAAACGTTCACCTCGCGGTTGAACAGCATGGTACGCGCATGGCTGCCAATCTCACCTTCTTGGGCAGTGACTACCCAGCGCGGTCCCACTGAATCGCGGTAGATGTTGAGCTGCGGCTTTTTGACCACAATGAGACCGCTTTTCAGACGTTCGGCCCGAGGGGCGGTCATGGTCCATTTGGTCTTTTTGCCGTCGTACTGCACCAGGTGAACATCGGTGACCAACGAACTGTCGGCCCCAATCTGCTTGCGCATCTCCACCAGCTCCACATCCTCCTCTTCAAGTCCCCGGTCAAGATCCACCGCAGGCGATTGAAGATTGAGAAACAGCGCCACCATTACAAACAGAGGGATCATCAAAAAGAAGTATTTCACATGACGACGCATGATTCTTGACGCTTCCTCTGTCGTTTTGGCACATATAGCCGTTTTCAGCGCTTTATGTTAAATAACTCGACCTGTTGATGAGAGTAAAGCAAATCTGATGCCAAATGAATTATAAATTAAAAAAATCAATCGGCATAACGGGCTACGATGGCGTCCCAGTGGCCCTGGGTCTTAAGGACAAGTTCCGCCAGATCCCGTACAGCGCCCCGTCCACCCCCCTTCGGTGCCACCCAGTGGACCCGCTCACACACCTCAGGACTGGCGTCGGCCGGCGCTGTGGCCAGCCCCACCTGCGTCAATACCGGAAGATCCTGGAGGTCATCCCCCATAAAAGCGCAAGCGTCAAAAGTCAGACGCCCCCGCTGCAACTCCTCGGCCAGACAGGCGCGTTTGTCCCGTACCCCCTGATGAACAAAAGAGAGCTTCAACTCCCCAGCCCGGCGCGCCACCAACTGGGAACAACGGGCCGTAATCAATCCCACCTTGATGCCCTGATCCAGCAGCAGGCGTAGCCCTAAACCATCCCGCACAAAGAAGCGTTTGCTCTCCATGGCACCGGCAGAGGCATCGGCGTGCACAATACCGCCGTCGGTGAGCACGCCATCCACATCCAGCGCCACCAGACGCACCTTGGCGGCCCGCCCTGCCACATCAGACGACCAAGGCTGCTTAGAGGCAATCGACATCACATCGCTCCAATGAGGATTTTAAATGGTGTTCAAAACAAGAATACAACGCACACAGCCAAAGGCCAACCGACCAAGGGGTAAAAATGGGATATAAGGGCTGAACCTAGAGCAGACCCGCCTCCAGCAGATCATGCAGATGGAGCACGCCGGCCAGCTCTCCCGCCTCGTTCACCACAAACAGGCAGGTAATCTTGCGTTTTTGCATACGCCGCACGCCAACAACGGCCAATTCGGTGGAAGAGATGACGATGGGATTGGGCGTCATGATCTCACCGGCGGTTCGGGTCAACAGTTGATCGTTTCCCTGCTCCAGATTGCGCCGCAGATCGCCATCGGTGATCACCCCCACCAAGGCACCGGAACCATCGGCAACGCCAGTCATGCCGAGACGCTTGTCGGTCATTACAAACAGGGCGTCACGGATAGAGTCCCAGGGGCGCACCAGAGGGATCGACTCCCCGGCATGCATCACATCAGCGACCCGCAACAGCAAACGCTTTCCCAGGTTGCCGCCGGGATGGCAGAGGGCAAAATCATCCGGGCCGAAATTACGCCGGTTCAGCAGCGCCACCGCCAGAGCATCGCCCATGGCCAGCGCCGCCGTGGTGGAACAGGTGGGGGCCAGATTGAGAGGACACGCCTCCCGCTCTACCGTGACATTCAACACGGCGTCACTCATACGGGCCAGCGTCGAAGCCAGACGCCCCACCACACCAATCAGCGGCGTGCCAAGACGCTTGATGACCGGCAGTAACCCCAATAGCTCTTCGGTCTCGCCGCTGTTGGAGAGCGCCACCACCACATCTTGACGGGTCACCATGCCCAGATCGCCATGGCCGCCCTCTGCCGGGTGGAGGAATAACGACGGCGTGCCGGTGCTGGCCAGCGTAGCGGCGATCTTCTTGCCGATCAGTCCCGATTTCCCCATGCCAGTCACCACCACCCGTCCCCGGCAGTTGTACATCAGGTCAACGGCGCGGACAAATCCATCATCCAACTGGTCGATCAGCGACCGAACAGCGTCAGCTTCCAGACGAATAATCTCCCGTGCCTCGTCCAGAACCGTTTGTCCTGCCTTGTTTATCTGTTCCATGGGTCCTCATGCGTGAAAAAATGGGTTCATTGCCCGAAAAAAAAGAGCGACAAAGAGAGGCTGAATCGGCCATACTGGAGTCGACATCAGGCCCCTGATCAGGCTTCCATCCACCTGCCATCAGGAAACCATCGTCCAGGAAAAAACACAAGCCGCCGGATTACGCCGCCATGCCCATTGTTCGCGACTGCATGCTTCGCAACATCGCCACCTTTGCTCCCTCCACCTCACTGATGGAGGCCATCCGACGCATGTTGCGCCAAGAGATCGGCCTTGCCGTAGTGCTGGATAACAGCATGGCCCTCACCGGCCTGTTTACCAGCTTCGACCTGATCAAATGGATGGTCCGAGGCAACAACCTGGAGAGCACAACCCTGGCGGATGTCCGGGTCTCCGCACCGATTGTGGTCTACGAGAATATGAACTGTCAGGATTTCCTGAAGCTCTACAATCAACGTCGGGTGCGACGTTTTCCGGTTCTCAACGACGATGAACTGCTCTCCGGCGGTATTCTGGAACAGCAAATTCTCGCCTCCATGCCCCGATCCAATCTGCTGGCACACTATCGCATCTCCGACATCATGCTGAAAAAGACCCCCATCATCCAGAAAAACATGGTGTTTTCGGATATGGCGAAAGAGATGGTCTCCACCCATAAGGGGTGCATGCTGATCTGCGAAGGCAAGAAACTACTAGGGGTGATCACCGAGGATGATCTGCTGCGCGAACGGATCAGCGAGTCCTGGGATCCAAAACGGCCAGCAGGGGACTTTATGCAGACCGATCCGCGCACCATCGAAGAGGATCGCGATCTGCTCTACGCCATCGACTTTTTCCAGCGCACCGGATTGCGCCGGGTGGCGGTGGTCGATCAGGATAATCAGGTGGTGGGCCTCCTCTCCCAAACTCTGCTACTGAGGCAGATGGCCGACTCGGCCCGCTCTCGTCAGGCGGTTCTTAATCCCGAGGATATCACCGAGCCCGCCGTATGGTTTGAGCCGGAAAAGGAACAGACCATTCTGGCCCTTAATCAAGCAGGAGCCTCGCTGCTCAAAATCAATATCTCCGAATGGGTAGGACGTCCCATCACCGAGCTGAGCGAAGATCCCAAAATTTGGAGCGCCATCTATACGCTGCTGCGCCACAGCGGCTCGCTGGAGAATATCAGCATCAAAATTCGCACCGGCGACGGAAATCAACTCTGTATCTCCAGTCGCTTCAGTCTTATCGATACCCCCACCGGGGAGAGCCGTATTTTCTGGACCATCGACAACGTTGACGGCAGCGGTGCCAGTTGCCGGATCTAGTTCGATCCCACCGCGCCGCTCTATGCCACAGGAGAACAGGACCCCATGACCGATCAAGCCATGCTGACGCTACTTAAAGAGACTAAAACCATTGCGGTGGTGGGGCTCTCCCCCAAGCCGGATCGCGCCTCCCATCGGGTGGCAGCCTATATGCAGGCCCAAGGCTATAAGATTATCCCCATCCGACCCGCCGCTCAGGAGATTCTTGGCGAGACATGCTACGGCAGCCTCAAAGAGATTCCAGCGGATATCAAGGTGGATTTGGTGGATGTATTCCGCCGGGGAGAGCACACCCCGCCCATCGCCGAGGCCGCCACCAAGCTGGGTGCCAAGGCGTTCTGGCTTCAGAGCGGCATCGTCAACGACGAGGCCATGCGCATCGTCCGTGAAGCCGGTATGGAGGGGTATCAGGATCTCTGCCTGATGGTGGAACACCGTCGTCTGTTGGGCTGATTCTGCCATGAAACACCACAACGCGCCCCAGGAGCCCTCCCCGGCGCGTTGTCTCTATCCCTCCTGGTATCTTTTTCGCCTGCCCAACCATCAAACCCCTGGCGGATCCCCTCAGAACACCCCCCAAGGGGACCACCAGACCGAAGATGAACCGATTCACCCTATGCGCTGCACTGCATGCGGCCACGGTATCACCTTTGAGCACCATCGCATGGCTGTAGACGGCAAGCATGACCACACCTTTTTCAACCCCCACGGAGCGGTCTTTCATCTGGGCTGCTTTGATCAGGCGCACGGCTGCCAAGTGATTGGAACCCCCAGCAACGACTTCACCTGGTTTGCCGGATATGCCTGGTCTCTGGCCCTCTGCGGCGGCTGTCAGGCACACCTGGGGTGGCAGTTCGATGGGGTGAAAACCGGGAACGAAGGGCGTTTCTACGCGCTGATCCTGGGGAAGATCCGCCCCGGTCAGGATTGATCCGGCGACTTGGGTTTGGGAACCCCCCAAAGATTGATATCCAGAATCTCCAGTAACCGGGCATCACCCCGCCGAACCATCACCAACATATTGTGCTGCTTTCCCTTCAGAGGAAACAGCATCACCTGCTGAGCCGTCACGCCAGCCCGCTTCAGCGCCTCATCCAGTAGCGGCTTAGCGCTGGGTATGACCTTGACGACCCGCTTGGGTGTTAGGGATCGCCTCTGCATCATCGGGACATAAGGGGCACCGTAGGGACGATAGTAACGAGGCAGATACTCCATATCCTTACCACCACCCATCACCTGGGCCAGAAGCTTGGTACGCTCCGTCCTATCGCTGGGGGGCTCCACATAGACCCATTTAGGCCCCAGTCCCAAGCGATTCTTCAGCTCGGGATGGCGCATTGGAGCATCCTCATCCACCATGGCAGCAGGTATCACCACAAAGCGGTCGATGGCAAAGGCGATATAGAGCGGGCGCTCGGACACAATCAAGGACGCCCCATAGAGAAACGCCCCGGCTTGAAGCAGTACAATCACCGATAGATCAAACAGCAGGCTCTTCTTGCCGGGACGATAGACCACGCCGGTGAGCAGCGGCCCCAACACCACATCAATGCCCAGCAGCAACCCCACCACCCACCAAGTACCCTCCAGCTTAAACAGCGGATCGGGATACCAGCCATAAAAGACCAGCAGAAAGAACACGCCTACCAACGCCAATGAGGCGGCCAGATGCAGCGCAAAGGCCCCTAGCTTCTGTCTCAACAGTGTCGTGTCCATGGCGCTGACGGCTCAGGCATTGGCCAGCTTGCTCAACACGGCGCGCAACTTCTCATCGCCCTCTTTGGCCACGGCGGCAATCTCGGGATTATCCATCAACCGGGTAAGAATGGAGAAGTCCAGGGCGGCCACTTCGACGCTTCCGTCGGCCGCTTCGCGCACCACCACATTGCAGGGCACCAGAGTGGCGACGGCCGCTTCGGCGCTCAGAGCACGATGGGCCAACTTGGGATTGCAGGCCCCAAGAACCTGGGTACGGGGATAGTCCACATCCAGCTTGGTCTTAAAAACGCCGCTTACATTGATCTCTGTAAGAACACCAAAGCCCTGCTCCATGAGAGCCGCCTTGGCCTGTTCGACGGCGTTATCAAAATCACCAGAGAAGGTAACGGTGGTGGAAAATGGCGGTTTACTCATAAGAGTTACTCCTGAAAGTGGTTGGGGGAGCGTTTGCGGCGGAGCCCCATCTTAGGCTCTACCTATGATACGGAATCCCCTTCTGAATGGTCATGGCACGATAGAGCTGCTCCAACAATACCACCCGTACCAGCATATGCGGCAACGTCATTGGTCCAAATGAGAGCGTGATCCGCCCCATCTTTAGAATCGAATCATCCAGCCCATCCGGCCCGCCGATCATAAAGGTCGCCTGGGGCTCTCCGGCATCCTGCCAACGACTCAACTGCCCGCTAAACGCCTCGGAGGTAAACACCTTGCCACCGGAAAAGAGCGGCACCAGCAACCCACGCCCCGGCAACTTGGCCTTGATGCGCCCAGCCTCTTTCTGCAAAGCCATACGACGATTGGCATCCCCATCGCCTCGTCGCCGCTCCTCGGCAATCTCTATCAACTTAACCCCACCGCTACGGCGCATACGCCCGCGATAATCCTCTACCAGCTCGGCCACCGGCTTCGGCATGCCGCGCCCCACCGCAACAATATTCAGCTTCACGCCTCGGGCTCCGACGCCTCCGCCGTGGCCAACACCGGCGACTGAGCTTTGTCCAGCACCTGAGAGGCTTCCCCCCAGAGTCGATCCAGATCGTACTGCTTGCGAATCTCACGCTGAAATAGATGAGCCACCACATCCCCCAAATCCACCAACACCCACCCACCCTCTCCACGCCCTTCAACACCTTGGGCATGGATACCATGTTCATGGGCAAAACGGTCCACTTCATCGGCCAACGAGCCCACATGGGTGGAGGAACGACCGGTGGCAATGATGAAAAAATCGGTAAAGGCCGAACGCCCCCGCAGGTCGATCACCTGCACCTCCTCGCCTTTTCTGTCGTCCAGATGGTTCTTCAGAAGCTCGACAAACTGTTCACTGTTGATGGCATCGCGGCTGTTGGTCATGTGGATTCCGTTTTCTGTTCGGGTTTGGAAGTAGTTGCAGGCTGATAGAGCCCATGTTCGGTGAGATAGTCGATCACGGTATCGGGCGTCAGATAACGGATGGAGCCCCCTTGGGCCAAACGCCGTCGCAGAGCTCTGGATTGCGCCTCCATGGGCGTTACCTCCAGCACATGGTAGCCAGACCCATCAGCCGCCGGACTCTCTCCACCCCGCACCCGGTAAGGCTCCAAAAAAGTCGCCGCTTCGGTGCCCTGAATCAACGACTCAAAGCCAGGACGCATCATCACACAGAGGTGGGCCAGCTCAATGAGCGACTGCCAGCGCCGCCAGAGATGCAGCTCCTGAAACAGATCCACCCCCAGCAAAAAGAAGATCTCCGCATCCGCATAAACACGGCGTAACTCCGCCAACGTCTCCACCGTATAGGAGGTCTCCGTACGTTTGGCCTCCAGATCGCAAAGCATAAAACGGGGCTCACCGACGATGGCCAGACGGGTCATCTCCAACCGATGGCGAGCCGGGGCCAACAGATCGACGCCCTTGAAGGGGTGACCGCCGGAGGGGAGAAACAGCACCTGCTGAAGATCCAGCTGCTCCAGCGCCTCCAAGGCAGGCCGAAGATGGCCATAGTGCGGCGGATTGAACGCCCCACCCAGCACCCCAATGCGCCGACTCATGTCCGAAGCTGCCCCTCGCCAAACACCACATATTTCTGACAGGTCAGCCCCTCCAACCCTACTGGGCCGCGCACATGCAGCTTGTCGGTGGAGATGCCCATCTCCGCCCCCAGACCAAACTGGAAACCATCATTAAAGCGGCTCGATGCATTCACCATCACCGCCGAAGAGTCCACCTCGCGCAGAAAACGCATGGCCCGGCTGTGGTCGGTGGTGACGATCACCTCGGTGTGGCGGGAGGTGTACCGGTCGATGTGATCCATGGCCGCATCCAGGCTCTCAACCACCCGAATAGAGAGGGTGGCACAGAGATACTCGGTACCCCAATCCTCTTCGGTGGCAGCGATGACCCCTTCGGCCAGCGCCTGCGTGCGAGCACAGCCGCGCACTTCACAACCGGCTTTCTGGAGGCGGGCCACATGGCCGGGCAGAAACGCCTTTGCCACAGCCTGATGCACCAACAGCGTCTCGGTGGCGTTGCAGACGCCGGTGCGCTGCATCTTGCCATTAAAGCTCAACGCGTCGGCCATGGCCAGATCGGCCTTGCTGTCCACATAGGTGTGGCAGATACCGTCCAGATGCTTGATGATGGGAATCAGCGACTCCTCCATGATGCGCTTGATCAGCCCCTTGCCCCCCCGTGGAATGATGATGTCCACATATTGATCCATCTTCAGCAACGCCCCCACAGCGGCCCGGTCGGTGGTATCGATAAAGCACACCGCATCACCGGTCAATCCCGCTCTGTCCAAGCCTGCGGCCAGAACCGCTGCAATGGCACGGTTGGAGTGGTACGCCTCGGAACCACCGCGCAAAATCACCGCGTTGCCCGATTTAATGCAGAGAGCCGCCGCATCAGCCGTAACGTTGGGCCGGGATTCGTAGATGATGCCGATCACCCCCAGAGGAACCCGCATACGTCCCACCTGCATGCCGTTGGGGCGGCGTCGAAGGTCACTCATCTCCCCCACCGGATCCGGCAGGGCTACCACTTGCCGAATCCCCTCGGCCATGCCATCAATCACCGCATCGGTGAGTCGGAGACGGTCGATCATGGCCGGACTCAAGCCGCGGGCTTCAGCCGCCGCCAGATCCTTGGCATTGGCCTCCTGGAGCGAACCGCGTGCAGACTCCAGCCCTTCGGCCATGGCCAGCAGCGCTTGATCTTTGACATCTCCATCAGCCCAGGCCAGCACGCGTGCCCCTTTTTGCGCCTTGCGACCAATCTCTTCTACCATTGCTACGATGTCCGACATCTCAATCCACCTCGTACCTATGCGCTCAACGTCGCTTCAAGATCCAACGCCCCTCTCAGACGCGATCTATCCGCCCCTTCCTCTACCCTGGTGTGCAGCATCACCATGTGGTCCCGATGGATCACCTCCTCGGAACTGACAAAACCAAGAATATCCGCAAACTCACGACTATGCCTACCCAAAATAGCCTTTAGATGGGGCTCGCTGTAGTTTGCCAGCCCCTGGGCAATCTTCTCGCCATGGCGATTTTCACACACCACCGCCGCGCCGCGATCAAACGTACCCTGGATATCCAGAATGCCGGTGGCCAGCAAGCTTTTGCCTTTCAACAGCGCCTGCACCGCACCATCATCCAATACCAATACACCTTCGATGGCCAACCCATTGACAATCCAACGCCGTCGGCTGCTGATGGGATCCCCCTGGGCCAAGAACAACGTGCCAAGCCCGCCCCCCCCCATCACCTGGGTGATAGCGCCCTCCTGAAAGCCGCTGGTCAATACCGTTATGCAGCCACAGCGAGCAGCGGCCCGGGCGGCACGCAACTTGGTCACCATGCCGCCACTGCCCATCTTGGAACCAGTGCCGCCGGCCAACCCCTCCATCTCTTCGGTGACCTCGCCCACAAATGGAATCAGACGCGCCTCCGGGTTGTTGCGGGGATCGCCATCAAAAAGACCCTCCACATCCGAAAGCAAAATCAACACCTCAGCATCCACCACCGAAGCCACCAACGCCCCAAGGGTGTCATTATCCCCAAAGCGAAGCTCCTCGGTCATCACCGTATCGTTCTCGTTGACCACCGGCACCAGGCCCGCTTCCAACAGCGTCTCCAAGGTGTTGCGGGCATTGAGATAGCGCCGCCGATTGGCCATGTCATCACGGGTCAGAAGAATCTGCGCCGAAGCGAGGCCATGCTCGGCCAGAGCCTCTTCATAGCAGCGCATCAAAACCCCCTGCCCAGCAGCCGCCGCCGCCTGCTTCTCCCCCAGCGTCACCGGATAGCGCCCTTCTCCCAGCTTAAGACGGGGCGCACCAGCGGCCACCGCACCAGAGGTGACAATCACCACCTGCGTGCCCGCTTTAATGAGCTGCACCATCTCCGCTACACGGCGGTGAATCCAATCGCACCGCAGCCCCTGCCCGGCATCCATCAACAGGTTAGAGCCGATCTTCACCACCACCCGCCGGGCCGAATGGACCCGTTGCCACTGTTCTCTCCAAAGCTTCTTCATGATCGTACTACTGCCCCACCCAGATGCACTCAACCTCTTCCTCGGGCTCCCCTTCCGGCTTTGGTTCCCGGATCGGCTTTTTGCCTGCCTTGGTGGGGGCATCCTCCAGAGCGGCTCCAACCTCCTCTCCAGCCTCGGCACGCGTCTTCGCCACCCAGGCACCCAGACCGTGCAG
>JADFWT010000190.1 GCA_015233785.1 Magnetococcales bacterium
CCATCGGTCACCACATGGTTGCTCAGGTAGTCGGGAGTCTCATTACCATCACCGGACTTACCGATGAAGGACTGCATGAAGGCGATCTCGGTAGAGGACGCCGCCCCCTGGAGAATCCAGGAGCTACCGTTGTAGACATACTGTTTGCCCGCATCGGTTCCGCTCTGCACATAGAGAGCATCCCCTTCGGTGGCGTCGTTGCCATCCTCAGTGAGAATGGCTCCCGCACCAGGGGTGCCGGTAACCAGAAAAACGTTCTGATTGGTGCCGGTGATACCGGTAAAGAGGATCCGATCCCCGTCGGAAACGGTCACCCCATCAATGGCGGTGGTGTTGATGGCGGTTTCCGCTTCTGCCATGTCGGCATAGGGGGTGGCATCATGCACCTGAGCCGGTTCCCGCCAGGATTGCCCCAGCAGTGCGGCATCCAGATCGTCCTGGGCCTGCAGGCGACCCCATTTGTCAGCACCGGCTCCATCGGTCTGCTTGACCCAGATCTGACCGTTGGTCTGATCCATATAGAGAGAGCCTTTGACTGCACTGTCGGGATTGCCCCCTGCACCTCCCGGTGCACCACTGCCGGTGATGAAATCGACACCAATGCTGATGCCACCAACGGCCTCGAACAAAACTTGCTCACCCATGAGGGTTCTCCTTGATATTGTATGGAATTACACGAGAATACCGATACGCATGGCGCGTACGGTCACGTTGTGATTTGCGTGATTGATGAGGGAGAGCTGCATGGNATCTTCCACCACGTTGACATCGATGGTGTAAGGGAGCTGAGTACGATGACCCATGATGGCGTACTCCATGTAGGCCACATCATCCCCATGGCGCATCGCCTTGATCTCGCTGGTTACCGCAAGACCGCTCTCTTCGTCTGCAACAAGCAACAGCCACTTCACCACCCGAAAGGTGCCGAATAGAGCCAGATCATCGACGAGGGTTTCATGCTCTGGAACGACCTTCTCCACCTTGATGGCGTTGGAGCCGAAGGGCCATGAGGCCCCCTGTTGCGCCGCCTCCATCACCCAGGGTGTGGAGAACTCCAGCCGCTCCTCCTTAATGGTGAAGTGGATACGCCAACGATCACATCGGGCAAACGATGGCCATTGGGATCGACAACCTGGAAGGTGCCTCCATCTGCAACCACATCAATGCAGGTGAGACTGTAAACACCAGGAACCGCACGGGATCCTAGAGTGACCGTGCTGATCACACCATCCCCGGTGTTGCCCGCATCGGCCGCAGCGGCTACTTCGGACTTGGTCCGGCGGGCAATGACGGTCCCTACGGGCAGGATCCGCTCCGTGCCCACACCGCCCAAGACAGTAACGGTCTCACGGGAGTAGAGATTGGGGGCCTCAAACTTGAGCACATCCCCCAGATTTTGGGGTTCGGTGAAAACAGGCATAATCAACTACCTCCCTGCTGACCGGCGAGCTTGCGGCAGGAGGCCACCACCGGGTTGGTTTCAAGGCTCTGGTTGGGTTGCATACGGGTGCCATCTCCAGGCATTACCTCGGAGTGGATCTCCTCCGCATCGGCCCGTTTGGCCAGAAGCTCTTTACGTACTGCCTCGGCACTGAAGCCTTCAGCGATGTAGCCGCCAGCCAGATCAGGCTTTTCCGCCAAGTTACACAGCTCCACGATGGCCTGGGCCTCGCTGCGCATCTGTTTGCTGTGCTCGGCACGAACTTGGTCCAGGTCGACCACGTTGGATGGGGGTTCAGAAGGGGTTGCAGCAGCCGTAGACTGCTCCGGAATTGGGGTACTCTCGGGAGTGTCATCGGTGGGCATATGGGCCTCCAATTTATGCATGATGGTTCGTTTGGGAGATTCAATAAGAGCAGAGAGACCAGCCAGGGCATCGCGGATGGTGCCCACTTGATTGGCAAGGCCAGCACTAACCGCATTGTTTCCGAAGAAGAGTCCGGCCTCAGTAGCTCGTACCGCTACCTCGCTGATGCCACGCCCTGTTGCGACCATCCCGGTGAACATGCCGTAGAGCCGGTCCACCTCCTGTTGCAGGTTGGATCGGGCACTGTCGGACAGAGGCGCGTGGCTGGAGAAGTCGTTCTTGCGGGCTCCGGCAAATACCGTGGTATAGCTGCGCCCCTCTTTGGCATCCTTTTCTGATTCATTCACATGGGCTGCGATCACCCCAATGGATCCCACCCCAGCAGTCTGGGGCACGATGATGTGGTGAGCCGTTGATGCAATCAGATAGGCAGCGGAGAAGGCATCATCCACCAGCGCCCAGATAGGTTTACCCTTACCGGCCTCACGGATCATGGATGCCAGATCAAAGACGCCTCCCACCTCGCCACCAGGGGAATCAATATCCATGAGGATGGCTCGGACTGCTGGATCGGTGGCCGCATCTAGGATCTTCTCCTCAATGGATGCATAGGATGTCAGTCCTGAGGTCGCCTCAATGGCACCAGCCCGTTTCACCAAGGTTCCATGAATCGGTACGACAGCCACACCGTTTGGTGTGACCATCAGATCAGAGGCATGATCCTTTGGCTCAAAGCCGCTGGGCATGGCTGAGGGTTCCAGACCTACACGGGGACCGACCACCGAGAGAATAGTCTCCAAGCGGGCACGATCCACCATAAGCGGGGTCCCGAGGATCCGAGCCCCGAAGTATGGTAATAGTGTTTGATTCATTGAACTCTTGCCGTTTAACGTTGTCCGTTATAAGGTATAGGCATGATCATTAGCTTCCGAGACAAAGCGACCGAGTCGCTCTATGCAGGCGAGAGGGTTAAGACATTTGTCGCCTTCTCAAAAGTTGCCTTACGCAAGCTGGATATGCTGGATGCAGCCGTGCAACTCAATGACCTGCGTATCCCCCCTGGAAACCGATTGGAAGCGTTGAAGCATAATCGGGCAGGACAGCACTCGATCCGCATCAATGATCAGTGGCGCATCTGCTTTGTTTGGAAAGATGACGGTGCCCACAATGTTGAGATTGTTGACTACCACTAAGTGAGGTTTGCCATGCGCGTCAAAACCCATCCTGGCGAAATTCTCAAAGAGGAGTTTCTTGTGCCCATGGGCATGAGCGCCAATGCACTTTCCATCGCATTGCGTGTCCCAGCTACCCGAATCAGCGAGATCATTCGTGGACGGCGGGGTGTTACAGCTGAGACTGCCCTTCGTTTAGCCCGATATTTTGGGACGACACCCCAGTTTTGGATGAACCTACAACAGGCTTATGATCTGTCCGTTGCTGAAGGCTCTGTTGGACAAATCATTTCCAACGAAATCGCCCCGCACGCTGCATAATCGATTTCCCAAATTGGCTTACGTTTCCAGATCCACCAACTCAGGATCAGACTGCCCGGAGTCGCGGGATACCCCAGATCGGGATGTGCGACGGGCATCAGAATCAAAGACCAAACCAAGATCATCGGCACGCTGATTGTCAGCGGCGATCTCTCGGTCAATCTCCTCAATATCGAGACCATAGGTACTGACAGCCTCAGACCGACTTAGCAGGCCAGCACGAATAGCCCAGATGATGGCGTTGAATTCTTTCTGGGGATCTACCCATTGCCATCCCTGTGGAATCCATTTTACGGCTAAGTATTCCCGGCGGCGTTTGGCATAATCGGGTAGCTTCAAAGCGCCAGATAGAACCGCCTGATCCATCCACCGTTCCCAGATGGGACGGCAGAACTGATGGATCAATACCATGCGCTGTGTCTGTTCCATGCGCCGCCGGAACTCCACCATTCCAGCGCGGATGCTGGAATAGTTAACTCCAGTGAGATCCCCAGTGAGTTGCTCATAGGTCAGACCAAGCCCAACAGCTACAGCACGCAGTTGGGTGCGCATGAACTCGCCATACTGACCGCCCACGTCTGCAGGATCAGAGAACTTCACATCCTCGCCGGGCAGAAGTACCTGCATGGTGCCTGGAGCCCAGGTAACCGGGACAGCCCCATGTTCATCGGGATCCTGACCATCCTCACCACCCATGCCCAGTTCAGGGTCAGGTTTGGTAATGAACCCCGCAATCAGCGCTGCAGTCTTTTTCCTCACCAGTTCGGCATCATCGTACTGATCCAGCTCATGGAGACGAACCAGCGCCTGAGCCATCCAGGGTTCCCCCCGGAGTTGACCAGGGCGTAGGGGCTTGAAGATGTGACACACCTCAGAGCCTGGCACACGGGCCACATCACCTGCTTTGAACAGCATGGGCTGCTCTCCTGGGTGCTCCCGGAAGAGGTGGTAGGCCACCCGGCGGCCGATCTTATCGAACTCAATTCCAGCCCGAACCCTGTGACCATTGGGCAGATCCCGGCTGTCACTGGCGGGCAGGTGCTCCGGCTCCAATACCTGAAGTT
>JADFWT010000191.1 GCA_015233785.1 Magnetococcales bacterium
ATGTGTTTGGCGGCGGCGGCGGTCGCGGTGGCCGTGGTGGGCATGGGCCTCAGAGAGGCGAAGATTTCCGCTTTGATCTAACCGTCAGTCTGGAAGATGTGATGAAGGGTGCCGAAGAGCGTATTCGGGTGCCTTCGCTTCTAGCCTGCAAAACCTGTAACGGTTCGGGTGCCAAGCCCGGTTCACGGCCCGAGACCTGCGGAACCTGTGGCGGTGCCGGTCAGGTGCGTACCCAGCAGGGTCTTTTCTCTATTGCCCGCCCGTGTCCGGCGTGTCGGGGTGCGGGCCAGATTATTCGGGATACCTGTCGCGACTGTGGTGGCCAGGGTCGCCAGCGTTCCGAAAAGACGTTGACGGTCAAGGTGCCTCCCGGTGTTGAGACCGGCACCCGCATTCGTCTGACAGGAGAGGGTGGTGGGGGACTCAAGGGGGGGCCTCCCGGTGATCTCTATATTGTGCTTGAGGTAAAAGAACACCCTGTATTTAAACGTTTTGGGGTTGATCTTCTCTGTGAGGTTCCCATCACCTTTGCCCAGGCGGCTCTGGGTGGCAAGTTGGAAGCTCCGACCCTCACAGGTCGTGCTAAGATCAATCTTCCGGTGGGCACCCAGACCGGTAAGCGGCTGGTACTGCGCGGCAAAGGGTTGCCCCACCTGAACCGTAGCGGTCAATATGGTGATCTGGTGGTAGAGGTCCGGGTAGAGACGCCGGTCAATCTCAATGATCGTCAGAGAGAGCTGTTTGAGGAGCTGGCCCACTGTTCTGGTGAGGAGTGCCATCCCGATTCGCAATCCTTTTTAGGACGCGTGAAGGACTTTTTGGATAAGATGTCCGCCTGATGGCAGATACAAAATGTGTAGGGGAGAGGGATCGCTATGTCTGAGTTGCAGGTGGGGGTGATTGGCGCTTACGGCCGCATGGGGCGGATGGTGATCCAGTGCGTGATCGAGCAGGAAGGTTGTCGTTTGGTGGCTGCCAGCGACCATTTTGGCTGTCCTGGTATCGGTAAGGATGCGGGAGAGGTGGCCGGGCTTGGCACGTTGGGGGTGTCCATCAGCGACCACACGGAGTCGGTGTTTCAGGATTCGGATGTGGTGATTGATTTTACCCTGCCGGAGCCGTCGCTACGCCATGTAAAGATGGCCATTGAGAGCGGCAAGCCCCTGGTGATCGGTACCACAGGTATTGATGACGCCGGAAAAGCCATCATCAAGAAGGCCGCCAAGAAGGTGCCCATTGTTCATGCACCCAACTTCAGCGTGGGGGTCAATTTGATGTTCAAGGTGGCGGCGGAGATGGCCAAGACCTTGGGCGAAGAGGTGGATATTGAGGTCATTGAGGCCCACCATCGTCACAAGGTGGATGCCCCATCCGGCACCGCGCTGCGTCTTGGTGAGAGCATTGCCCAGGCCACTGGGCGCTCGCTGGATGCTCATGGCGTCTTTTCCCGCCATGGCGATACCGGAGAGCGCAACCGGGCGGATATTGGCTTTGCCACGGTTCGTGGCGGCGATATTGTTGGCGATCACACGGCGATGTTTGCCGGAGATGGGGAGCGTCTTGAGATTACCCATCGTGCTTCCAGTCGTATTTTGTTTGCCAAGGGCGCACTGCGGGCGGCGCTCTGGGTGGTAGAGAAGAAACCGGGACTGTATGATATGCAGGACATTCTTGGCTTTCGCTAGAACCTGAGCCGTGAGTGATATGTGATTGAACCGCGCCATCTGAGGGCCATGGGTCTACGGCTGGTGCGATGCGCAATAAGAGAATCCATCGTAGAAAGGCATTCACATGGAACGTTTAGAAGTTGCTCAGATGAAGACCGGCCAGACGGTTACCTTGGAGTTTGGCAATCGCGAGGCGGTGTTGACCAAGCTGGAGGAGCCACGCAAGTTCAATATGGCTGATTGGTTCGACGAGGAGGAGGTGGAGGTCTACATTCTGGAGGATGTGATTGAAGAGGATGAGCCTCTGCACTATTGTCGCACGCCGGTGGAGAGTCTGGAAGCGGCTCTGAAGGCCGATGAGGGCAAGTTTGGCGCTGCGCGTGATATCAGCGATTTTCTGGGCCGGGTGGTTGACGGCATGGAGATGGAAGAAGAGGAAGAGGGAGAGGCGGGTTGAACGCCGCCAATCCCGGGGGTTTTTCCCACAAGGATATTGCCGTTCGGGATCGGCTGATCTTTGCCTTGGATGTACCGGATTATGATCAAGCGGTGGATCTCATTGAGCGGCTTGGCGATTCGGTTCAGGTCTATAAGATTGGCCTGGAGCTCTTTCTCTCGGGTCGTTATTTCGATCTGGTAGATCTGCTGTTGAAGCGGGACCGGAAGATTTTTGCAGATCTGAAGCTGTTCGATGTGCCGGAGACGGTACGGCGTGCGGTACGGCGGCTATCGGGTCGCGGCATCACCTTTCTTACGGTTCACGGCAACGACTCTATTTTGCGAGCGGCGGCTGAGGATAAGGGTGATCTGAAAATTCTGGCGGTGACGGCGCTCACCAGTCTGGATCGTGGCGATCTGGATGATTTGGGCTTTGCCTGCAACGTTGAGGATTTGGTGCTTTCCAGGGCCAAGCGCGCTTTGGAGATTGGCTGCGACGGGGTGATCTCTTCGGGTTTGGAGGCACCGAGATTGCGGGCTCATCTGGATCACAAGCTGTTGGTAATCACTCCTGGCATTCGTCCTGTGGAGAACCGCACGGACGATCAGAAGCGGGTGGTAACCGTTGATCAGGCTTTCAACAACGGCGCGGATCACATCGTGGTAGGCCGTCCCATCAAGAATGCCGAGGATCCCTGCAAAGCGGCCGAGGCGATTCAAGAGACCATCGCCAAGCTTTATACCTAGAAAACAGGACGACACTAAAAAAAGCCGCGCTCCCATGATAAGAGAGGGAGCGCGGCTTTAGACACTAGGCAGCCGGCACATCAAATCCAGCTTCACGCATGGCGGTAACGACAATATTGACCACCTGTGCGGGTGAGAAATAGTCTGTGCTGATCAACATATCGTAGTAGGTGCTCTCCACCGGATAGGTTTCGTAGATCTTACGGGTGAAGCGCTCCCGATCCTTGTTGGTTTGCTCAATCAGCTCTTTGGCGCGACGCTTACGAATGTGCAGGTTTCCGGCGACCCGCTCGGCGCACTTCTGCATGGAGCCGTCGATACGTAGACGGAAGGCTTTCTGACGGGGCAACAGCAGATGGGCACCACGTCCGACAATCACGCCGCCGTTGGCTTGGCCGATCCCCAGCACCACCTTGATCATGGCGCGGTAGAACATATCCTTGGAGGTGCCGCCTCTCTTGTTGAGAAACGACTGCATGACGTCGTCCACAAGGCCGGTGACCTTTTCATCGAGCTGCTCCATCACGGCAGGGTCGGCTTTGGCTTCCATGGCCACGGCTTTCAGAAGCTCGCGATCATAGAGTTGCACGCCCAGGCGTTCCGCCAGCAGACGGGAGACCTCGGTGCCCTGGGCTCCGAAGAATCGGGAGACAGTTACCAGGGGAATAGCCGTACCATCAGCTTTGATGCCACGGGGGCGTGGTGCCTTTTCTCCCGTCTCTTCATAAAGCTCGGCTGCGACAATGGATTGAATAATTTCCTGTGAGGTTTTGTCCGCCATGGTAGGCCTCCAAGCAGCGCCGACGATTTTCGGCACAGCAATCAGTTATCAAAAATAGGTCCGGGAAGGGATCATGGATCACCTTCCCGGACACATATCAACAACCCCCAACCTGCTCCTCAGGGAGGTTCAGGTTGGGATGCGGCTTAGTTACCGGAGAAGTCGATATCTTCTGCCACGGTTTTGATGATCCGGTTATCATACTTCAGCAGGCTCTCATCTTTTCCAGGATAGTCGAGCTTGCTGAGGAAGTAACGGATTGCGTTGATGCGGGCACGTTTTTTATCGTCGGACTTGACGATGGTCCAGGGGCACGCATCGTTGGAGAAGTAGAACATGTCGGTTTTGGCTTCGGTGTACTTGTCCCACACGCCTTGGGACTCTTTATCCACCGGGCTGAGCTTCCAGTTCTTGAGTGGGTTGTTCACGCGGCGGTTGAAGCGGTGCAGCTGCTCCTCTTTGCTCACGGAGAACCAGAACTTGGTCATGATGATACCGGAATCAAGCAGCATCTGCTCGAACTCATTGACCGTGCTCAGAAAATCGCGGGTCTGTTCCAGGGTGCAGAAGCCCATGACGCGCTCGACGACGGCACGATTGTACCAGCTACGGTCAAAGAAGACCATCTCGCCGGAGGTGGGCAGGTGCTCCACATAACGCTGCATGTACCATTGGCCGCGCTCGACTTCGGTGGGTTTGTCCAGGGCCACCACACG
>JADFWT010000192.1 GCA_015233785.1 Magnetococcales bacterium
CGATGCATTTCAATGGCGCCCGCATCCCAAGTATCAGCCACACCTTTGGCGCTAAGGGGGGAAGTATTGGTCCTCTGGTGGTGGAGGAGGAGCGGCAGGTATTTTCCATACGTATTGTCCAGAAACATATCAAGAACAAAGCGTGGAGCTATGTGGGCCTGATGGTTATAAATCAAGCCAATGGTCGCATGATGGTGGGGTTCGGCAGAGAGTTTTGGTATGAGGAGGGGCGTGATTCCGAAGGGTACTGGCGAGAGGGAGATACCCATTATGCCACCCGGTTTACCCTTCCCAAGGGCACCTACACACTACAGATGGATACCGAAGCCTCTAATTATGGCAGTGTCGGCACCATTTGGTTGCGCTTGACCAGTATTCGGGGTTCCACGTTTCCATTTATCTGGATTGCGCTGTTGTTTCTGCTGTTGGGATTGATTTTGCTGCGCAAGGTCAAGTCGGAGGCGATGAGCATTGAGGCCCACCGTTGGAGAGAGACCTGGCCTACCACCCCTCTAGCTGGAAAAAGTATCGGGCCGGCGACCGGTGTGGAGCGTGAGCATCTTCTCTCTTTGGTCAAGAAGGTGACGGTAAGTATAGATTTTTATCCATATATTCCTCTGGAGAATCTTTATGGGGCGTATCGACAATTTGGCGGTAATGTGGATCCCAGAACTATCTTTGCCGTCGGGGATGCCACCATGTTCTCCTGGGCCAAGTATGGCTTTTATCTCACTGCCGACCACTTTGTGCTCTGCGGTGCCAAGTGCGGTCGCAAGGTGATCCGTTTTGATCAGGTTACGGCGGTGGAGGTGGGCCGTTACGAAGAGAGCGATGGAGAGGACGACAGTGTGACCTACAGGACGCTGGATGTTCACTATCGGGGCGGACAGGTATTGCCCTTTGACTCCAAACAGGTGGATGTGGTGAACCTGCCCAATCTGGCGGAGTATCTGACCTGGAAGTGTAAGCTGTGATGAGGTGGAACAGGTGGTGGAGGGGCTCAGGCCATGTCGTATGACAGGAAGAAGAGGGTGGGGCCCAAGGTGGGGTTGTCGGGCTTTGTACTGGGTATTGTGCTGGTGTTGCTGGTGATGGGCTTTGCGATTCATCTGGCCGAGCGGGGCTGGGGGTATGTAGGCTCTGAGGGGCATGAGCATGAACCTTCATGGTTCTATTGGAATGAGCAACCCAGTCCATCCTACTACGCGCCGAGCAGCAGTCGAAGCGGCAGTATTGGCGGTTCCAACATCAATGCCCGTGGTCCACACGGCGGTAAATGAACGATCTATCCGAACAAAGCGGCGCTCCCCAGGCTCCATTCACCCAGAGAGAGTATGCGGTTCTGCTGGTCTCCATCTTTATGGCGGGCTTTTGCGGGCTGGTCTATGAGTTGCTGATCGGGGCTTCCGGTAGTTATTTGCTGGGGGATAGCATCAAGCAGTTCTCACTGGCTATCGGGTTGATGATGACCGCCATGGGCTTGGGTTCCTGGCTATCCCGGTTACTGACCCGGCAGTTGCTGTCATGGTTTGTGGGTATTGAGATTCTGTTGGGGCTGGTGGGAGGGCTATCTGTACCGCTGCTCTATGCGGTCTATGCGATGGCCGATGAGAGCGCTTACTATATGGCGATGGTTTCGGTCTCCATGGCCATCGGCATCATGATCGGCCTGGAGTTGCCACTGCTGACCCGTCTGTTTGAGCGTAATACCCGCCTTAAATTCAACATCTCCAATGTGCTGTCGTTGGATTATCTGGGGGCGCTGGCGGCGACGCTGCTGTTTCCCTTTGTACTGCTGCCGTGGCTGGGCAATTTTAGTTCGTCACTGGTGGTGGGGTTGGTCAATGTGGCGGTGGGGATTGTCAATATTCTCTGGTTGGGGGGACGGGTGCAGCCCCGCTTTAGGGTGGGGCTCTGGGTGGGGGCTTCGGTGACGGCGTTGGCGCTGATTTTACCGGCGTTATTCTCGGCGGAGTTAACCACCCTGTGGCAGAACGGTCTCTATCGGGATCGGGTGATTTTTTCCAGCCAGACGCGCTTTCAGCACATTGTCATGACCCGCAATCGGGACGATATTCGTCTCTATCTGGATGGCCACCTGCAATTCTCGTCACGGGATGAGAAGCGCTATCATGAGTCGCTGGTGCATGTGCCGATGATGGCGACTCCGTTTCATGAGCGGGTGTTGCTGTTGGGGGCCGGGGATGGTCTTGCGGTGCGGGAGCTGTTGAAATATAAGGATATAAAGCAGATCGTTGTGGTGGATATCGACCCGGAGATGACCCGTCTTGCGCGAGAGAATCCGTTGATTCGTGGGCTCAATGGCGGTTCGCTGGAGGATCCGCGGGTGGAGGTGGTCAATGGCGACGCTTTTGGCTATCTCACCGGGCCAGGGGCGCCTTTTGAGGTGATTCTTGCCGATCTTCCCGACCCCAGTCATGGTCAATTGGCCAGACTCTATAGCGTGGCGTTCTATAAAGCGGCCCGTACGCGTCTTTCTCGTCATGGCATCCTGGCCACGCAGGCTACCAGCGCCTATGCCACGCCCGAGGCATTCTGGTCCATCGGCAAGACATTGCAGGTGGCGGGTTTTCGTCATATAACGCCTTATCACGCCTATGTGCCGTCGTTTGGCGATTGGGGCTTTATGTTGGCGGGGGGCAAGGTTCTGGATCATAGGTCTCTTAAGCCAAAGTTTCCTATGACCTTTTTAGATTCCGAGTCGATTCAGGGGCTGTTCCATTTTCCGGCGGATATGGGGCCGCGAGCGGTGGAGGCCAATACTCTGAACCGGCCGCACTTGTTACGCTATTACCTGCATGGATGGCAGCATTGGAACTAGGCTTCTCGGCAAGATTTAAGAGAGACTTATTTTAGGGAGTATTCATGAATGACTCGGCGCAAAGCGCAGCCGTCGCATCTTCGGAAGAGTTCGACAGCAGTAGCTCTATCCATCTGCTGTTTGGGATTTTACCCAGCAGTCAGGTGGTATTGCCTGTGACGCAATTTGCCGAGCGCCTCTATGTGAGTAAAGCCCTCACCATCACCGCCCGCATCATCGGTCAGAGCCATCAGATTAGTTATGAAGCCCAGGGAGCTGATGCCACCGAGGCTCTGATGTGCCCTCCGACGGGGTTTGACACCAGCTCGGTAGAGGGGCGTTGGGATGCGTTGATTCCCCATGGTCCCATGCGTGTGAGCGAAACCATTGGCGGTGTGTTGAAGATTGAGACGGTTCTGTTGCGCAAGCCGTTCACTCTTTTGGAAAAGAAGCGCCTGAAGCTATTTCTGAGTCTTGAAGGGGCCTTCTCCCACCGTTTTCCCGGCCACAATGAGAGCCATGCCTCAGGCTGGACAGCTATTCAGGCGGATGCCGAACGGCGGGTAGTGCGGACGCTGCATCTCTATCCCGAAGAGAATCGGATAGTCTGGAGTCGCACTCGGCTTCGTCTGCTGTCGGTCTCTTAATCTGTCACCACTCTCTTGGGCCTCTGTTGTTCGCCAACTCTTCTGAATGTCAGGACGTTGTGTTTGGTTACTCTTCTTTGGTGAACGCCTGCCACATCTCCCGTAGCGCCTGCTGAAAATCTGCCGCAAATGCCGGGCCATTGCAGAGGGGGGATTCCGTCATGCGGTGACGCAATTCACCCCGAAGTGTGGCCAGTAATTCTGGGTCAGAGGCCAGTGCCAACGCTTCTTGGACATAGTGATCTTCATTTTCGCAGATCAGGGATGTCAGCCCAAGCCGTGTCAAAAGGCTGGCTCCCACCCGCGCCACGTGCCGTTTACCACGCAGAGTAACCACGGGCACTCCCATCCACATAGCCTCGCAACTGGTGGTGACGCCGTTGTAGGGAAAGGGGTCCAGGGCGATGTCCGTCTCGTTGTATTTATTTAGATGATCGGTAACCGTAGGGCTCCAGGGCACCATCTCCAGCCGCGCCGGGTCCACGCCGTGGTTCTGGAACATCTTTTGGTAGCGACTCCGGGTGTCGGGGCAGGTGAGAGAGCGGTGTTTCATCAGAAAACGTGAGGAGGGCAGCGCGCATAGAATACGACTCCAGACCTGCACCACATCCGGCGTCACTTTGGCGATGTTGTTGAAGCTGGTGAAGGTGATGCGCTCTGTTTGAAGAGATGGCGGGGAGTTTGGTTCTGGCGCGTTCCGGGGCGGGCGATAGCAGTGAAAGCCGTTGGGCAAACGTGCCATCTTCTCCGTGGCGTATTGATCCCCCTTGCCCGGCGGGTCTGCGATGGGATCGGTAATCCGATAATCCATTTCATCGAGGCCGCTGGTATCGGGATAGCCCAGCCATGTGGCCTGCACCGGTGCGGCTCGGCG
>JADFWT010000193.1 GCA_015233785.1 Magnetococcales bacterium
TTGCCCACCAGAGGTACAAAACGACAGGTTTCCAGAATCTGCTCCTGCATTTTCGGTCCGTCGTTGACCAGACGGAGCAGTTTTTGCGAATAGCGATTACCGCGAGGGATGACCATGATTCCCCCTTCCTTGAGTTGGCGCTGAAGGGTTTCGGGCGCTACGGGAGCCCCAGCGGTAACAATGATGCGGTCGAACTTACGCTCTTCGGGCCAGCCCATGGTGCCATCGCCGACAAAGTACTCAATGTTGTCGTATCCCAGTTGCTCCATGCGCTGGTGGGAGGGGTAGGCCAGTTTTTCAAGCCGCTCAATGGTGAAGACCCGCTTGCAGAGTCGTGAAAGAACGGCCGTCTGATAGCCGGACCCAGTACCGATCTCCAACACCTCTTCATCGCCGTGCAGGTTTAGCGATTCGGTCATGCGGGCAACAATGTAGGGTTGGGAGATGGTCTGCCCTTCGCCAATGGGTAGTGGTGAGTCGCTATAAGCTCGTCCGGCCAGTGCCTCATCCACAAAAAGATGGCGCGGCACCTCTCGCATCACAGCCAGCACATCGGGGTCGGTGATCTGTCGGTTTTCCAGTTGAAGTCGTACCATGCGCTCCCTTGAGCGGAGTGAGATGAGGCCGCGTTCATCCGGCTTGTTGAAAAATCCAGGCCACTGGCCCAGTGTTCCCGCCACCTCTTCAAAGCTCATGACGGGGCGTAGCGGTGTGATGGAGACGTGACCCTGCTGCACTGTGGAACGATCATCCGGCATCGGTGATGGGGTGGGTTTTCGGCTGCGGTTCCAAAATTTGTTTTGGTCGGTGCCATTTTGCTGGCGATGCCCAATGGAGGAGCGTTCGAGACCACGGCGACGCCCCTGGCGAGTGATGACCCAGGAGTGAAGTTGATCCGGGCTGCGGTTGGGCAGGGTGATGTTGAACCAGGTATCGGAATCCACCGGTCGGGTGCGCCACTGCTGAATAAATTCGCAGAGTGTCTGCACGGCGCTTTCCAGATGCCATGGGCCTTGGCCTGACATGGATAGCGCCACGGCGGGAATACCCATCAAAGTGGCTTCCAGTGCGGCACGGGCGGTATTGGAGCTAAAAAGATCTTCGCCCATGGCGGGTTCAAAACCGATCGCGGAGATAACCAGATCCGGCGCTTTGCTCATGTGCTCCTGCACCGTGGTGCGGATAATTGAACCAGGATCGCCAGATAGGGTGTAACGTCCCTGATCGGTCGTCAGAATCTTGGCTCCATCCGGGTTGGCGGCGTCGTGGGCGTGCTCAAGGAAGGTGGCGTCTGGAAGCGGCTGTGAAGAGACCACCGTAATAGGCCCAAGACCACAGGCCTGGAGGTTATCCACAAGGGCGTTCAGCCAGCTTTCATCGAGAGGTTGGTCTTGGAACAGTAACGTGCGCATCGCCTGACAACTCCGTGGCGTGGGGCCTCAATCCATATCGAGGCATCCAGTTCAAAGATGGTTCAGGAGATACAAAGCAAGAGGCAAGCCAACCAGCCGCGCAAAATCAAAAGGGCGCAACCACTTGACCGACAAAGCAGCAGGTCGGCAGGCTCTTGAGGTTTGGAGAGTGTAGTTAAGCGGATGACTCAGTTGGTCAATTGCCGATGCATCTGCCGTAGTTCGCTTTTGATTTGGTCGAGTAGATCCACAGGATCCTTGCGACCCTTCTGCCGCAGATAGTCGCGGGCACCTGCTACGGTAAAGCCGCGATCGTAGAGCAGGTGACGGATCTGCAAGAGAGTCTGCACATCCTGATAGCGGTAGAAACGGCGGTTGCCGGCGCGTTTAATAGGGCGCACCTGCGAGAACTTTTTCTCCCAATAGCGGAGAACATGTGGGGCCACCTCAACAATATTCGAGACCTCACCAATACTGAAATAGAGCTTCTTTGGCAGCTCCTTTTGGATTGCCTCCATGATACTACCCCCTGTGACGCAGGACTTGGCAACTATCTTTTGTCTGGTAGAGCCTGGACCTGCCTAACGGCAGTCTCTTCCATTGAAAAACAGTCAGATATAATTTGGACCCCCACTAGCAAGAAGCATAAAAACCGGGGGGCTCTGTGTCAACAAT
Organism: Magnetococcales bacterium; assembly: GCA_015233785.1. Classification (GTDB taxonomy): domain Bacteria; phylum Pseudomonadota; class Magnetococcia; order Magnetococcales; family JADFWT01; genus JADFWT01. The sequence goes on from JADFWT010000193.1 coordinate 2,088, forward strand.
TCACGACGATTTAAGACAGATAAAATGTGGATTATATGGCGGAAAAAAGCTTGACACGCCATAAGCCTAAGGGTTTCGGAGAGGGTAGTGCTTCGTACTACCCTCGGAGTTGGGCTCCAAACTGTTCGGTGAGCCGCCCTACAATGCTGTCGGAGAGGTTTTGGGCCTCGGCATCGGTCAGAGTGCGCTCTTCTGCTTGCAGCACGACGCCGATGGCAAGGCTCTTCTGACCCTCCGGTACCTGGGAGCCGGTGTAGACATCAAAGATCATCACCTGCCGCACCAGCGACCTGTCCACACCTTGAATCACTTCTGTCAACTCACGGGCGGCCAGACTCTCCGGCACGATAAAGGCGAAGTCTCGTTGAATTGATGGGAAGCGGGTCTTGGAGGCGGATTGAGGCTCGGCCTGATGGGCTTGTAGCGCCTCAGTGTCCAGTTCGAAGAGCAGGACCGCTTGGCCGATACCAAGCCGACTCTGAACGCCGGGATGGAGCTGTCCCATCCAACCTACCACAGCATCATCCAGTAAAATTTCTGCCCGGCGACCGGGGTGGAGAAATTCGGGACCGGCCGCGCGGAATTGGGGTTCAGGGCGGTTCAGGCGTGCTAGAAAGGTCTCCAAATCTCCCTTGAGATCATAGAGATCGCTCTCCCGATGGGTGCCGTGCCAGTTGCGTTCTCGAATGGGGCCGGTGATCAGCCCTGAGAGGCGATCCGACTCGTGGGTCACGCCTGGCTGCTCAAGGTGAAACACCGCACCGGTCTCAAAGAGGCGCAACTGGGCGTTGCCTTGGTTGAGATTACGGATAGCGGTCTGGATCAACCCCGGCATCAGCGTGGTACGCATTACCGCCTGTTCTTCGGAGATGGGGTTGAGCAGCGCTTCGGCTTCCCGATTCGGGTCGAAGATGGTCTGCGTAGCTCGATCCACAAAGGCGTAGTTTACGGCTTCAAGATAGCCAAGTCCGGTCCAGAGATCCCGCAGGCGGTCGGCCCAGCTCTCCTGGGCCAGATCACCCTCTGCCGACATGCCGCTATGGGGCATGGTGGAAGGGACGCGATCATAGCCGAAGAGGCGAATAATCTCCTCCACAAGGTCCTCTTCCCGCTTGAGGTCGTGACGGTGGCTGGGGGGCTGAATCATCTGGGCGTGAAAATTATTGCTGGGTGGTGCGGAGTCCGAAAGCTCACAGCCAAGTCCTATCAGCATGCGCTCCATCTCATCATGTTCCAGGGAGATGCCGCCCAGTTGGTTGGCTCGTTCAGGACGGAAGGGGACCGGCGAAGGGCGCATCCAGGTTCCGGCATCCTCAAGAATCAGCGACCCGGCCTTTCCGCCGGCCATCTCCAGAATCAACTGGGTGGCACGGTCCAAGGCAAACTGGATGCCATAGGGGTCGGTGCCGCGCTCAAAGCGGTAGCGAGAGTCGCTGACAATATTAAGACGACGCCCGGTGCGTGCTGTCCGAACCGGTTCAAAGTAGGCCGATTCCAGAAAAATATCGGTAGTACCATCGGTGATGCCGGAGTTCTGCCCACCCATGATGCCTGCCAGCGCCAGTCCTTGGTTCTGATCGGCGATCAGGGTCATCTGGTCGGTAAGGGTGCGTTCCACCTCATCCAAGGTCTCCAGTACTTCACCATTGGCGGCCCGGCGCACCACCAGGGGTGGCTTGAGTTGGGCCAGATCAAAAGCGTGCAGGGGCTGGTTGAGATCCAGTAGAATCAGGTTGGTGATATCCACCACATTGTTGATGGAGCGCAGCCCTACCTTCTCCAATCGGAAGCGTAGTGCGTCGGGACTGGGGCCGATCTTTACCCCTTCGATGACCCGACCGGCATAGCGGGGGCACCCTTCAGCATCTTCAATCTTTACGGCCATTGGGTGGCGTTGATCAACGGTGTCATCCACCGTAAAATTAATCACCATCGGTTTCAGCTTGGAACCGATAGAGGCTCCTAGATCGCGGGCAATGCCGCGCACGCCGAGACAATCGCCCCGGTTGGGGGTGAGATCCACTTCAAGCAGATGATCATGACGTTGCAGTGCTTCAGCAATGGGCAGGCCCACGGGGGTATCTTCGGGCAGAATCAAAATGCCTTCGGCGGCTTCGGCCATGCCCAGTTCGGTGACGGAGCAGAGCATGCCTTCGGAGAGTTGGCCTCTCAGCTTGCCCTTCTTAATTTTAAGATCGTTGGGCAGATGGGCACCGATTCGAGC
>JADFWT010000194.1 GCA_015233785.1 Magnetococcales bacterium
CGCGCATTAACTCTGACAGCGATTTTGAAAGGGCGTAAGGCAACCATCCCAGCCCAGTTGCTTCTGATGAGCGATTTGAAATTGCCCAGTCTGATGACAACGGTGAAGAAGCAGAATGATTACATCACCTTTAGCGGCTATGGTTTTGGTCATGGATTAGGGTATTCAAAGTGGGGTGGCGTGGTGATCGCAAAAGTACGTAAGAGTCCGTTTGGTCGTATTTTAGCGTTCTATTATCCTGGAACCGCGTTGGCCAAAGCTTGGCAGTAGTACTTATTTATTAATACGGTTAACAGACTGTTTAATCGGGGAAAGCAGTCATATTGGAGGAATTGCCCATGAACAAGCGTATTTTTTTCAGAAAGTCGCAACTCTGGTTACTGGGTGGTCTATTTGTGACCACACTGTTGACCGGATGTGTGGCTGCGACGAAGAGTACTATAATCGCTGGGCCGGCCTTCACCACCAATATTGGTGATAGTGAGACCAGTTCGAATCGTGAAGGATTTCCAACGACTGTGGCTTTTCTGCCATTCGTCAATGGAACCGATGCCGATCGGGCTTTTGAGATTGTACGACGTACCATGTCCAGCCATTTTTCCGGTAAGAACTATCGGATGATGCATATCCGTCAAGTGGATCGTCGATTTCGCGGGCCGCCAAGTTAACTGATCCCGCAGCGGTTGCCGCGGTTCCGTCTACCGAGCTGGCTGGTATTCTGGGTGTGGATGGCTTGATCTACGGTAAGATCACTCACTATGACAAACTGTTTCTGCTTACCTATGCCCAGGTTGCTGTGGGTGTGGAAATGCGCTTTGTGGATCGGGTCGGTAAAGAGATCTGGAAAGGCGAGCAGGTTAGCCGCAAGCATGAGGGCGGTGTTGCCACCACGCCGGTGGGTCTGATTCTCAATGCTGCGTTTGCTGCATGGCATATCAAGGATGACGCCAATCTGTTTCGCGCTGCCGATGAGCTTGGTCGGGAGTTGATGGGTACTATCCCAGAACCAAAAGCTTTGGCAGGTGCTAAGCGTCCGCGCATCACACAGGTTGTTCATGATGGTATGGGCAAGGTGCTGAAGTTTGGTGATTCGCTGAACATCGCTGTGGAAGCAGAGTCCGGCCTGAAAGCGGCTTATGCGCGTGTTGAAGGTCTGGGGCTGGTTGATCTTGTGGAGACTGAGAAGGGTTTCTACACCGCCAAAGTGGACATCAAGCCGGATGTAAATGTTGATGCATCTGCTGTGGTTGCGGTTGTGGAGAATGAAGAGGGCACCATGACCGAGCGGGTTTCACCGCTGGGTGTGGTCAATGTGGACAATACACCGCCGGAGCCGGTTACCGATCTGAAAGTGGATGGTCGTGACGGTGAGGTAGTGGTGAACTGGACACCGTCCAAATCCGATGATCTGGACATCTATAAAGTGGGTGTTGCTGACGTACCACAAGGACCGTTTACTGAAATCGGCAAAGTGCGTGATAACAAAATCGTGCATAAGTTAGCCAACTTCAGCACGGTTCATGTTCAGGTAACGCCAGTGGATAAGGCAGAGAATGTTGGTTCGGTTGTGAAAGCTATGGGACGGGCGTTGCCTGATCCACGCTTTGCGACGGCAACGGTTCTACCGCGTCTGGTTCCTGCCCGTATCGAAGCGCCTTCTGTGATGACCAAGGCTAATAGTCCGTACACGCTTAATGCGCCGGTGGCGTTGGCCAATACTGGTGTATTGCTGATTGAGCCGGGTGTTGCTATTCAACTGGAGCGTAAAACCGGTATCACCGTTCATGGTGAATTGCAGGTGTTTGGTACCAAAGAGGCACCGGTTGAGGTGGGTGGTGTCAACAACGGCTCCTATTCGACATTTCTGCGACTGGATAGCACATTGCCAGTATCGATTCGTGGTTTGAAGAGCACGGGTGGTGATATCCCGGTGGTGGTCCAGGCTGGCACACCGATGATTCTGGATAGTCAGTTTCTGAGCAATACCTACAGCGCTATGGAGATCGGCGGCAGCAGTCGGGTGGTGGTTCGTGGCTGTGAAATCCGGGGTAGTTCGTCGGCAGGTGTGATTGTAAAAGGTCAGGCTCAACCGCAATTTACCGGTAATGTGTTCGCTGAAAACAGCCCATTCCACATGCAGAGCAGTTCACCCTATGAACTGAACGCACGGGACAATAGTTGGAAGCCTGCTGCGTCCCGAACAACGGTGCTCGGTAATGTTGATTTCGCTGTTTCCAAGAAAAAGCGCAACTCTAAGAACAAGAGTAACTCTAAGAAGTAGAGGTGGTCATGAAAAGTTTCAAAAATAGAGAGAGGACATTGCTCATGACTGGCCGTTCAGGATTGGTTAAACGTCTGTTATCCGTCAGTAGTCTGATTCTGATGACCGCCCTGCCGATCAATGGCTGGAGTGAGGGGCCAGGTGAGGTGATGGAGTGGAGCGGCTCGGCTGGTGCCATCAACTGGTCACGTGGTCGTGTGATGGCAGAAGGCAATGGTATGGGTAAGCGCAAAGGTCCATCCAGACTGGTTGCTGCTCAAGCCTGTCGTGCTGCTACCGTGGATGCCCAACGTAATCTTCTGGAGACCGTCAAAGGTGTACGGATCGAAGGCGAAACCGTTGTTGAGGATATGATCCTAAAAAGCGACATCGTTAAGACCAAGGTCAGCGGTGTGATACGCGGTGCGACGATTAAGAGCCGTGAGATCTTTGCCGATGAAGGCGCATGTACTGTGGTTATGGAAATGGCCATGGCAGGTGATTTCGCTTCGGGTATTTTCCAGAACATGCCGCAGTCGGATCAATCATCCAACTATAAACCGTCAATACTGCCCAGTTTGCAGGAGATGGTTGGCTATGGATTGAATTGGTTAATCAAGCCTGCTCATGCATCCGCTGATGATTCGGCTATGCAGCCCTGGAAGGCACAGATCAATCAACTGATGAAGCGTTTGGAGCGGCTGGAGAAGGTGGTTCAGGCCCAAGCAGCCGGCAATCAGGCCAAGCAGAAGCGTAGCGGTGATCCCACCGGTTTGGTGATTGACGCACGCGGCACCAATTTTATACCCAGCCTGTCACCAAAGGTACGCAAGGTGCGCGGTGGCGTTATGTTTCCGACCAGAAACAGGCGTCAGCAACAGCGTCAGGGTGAGTTGGTCTCGCTGTTCATGAAGGATCTGATGTTAGCACAGAACCATCCCCGTGTTGGTGATCGGCCTTTGGTGCTTAAAGGCTTGAAGACTTGGGGTAAGTATCGGACTGAAATCGTGTTGGGTAAGAGTTCGGCTGCAGAGCTGAATGATTTGATCAAAAAGGACTTTCTTGCCGATGCCGGTGTGATTATCGTATTGGACTGATCACAGACAAGCGGCCTGAGAGTCCCGTTAACTTTGGGAGTCTGTAGGGACGCCGTATGGCCTGAAAACAGGGCCGAAAAGCGGGCGGTAAATACTCATCAATGGATCTGAGTGTTTTCGGACGGTTTTTCGGCCCTTTTTTATTGTCCATCTGGTGTTCAACAGACGGCTGTCGTGAAGGATATTCCCCGCTATCACGACAGTTCACACAATGGGAGGTCGCGTCATGAACACCCGCGTTGCATCATTCCTTCTTGTGACTCTTGTGCTGATGGTCAGTCCTGGTTTGGTTTTGGCACAAGAGACCACCACCGGCAATCCGCCACCCATGGCATTCCACGGTGCCAATCATCCCATGGCGTATAATTGGCATCCGCATTACGCAACAGCACCGGCTTTTCCAGCCGGCGTTAATCCCCACGCCACACCCCGCAATCAGTGCGGTCCCTATTGCCACTCGGCCATGGCCATGCAGGGCGGACAGGGTGCCATGGCCTATGGCGGCTTTGGACCGCCTGATGCTTGGTTAACAAGGGCAGAGTCACGGCTATCACTGACCGATGAACAGCAAATGCTGTGGGAAGATCTGGTTCTAGCAGTCAAAGCGGTTATGGTAGGCAGCCACTCTCAAAAACGTCTTTCAAAAGAGTGCTTGAAAGTGTCACCGGAAGAGATGGCGGATCGCGTCTGGTCGAGTGGCGTGCTGTGGGCATGGCAGAGTGCCACAGCCAGCGCGTCGGAGGCGTCTTGGGCTGTGCGACGGTGCAGGTTGAGCAGCATCTTAACCATCTCTTGCATCTGGTTTTTATCGGCACGACCATAGCCGACCACCGCTTTTTTTACCTGCAGAGCGGTATATTCCGCCACAGGAATGCCCTTGCCACTGGCGGCGACCATGGCCACACCACGGGCATGGCCCAGTTTAAGGGCGCTCTGCACATTGTGGGAG
>JADFWT010000195.1 GCA_015233785.1 Magnetococcales bacterium
AGACTCCCTTCTTGGCCCAACGGGAGAATCTAGTATACGTGGTGTGCCAGTTTCCAAGCTCTTTCGGCAGGTCACGCCACGGGGAGCCTGTCCGGCCAATCCATAAAACCGCTTCGATAAACAAACGGTTGTCCTGGGCAGTGGCCCCAGGATCGGTTGGCTTTCCTGGCAAATGGTCCCGGATACGCTCCCATTGGTCATCCCGCAACATCTTCCTGTCCATGTCCTCCTCCTTGTGGTCGATTTCCAGCAAGGATAATGGAGGATTGGTGATTGTTAACAGGCCCTAGGATGATCGAATCCCTTCTCGCTGGAGCGACCAAAACGCCTGGAGAGCAGTAGCCGCACCTGTTCCTGAAGCAGGTCGGCATGGCGCTGTAGGGACTCCTTTTCGGCAGTCAGGGCCGTCCGCTCTCCAGCCCACGACTCCCGCTCTCCAGCCCACGACTCCCGCTCTCCAGCCCACGACTCCCGCTCTCCAGCCCACGCCTTGCCCATGGACACGATCATCGCGCGCAAGGCAGCAGGATCTTCAGGGAGGGTGTCAGGAAGCGTTTTCATGGCCAGCATTATACCGGGAAATACCACAAAACACTATGATACATATGAATATTTCAGTGATTTATGGGGCCGCATCCGGGTGATGTCATAGCCATCCAGCAACCAGTTCAACTGCTGCCCGCTGATGACCATCGTGCCCCCGCCCGATCGGCGCAACCAATGAAAGCGGTCCCGTTCCAGCCGTTTCTGCCACAAGCAGAATCCATTACGCTCCCAGTAGAGTATCTTTTACCCCTGTTCGCCGCCGATTGGTAAAAACGAACAGCCGGGCGGAAAATGGATCCAGAGACAATTCACCCTCCACAAGAGCTGCCAGCCCCATGATCCCTTTGCGGAAGTCCACCGGTGACAGACAGACATACACCTCCGGCATAGTGTCCTCAGGACGCATCATGCCCATTCACCCGCCGCCTTGAACAGGGCCCTGAGAAGCGAGGCATCCGGTGGACCGTACAGTTCAATCCGCACCCCATTGGGCAACTCAATCCGGCATCCCGCAGTCGGTCTCCTCTCAACCTTCAACCGCTGAAAATGAGGTGACTCACGAGGATCAGCGACCAGAAAAACTTTCTCTCCCAACCACCTGGCAGTGGGCTCAAACCGTTATAAGAGACCCCTGAAGGCGCACCAAACCCTGGTAGTGATGGCACTCAAACCACCTTGGCCATGGTCAAAATGGCCTCAAGTGACAATGCTCCTTCCATGATGCCCAAGGCAACAGCAGGGACCATCCCTGTGGTCCAATGAGTCCGAACAAAATTGTGGATGATCAGGTGAACATCCAATGTCCGTTGGAGCCCTTCTGTCGTCTTCGCGTAGGTGTTCGTTCGTCTTCGGAAGGCGCTATTGCGTCGACGGGTTGCTGCGTTCTGCCCTTCCAGATGATTGGCATGGATTTCGGAGTCAGCCAGAGTTTGATCCGTGTCAGGATGTTCCCTGTGGGGCGCTTGGTATTTGGGACGCTTTGGTCCACGCTTGTGCTTTTGGTCTCCTTTGTTCTTGACCCGGACTTTGACACCAAATGGCAACACCTGCGGGGGGCGTCCTCGCTTTCCAGTCCGCAGGACCTCAGCGCAGAGAGAAAACAGCAGGTTCCCATACCGCCTTTCCCCATCGGAGAAGAAGGTCACTTCATCTGCATGTTCAATGAATTGGCAAACGCTCTCCATCACCGCCTTGAACAATGCTTCATCCTTTGGCCCACATTTTTGATCAACCAGAAAGCGGCTGGCCCTCTCCATAACAACAGCAGTCCAGCCCACCGACTCGTGAGGATCTGTTCGTTTTCCAACAACGGTATACAGTTCGTCCCCCTCGAAGGTGAGAGAAATGAACTCGTGGCAGAAGACGTACAGCATCAACGTCTCTTTCTGATCGGAAAACCGCTTTTCCCATTCGGCAATCGTACGTTTATGCGTACCCAAAACACGCGCTGTCGCCCGAAGACCAAGACCCTCACTGCGAATTTTTAACGCGCCAGCTACCTTGCTGATGGGAGACTTGAGATTCTCCATGGGGGTGCCGCGAGTCTCAGAAAAGCACACCTTGCATGAACGACACTGGTGGAGGCGCCGGTCTCCATTATGAACCGTCTCGTAGCAGAGAAACACCACCGTGTCATCGGACTGGCAGTGGGGGCAGATAGGGGTATCGTTGGTTTCCATTCTGCCATTTTCAACCCAACAGGCCATGATGGGCAAGACATTGCAAATGGTTTGAGCCCAGTGCCGATCGAATCAATGTGATCAATGAATCCGGCTTGTACAACCTGATTTTCACCAGTCGGAAGCTGGAGGCAAAACGTTTCAAACGCTGGGTCACGGGTGAGGTCCTTCCCGCCATTCGTCGGACCGGTCACTACGGCTCTCTTACCCCCTTGCCGTTTTCGACGTCGCCAGCCCTGGTGGCAGACTTGACCATCGCCCGCTTTGCCATGGATGCCCTTCGGGTCAGTGATGCGGGCAAGCTCCTCATGTTCAACCGGATCGCCACGCTTCATGGGAGACCCACCGAGTTTCTCCCTGACTATACCGAGGAAAATGTCACGCGCTCTTTGACTGATCTTCTCAAGGAGCATGGAGAGTCGTTGACGGCCCGCCAGGTCAACTTGGTGCTGTTGGAGCTTGGAATCCTGGAGGAGATGACCCGTCCAGCCAGCAAGGGCAAAACCAAACGGTTCAAGGCTCTGACCAAAAAAGGACTTTCGTTCGGCAAGAACCTGATATCACCTCGAAACGAGCGAGAAACCCAACCGCACTATTTCAAGGCCAAATTCCCGGAGCTGATGGATCGGGTCCACGATTGGTTGAGTCAGCAGACGGCAGATGCCGCGTGATGGCGGAAGCGGCTGTAATCACTCCCATTTCAGGACATGGAAGCGGTGGTGAGATCAGTAGGTCCCTTACTTGTCCACCCGCTCTCGGAGCGCCTTACCCGCCTTGAAGACAGGGACATATTTGGCGGGCACATGGACCTGAGCGCCCGTTTTGGGATTACGGCCAATCCGAGCTGGGCGTTTTTTACAGCTGAAGGCGCCAAACCCCCTGAGCTCAACTTTGCCCTTCTGGCCGAGAGCATCGGAGATGCAATCGAGCACCACGTTGACGCAGAGTTCCGCCTCCTTGCGGGTCAGGCGATTGCGCTCGGCGATGGTGTCCATCAGCTCCTGCTTGGTCATTCGAATCTCTCCGCAATCGGGGTAATACCCAACACTCTGCTCTCAGATTTTGGCAAAGGGTGAGACTGCGAGCAACGGTCTCAAACAGAAATCCACCACGCTTTCAAAGCTCCCCGTCGGATATCCGGTGGGGTTTTTCATTTCTGGAGACAGGATTCCATGAACTTTCTACCCCATCTTGCAGCCCGTGTCATCGGCACGCCGCTGATGGTCGATCACGCCCGTATGGATGCCATCATGTCGGTGATCGGCCAGCGCATCGGTGTCGAATCTCCCCCTGTGGCCTCTGCATTCGAAGCAAAGCCGGCTCTCCTGAATCCAATCACCACTCCCAGTGGTATCGCCATCGTGCCCATCCACGGCACCCTGGTGAAAAGGGCTGGGGCCATAGAGGCGGCTTCTGGACTGATCTCCTACGCCGCCATCGAAGAGCGCATCCTGGATGCCGCCACAGACCCTCAAGTCAAAGCCATCCTGCTGGACATCGACTCCCCCGGCGGCGAGGTGGGCGGTGTCTTCGATCTGGCCGCCATGATCCGGGAGGCAGGCGAGGGAAAGCCCATCTGGGCTCTTGCCGATGACGCCTTCTCGGCGGCCTACCTGCTGGCCTCGGCTGCCAGCCACATCATCACGTCCCAAACCGCAGGCGTAGGCTCCATCGGCGTCATTGCCGTGCATGTGGATGAATCCAGCCGCAACGCCAAGGAGGGACGGCAATACACCACCGTCTTCGCCGGCGCCCGCAAGAATGACTTTTCCAGACACGAACCCCTCTCTGACGAGGCCAGGTCTTCCCTCCAGAAGGAGGTCAGCCGCCTCTACGGCATGTTCGCCCAGGATGTGGCCGAGAACCGCCGCATGGAGGAGTCCGCCGTGCGGGCCACCGAGGCGGGCCTCTTCTTCGGGCAGGACGCCGTAGCCGCAGGGCTGGCCGATCAGGTGGGAACCATCCGCCACGCCCTGGAGGGGCTCACCCGGCTCATCGGCACGCCATCCGCCAGGACCATTGTCTCAGCCAGTACCCATAC